>JAIBCE010000170.1 GCA_019694315.1 Sandaracinaceae bacterium
CACGACGGCCGAGCGTCCCCCGGTGGAGCACGTCGAACGCCCGCCGGTCGAGCCCGATTTCTCGGCGATCGAGAGGGAGACGGAGCTCCTGCGCGAGGCGCACGCGGCCGCGCAGCGTGGCGACGCGCGCGGCGCGCTCACGCTGCTCGAACAGCACGCGCGCCTCTTTCCACGCGGGGCGCTCGCCACCGAGCGACGCGGCCTGCGCATCCTCGCGCTCTGCGACGTCGGGGAGGTGGAGACCGCGCGTCGCGAGGCGGCAGCGTTCCTCGCCGCGCAGCCTCCAGCGGGCCTCGCCGCCCGCGTCTCCCGCTCGTGCGCCGGTGGATCGAGCCCCTAGAGCACCGATTCATTCGAATCGCTGCTCTAGTCTGTGTTTTCCGAGGGGACGCGTGTCCCCTCGCCCCGCCGAGGTGAATTCGTCGGGGCCCCACTCCCCCAAGAGCCCCGAATCCATTTGATTCCTGGGGGAATCAAATGGATCGGTGCTCTCTAGCCAGCTACTCGGAGGAAGGGCTCGGGAACGGGCTCACGTAGTCGCCTCTGCGCTCGAAGATCCACACGGGGCAGTGATCCAGGCACACAGCGAGTTGCTCTTCGTCCGACTCGTCCCACACGAGCGGTCCGAGGCGCGGCGTGCGCTCGAAGCGCGCCACCTCCGTGAAGCCCGTCTGTCCCGCGAAGAGCGCGCGATAGAACCTCGCCTGCTCCGGCGCGACCAGGCCCGCGATGTGGCTCCGCGCGCGGCTCGCGAACCAGCCGCTCACCACGAGGTAGCGCGCGCTCGAGAGCGTGCGGCGCAGGTGCGGAGGCACGTCGCCACCGAGCTCGGCGCCCGCGAAGAGTCGACGCACGAGGAGGCGTGGCATGGGGTAGGGCACCGGCCCCGTCGTCTCGCTCGTCGAGCCGAGCGGGGCCGTGTACGGGTAGTCGGCCTCGGCGGCGACGACGTCGCCATCGACGGCGTGGCTCGCGATCCACTGCGAGGCGCGGGTGCGGGGATCGTCCTCGGCGAACATGAGCGACCAGGCCAGGCCGCGTGTGAGCGAGGCCGCGAGCACCAGCGTGAGCAACGCCAAGCCCACCGAGCGGAGGCCTGCATCTCGCAGCACGGGAAGTCGGAGCATGCGGAGCGAGGAAACGGGCACCGCGCGTGGGGTGGTCGCGAGGTGCGCGAGCCATGCGGCCGCCGAGAGCAGGAGGGGAGGCGCGAGCGGGAGGGCGTAGCGGATGGTGATCACGGTCCAGCCGGACACGAACGCGAGGGTCGGTGCGAAGAGGCCCCACGCCACGAGGCGCGTGCGACGCTCGTTCGTGAAGAGGCCGGCGAGGCCTGCGAGCACCACCGGCGCGCCCAGGACATAGGGCAAGAGCCAGGTCACATAGGACACGCCGCGCGGGTGGTCTTGATACGCGAAGCGCCAGTCGTAGAAGCCGAAGTGGGTCTCGTAGAGGGTGCGGATCATGAACGAGCCCGAGGTCGGGCCCCCTCCGCTCGTGAAGTAGTCGGGCCCGCGCAGCACGGCCCACGGGCAGAGCACCGCGTAGGTGGCGATCGACACGAGCACTGCGATCCACGTGGGCCGCGCGAAGCACGCGCGAAGGAGCGCGCCCGGGCCCGTCGCGTCGGGCCCGTGCTCCGCACGCGCGTAGATCGTCCACGGCACGAGCAGGGCCGCGAGCGCGCCCGTCATCTTGGTGGCGAGCACGAGCCCGATGGCGAGGCCGGCGTACGAGGCGCGCGCGGCGCTCGGGCGATCGAGGAGCAGGCTCGCTGCGTCGAGCAAGAGCACCTCGAAGAGCAGGAGCAGCCCATCCGGCGTGTAGTAGTGCGAGACCTGCACGAGGCCGGGCGCGAGGGCCGCGAGCCACGCCACGAGCGCGGCAGCCTCGGGCCCCGCGAGGCGGCGCGTGGCGCGCGCGAGCACCAGCACCGTCAGCACACCGAGCCACGCCGACACGAGCCGCATCGCGTGGATCCACTCGTTCATGGTCAGCGGTGTGCGCGCCGGATCGTCGAGCACGTTGAGGTAGGCCCAGCCGTCGGCCACGGTGTGCGCCGCGTCCGAGGCGGCGCTCGCGTCCGAGATCGCCCACTTGGTCGCGAGCGCGAGCTCGTACACGAGCGGACCGTAGGTCGTGACGGTGGGCTCGAAGGAGCCGTGCACGAAGCCGTTCCACTCGGCGTGCGCGGCGACCCACATCACGAAGCCGAGCTCGTCGGGATGGTTTCGGAAGGGGGCGTCCCAGCTCACCGAGCCCACGCGTGCCACCGCGGCCGCGATCAGCGCGAGCGCGACGAGCATCCACGCGCGTCGCTCGCGATCGGCCACGAGCCGCGCCATCGCATCCGGCAGCCTCATGCGGCGCGGGCGCCCTTTCGCGTGGACATCGCGGCGACACTACCACCCGCCGCTCCGACTCCAAGTCACGTCGAGAGGCCCGCCCGCGACACCCGTCGCGCGGACGAAGAGCGAGGCTCCGCCGGAGCGTTCGGCCGGGCGGTCTCGGAGCACGGGCGCGCGCGTGCGCATGGTGTAGCCTCCCGCGCGCGATGACCCTCGAAGGACGCACGGTGACGCGCGCAGGCTGGCTCGGCTTGCTCGTGGGCGTCGTGACGCTGCTCGCGCTCGCCATCGGAAACCCGCAGTCCTCTGCGGTGCACGGCGATGGCTACTACACGTATCTCTGGGCGCGCTCGATCGTCTTCGACCACGACGTCGACTTCGCGAACGACTACGTCACCTGCCCCGATCCCTGGGGCATGGCGCAGATGCCGCATGGCGCGGCGATGAACCAGTGGAGCCCGGGCGCCTCCATCTTCTTCGTGCCCATCCTCCTCTTCGACGTGATCACGGGCCACCCCGCGCTCGCGAGCGACGACCCGCACATCGCCAATGCCTGCATCGGCGCGCTGCCGGAGCGGGCCGTTCGCGGCAGCGTCTTCGCGGGCCTGCTCCTGCTCGTGATCTCGTTCCTGGTCGCGCGTCGTGTCTCCGACGACGGCGCCGCCGCGCTCGCGGCGGTGGGGTCGATGGTGGGCGGGCCGATCGTCTACTACGCGACCGTGATGCTCTCGTACGGTCACGCGGCCTCGGGCGCTCTCTCGGGGCTCGCGGTGTGGGCGTGGATCCGCGAGCGAACCCGCGATGCGCCGCCGCGCACGTCGGGCTTCGTGTGGATGGGCCTCACGCTCGGGCTCGCGATGCTCGCGCGTCCGCAGAACGTGGTGCTCGGGATCCTCCCGCTCTGGTACTGGATCGACACGGGGCCGTGGCGTCGATGCTTCGATCGACACGCGAGGAGCGTCGACGAGCGTCGCGTCGTCGTGCTCTGGCACGAGCTGGGTCCACACCTCGGCCGCGCCCTCGCGCTCGTCGCCGCGCTCGTGCTCGCGTTTGGTCTCCAGCCCTATCAGTGGTGGTCGTCCTACGGCGAGCTCTTCATGGTGCCGCAGGGTGACTACTACCTCCGCCTGCGCGAGCCGCACATCGCGAACCTCCTGTTCTCGTCGGCCAACGGGCTCTTCGTGTGGTGCCCCATCGTGTACGTCGCGGTCGCCGGCCTCGTCCTACGGGCGCGTCGCGAGGGCGCGAGCGGGCTCGCGTGGCCGCTCCTCCTCGTGCTCGCCATCTCGACGTACCTCAACGCGAGCGTGGCCGACTGGTGGGGCGGCGTGGGCTTCGCCGCGCGGCGCTACGACGCGATGACGGTGCCCTTCGCCCTCGGCATCGCGAGCGCGCTCGCCGAGGCGCGACGCTGGATCGCGGCGCGACCGCGCCTCGCGCCCGCGGCGTTCGCCGGCTTCTCGACGATCTTCCTCGCGGGCTGGGCCGCAGCTGGGAGCGCGGGGGTCTCAGTGGGCCTGCGCAGCGACATGGCGCACGCCACCGCCGACAACTGGACCAACATCGCCGCGCGCGTGCAGGTCGGCTTCGCGAACGCCGTGGGCAACCCGCTCTCGTGGCCGGCCTCGATCCCGTTCGCGATCCGCCACGGCGTGCATCCGCGGGTGTGGGATCACGCCTCGACGCCGGAGCTGTTCTTCCATCGATGGCTCACGCTCGAGGCGCAGGCTGATCTGACCACGGCCGATCTCGTGGGCGTGCACAGCGAGCTCTGCGTCGGCTTCGATCCGCCGCAGGGCCGCTTTCGGCAGCCGTCGTCGGATCACGCGCGCGTGCTCCTGCCCATCAGCTACCCGTACGTGGGCGGGCTTCGTCTGCGGGTGAGCGGACGCCCGTCGGGCCCCACGCCCGTGCGCCTTCGGCTCGCGCTCGACGACGAGGATCTCGGTGTGCTCGACGTGCCCGCCGGCGAGAGCGTGCTCGACGTGCCGGTCGCTCGTCCGCACGAGGGCATCGTGGAGCTGTCGCTCGCGATGGAGGACGGCTACGTGGACCTCGCCACGATCCAGCTGCGCGATCGCGATCCGAGCCCCGCGATCGCCCAGGCCCGGCGCAATCGACGCCTGCGCGCACGCCGCGACGCGTGGCGCCAGGCCCATGGGCTGTGACGGGCATGGGGGGCGTGCGGCCGGAGGCCGTGTCGCGCTTGCGGTGAACGAGGCGACTCGCTAGCGTTCGCCCGAATTCCGCTCCTTTTTGCGAGGTTCCGTGTCCAACGTGGTCGTCCGCTCGGTCGTCGAGTTCTTCACGCTGAAGGAGGCTGCCGCCCAGGCCGCCCGCCTCGACGAGGTGGGCCGCAAGCGCGTGCTCGATCGCGCGGGGCTCGCGAAGCAGCGGGCGGATGCTGCCGAGTCGCTGTGGGCCGCAGGGCACCCGGCCGAGGCCCTGCGGCTCGCTGTGGACGCGCTCCACAAGACGCGCGAGGCGAGCGAGGCGTGGCTCGAGGCGACGGGGCAGGGCCCCGTGCCGCCGGCTCCTGCGTCGGTCGCGGCCCAGCCCGACGCGAAGGCCCCCGAGGCCGAGGCGACGTCGGCGGACGATGGCGCCTCCGCAGTGGACGCGAGCGCTTCCGAAGGGGGCGCGAGCGCTCCGGAAGGCGCTGCGGAGGCTTCGAACCAGGACGCGAAGGCTTCGGAGGACGCGCCCGGGGCGCTGGACGACACGCCCGAGGCCTCGGGACACGACACGAACGTCGCGGAGCGCGAGGCGAAGGCACCGGACCAAGACACGAGCACCGCAGAGGATGACGCGAAGGCCGAGGCGGGCGCTGCGAAGGCGGGGGCTCCCCCGGCGGAGTCTTCCCTCGCGCCGCGAGACGCCTCGCCGACGGGCACTGCGGTCGCGCCGGCCTCGGCGCTCGCACGCTTCCTCGCTGCGCGTGGCGCGGGCTCGTCGGCGGTGACGCGGCTCGGAGCGATCGAGGCCGAGCTCGCCAGGACGGCGCTGCCGCTGCTCGACGTGGAGGTCCAGCCCGCGCACGGCGATCTCTTCGATCGCCTGACCGACCTCCGCACGACCGTCGCGCGCTCGCTCGCCGAGGTGACGCTCCTGCCGCGCGAGCTCACGTTCCGTCGCCTCGGACGCATCGCCACGGTGGTCGTGGTGAGCCTCGTGACCGTGGTGGGGAGCTACCTCGCGCTCCGCACGCCCGAGGGGGTGCACGCGCGCGCGTCGGCTCACTTCAACGAGCTGCCCGATTTCGAGCCCTCGCGCGTGCTCGACGGGAATAGCGACACGTCGTGGCTCCTTCCAGATCGCACGGCCGGCTGGGTCGAGATGACGATCAACCCTGCGCGCAACGTGTCGCGCATCCGTCTGCTCAACACGCACAACACCCCCTACAACGATCGCGCGACGCTCGAGTATCGCCTGGTCGTCTTCGCCCACGGCGTCGAGGCACGCTCGATCGATGGCGCGTTCGAGTTCAGCGCGTCGCCTGCGTGGGTGACCCACGACCTCGGCGGCATCGAGGGCGTCGACCGCGTTCGCTTCGAGGTGCGCACGTGGCACCAGCACGGCGGCGGCCTCGCCGAGATCCAGGTCGAGTGATCGGCCTCTCGTGTCGGAGCCCACGCAAGCACAGCCTCCCGCCTCGATCGCCGCTCGCCTGATCCCTGCCTGGGCGCGCACGCTCGCGTCGCGATGGATCTGGCTGTCGGCGGTCGCGTGCCCTGCGGCCGCGACATGGGGGGTGATCGACGGCGTCATCGCGCTCGGACGCGGAGGCGCGCTCTCGTTCGTGGCGGGACTCGTCGCGGTGCTCCACCTCGCGGCGCTCTACGCGCCGGTCGGCATCCTCGCGGCGCTCGCCGTCACAGCGCTCACCGCGTGGCTCGAGCGCGTGCCGAGCTGGGCGAGGCTGCGGCGCTACCTCCGCACGCCTCGACTGCTCGCCGAGCCCGACGCGGAGGCCACCGCCGCGCTGCTCTCGGAGCTCGCGCTGTGGGGCGCCCTCTTTGCAGGGGTCGCGGTGCTGTCGCACGACTTCGGCACGCGCTTCGTGCGCCACGATCTCGCGGCCCTCTTGCTCGCTGGGATGGTCGTGCTCTTCGTCGCGCTCCTGCCGGGCCTGCGCGTGATCGTGCGCGGCGTGGTGGTGCGCCTCTACCCGTCGCGGAGCGTGCTCGCAGCGCCGGGCACGTGGCTCACGGTGATCGCGATCGCGATCGGCTTCGGGCTGTTCCTCACGCGCGGCTCGACGCTCTGGCTCGTCTATCGCCCGCTCGACGTGCTCTGGGGCCCGATCGGGCTGGCGCTCTTCGCCGTGTCGGGGCTCGCGCTCGGTCGGCGGCTCGGGGCCTCGGCGCGCGCACGCCATGGTGTGCTGGCGACGACCCTCGGCGCGCTGATCGTGTCGGGCCTGACGTATGGCTCGCCTCAGCCGGCGCGCGTCGCGGTGGAGTCGAGCTCGCTCCTCGGCGCGCGGCTCGTCGCGTTCTACGCGAGCTTCGCGGATGGCGACGGCGATGGGCACACGTGGGTGTTCGGCGGCGACGACTGCAACGACGCCGATCCGGCGATCCACCCGGGTGCGGCGGATGCCGAGGGAGACGGCGTGGACAGCGACTGCTTCGCGGGCGACGGAGCGCCCGACGTGGCACCGCGGGGCGATGGCGCGATGGTGGCGTTGCCTGCTCGCGAGCGGCCCTTCAACATCCTGCTCGTCACGATCGACACGCTGCGTCGCGATCACCTCGGGGTGAACGGCTACGAGCGAGACACCTCGCCGCGGATCGACGCGTTCGCGCGCACAGCGACGCAATTCACGGAGGTGATGCCGCAGTCGTCGCGCTCCGTGCTGTCGATTCCGTCGATGTTGACGGGCGCGTATCCGAGCGAGATCGCGCGCGGAGACCAGTACTTCTGGGCCGAGATCCTCCCCGAGAACACGACGTTCGCGGAGGTGCTGCGCGACGCGGGCTACCGCACCGAGGCCTACATCGGCACGAGCTACTTCGCGCGTCTGCGAGGCTTCTATCAGGGCTTCGACGTGGTGCGGGAGAGCTCGGTGGTACGGAGCCCGAGGCCCGAGCCGGTGGAGCAGACGATCCATGCGCTCACGCGGCTGCGGAGCGAGACGCGGCCGTTCCTCGTGTGGACGCACCTCATGAACGTGCACGAGCCGTATCTGTCGGACGGGCTTCCGTCGCGGTACGGGCCGGACACGGTGGGGCAGTACGACACGGAGATCTCGCTGGCGGACGAGCAGCTCGGGCGACTGCTCGACGCTGTCCAGGAGCTCGGCCTGGCGGACGACACGGCGATCGTGCTCGCGTCGGATCACGGCGAGGCGTTCGGGGAGCACGACAGCGTGTTCTTCCATGCGAGCTCGCTCTACGAGGATCAGCTGGCGTCGATGCTGTTCCTGCGTGTGCCGGGCATGACGCACGCGAATGCGCGCGTGGCGAGCCCGGTGGCGTTCCTCGACGTGATGCCGACGATCCTCAACCTGGCGGGGGTGCGGGCGCCGGCGCCCGTGTCGGGGCGGAGCCTGCTCGGCTGTCTCGACGGGTGCGACGAGACGCGGCCGATCTTCGCGGAGCTCATCCCGGATGGGCCGTTCCCGAACAACGTCCGCAAGGTGCGGCGGGGGCAGCGGAGCGTGATCTGGGACGTGCGGCGAGGGACGTTCCAGGCGTTCGACCTGGCGAGCGATCCGGGGGAGCTCGAGAACGTGATCGAGACGCCGGAGTCGGAGGCGCTACGAGATCTCCTGCGGGCGTGGGTGGCGCACAGCGCGCGGGGAGAGAACCGAGGCGACGACGCGTACGTGGACCAGTTCCGAGTGGACGCGGTGCAGCCGGGGGCGAGCCCGGTGGGGCTGACGTATCCGGGGCGCCTGGACATCGTGGCGTGCGAGACGCCGCACGAGGCGCTGCGACCGGGCGATGCGTTCCGTGTGGTGTGCTTCCTCCGGTGCTTGGACGAGATGGATGACGACCTGAAGGTGGTCGTGTGGTTCAGCGGCCCGACGGAGCCGCCCACGGACTTCCATGGGATTCACGTGCCGATCAACGGGCGCTATCACACGGACGAGTGGCGGGAGGGGGAGCTCTTGCGGGACGTGGTGGGGGTGGTGGTGCCGCCGGACATCCAGGTGCCGTCACGGTGGGAGATCCACATCGCGATCGACACCATCGACGGGACGCGGCAGTTGGGGGAGCAGCGGGGGCATCAGGCGATGTCGGCGCGGATCGGGACGTTGGTCGTCTCGCCCCCGTGACTCGTGCTCAGAGCACTGGAGTGAGTCGTGCTCAGAGCACTTGCCGTGAGTCGTGCTCGGAGCATCGGCGTGAGTCGTGCTCGGAGCATCGGCGTGAGTCGTGCTCGGAGCATCGGCGTGAGTCGTGCTCAGAGCACTCGTGAGGGCCCCGTACTCGCGCTCAAGGCACGAGGTTCCGCGCCCTGAGTCGTGGTCGAGCATGAGGGCTCCGGCCACTCGTGCCCGGAGCAGTCACGAGAGCAGGACGGGCGTGCTCAGAGCACTGGCGAGCAGGGGCGTGTCCTGGGCAATGAGGAAGGGTGACCTGGCGGAATCCGCCGCCACCCTTCCGCCAGTCCGCCAGTTGGCGCGCGATTTCCTCGACGTTTCTGCATCGAAGGCCCGGTCTGCGCTGTGCAGTTGCCCCAGCATGTCTCTACCCCGCTATCACCCGACCCCTACCCCCGAGCAGCCGAGTCCCACATACCACGTGACGACGAAGACCGTGGACGACCAGTTGCTCTTCGCGCCGAGCGCCGAGCTCCACTACCGAGTGGCGAAGATCATCGAGCGCGCGCAGGCCAAGTTCCCAGACTACACCCTCTTGGACTTCACCTTGATGGGCAACCATCCGCACCACGTGTTTCGAACCACATCGACAAGGCCCGCTCGAGTCCTCCAGTACCTCCACGCGCCCATCGCGCGTTGGGTCAACAGACTGCATGGACGCCGCGGTGCCGTGTTCGGACAGCGCTACCGCGACAAGGCCCTGCTCGACTCCGCGGCGACCATCAACGCTTGGATCTACAGCGCAGCCAACCCCGTTCGGGCGCACCTCGTAGGTCAGCTGAAGGATTGGGAGGGGTTTTCCACCTGGCCGGCCGTCGCAGCGGGAAAGAAGGAGCATTGCGTCGCCTGGTTCGACGAGTCGAGCTGGAGGCGTCGTGGCGCGAAGGAATCGCAGCGCGAGCGATTCGTGCGTCGTGCCGTGGTCAAGGTGGGGGTGCCGGTGGAGTGGGAAGGCCTGGATCCCGAGCGGCTGGAACGCGAGCACCACGCCCTGCGCGCCCGGATGCGGGAGGTGGAGGCCGAGAACGTCTGTGAGCACGTGGAGGTGGAGCTCGCGACGCAACATCGGGACGTTTCGGCGTCACCTCCACGAACTGCGGCTCCGAAGGAGCCACGACGCGGATGGGATCGCGCCGCTGGTGCCCGCCATCTCGTCGAACGTCACCGCGTCGCGTACGTGCTGGTCGTGCCGTTGTATCGCCGTCAGTCTGCCGAGTACCGGCGTTCTGGGGGCCTCGTGCCGTTTCCAGACGGGACCTATCCGCCATGGATCCCCGAGCCGCGCGAGTGGCTTTGAGCGGCACGAGTCGGGGGCGCGCCTCAGGCAGCAAGCTTGTTCACAGACGCACGCGTCGCGGCCCTGTGCGGTCCAACGATTGGGCGGCGCGAGCCTCCCGACGCGGCGAGTGAGACGTCCCGGTGAGGGGCCAATGGCTTGCTCTGAGCAAACGCCGGCAGATGCCAGCAGACGCCATCATTTGCTCTGAGCAGACGCGAGCAGACGCCATCTCTTGCTCTGAGCAGACGCGAGCAGAGCAGATGCGAGCAGAGGTGATCGATTGCTCTGAGCAGACGCGACCGCTTGCTCTGAGCAGACGCGCGATCGCTTGGACGCGATCGCTTGCTCTGAGCAGACGCGAGCAGATGCGTTCGGAGCAGACGCGCGATCGCTTGCTCTGAGCAGACGCGCGATCGCTTGCTCTGAGCAGACGCGAGCAGATGCGTTCGTGCTCCGCGGCCGTCCTCCGCTACGCTCGCGCCCTCCGTTCCGATGTCCCAGACCCCGACCACCCCGAGGCTGCGCGCAGCCGTCGGTCTCTGCCGCGCAATCTCAGTCGCGGTCTCGGTGATCCTCACGGTCCCGCTCTGGCGCGGGGGCTGGCTGCTTCTCGGCGATCACGCCCCCCACATCGCAGAGGCCATCGATCTCTCCCGCACCTCGAGCGGCTGGAGCGATCTCGCCTTCGCGGGCTTTCCCCTGGGCGTCCTGCATTCCCCCCTCTGGTACGGCCTGCTCGCCCTCGTCGTCCGCCTCGGGGTGCCCGCCTGGGTCGCTTACTGCGCCTTCGTCACCGGCACGGAGATCGCCCTCGGTCTCGTGGCCTTCGAGGTCGGCCGGCGCCGCACGACGCCAGCCATCGCTCTGCTCGCCGGCGTCGCCGTCCAGACCCAGAGCCTCCTCGTCACCGGCCCGAGCGGGGTCCTCACCGGGATGTGGACCTTCGGCCTCGCCATCGCCCTGTTCCTCGTGCTCGTCGATCGGCTGCACGAGCCCTTCGATGGTCGCATCGGAGCTCAGATCGCCGCACTCGTCGCCGGCATCGGTCTCACCCACACGTTCGCGATCCACGCGGTCGTCGCGCTCGTGCTGGTCCGCTGCGTGAGCCTCGTCGTCCTCGGACCCGAGGAGCGTCGCGCCGTGGTGGGCATCGGCACCGCGGCCGCGCTCGGCGCTGTCGCCAGCGCGGCCTACTGGCTCGCCGCTGCCCTCTCCATCGACACGCACGACATCCAGCCCGTGGTGTCCCTCGGTTGGCCCAACTTCCAGATCTTCTTCCGTCCGTGGCTCGAGGAAGCCTTCGATCCCGCTTCGGTGATCGCGTACCGCACGCCCGAGCTGCCCGACCTCCTGCTCCTTCTCGCCGCCGCGATCTCCTTCCTCCGCATGTCGCGTCTCGACACCCGCGAGCGCGCCCTCTTCGCGACCACCGTCGGCACCATGGTCGTCGTCCTCTTCGTCGTCGCCCACATCGCGACGATGCGCTACCGCCACATCTTCGGCCCGATCCCGTGGCGGATCATGGTCGTCACGCGCTCGCTCCTGCTCTTTGCGGCCCTCGCCGCCGTACCCCGACTCCGTCTCGACGCGCGTCGCTCCATCGCGCTCGTCGTCGTCGCAGGCGTCCTCTGTCTCTCCTGGGCGAGCCACCGCGCACGTCTCCTGGGGATGGAAGCCGGCAACTCCGCGGACTCGTCCTACGAGGAGGTCCAGGGCGTCTTCGCCCAGGTCGGCCGCCTCGCGCCGAGCGTCGAGGGGCGCGTCTACGTGCAGAACACGCACGGGATCGCCGCGCCACCGCTGGGCGGAGGCCACCCGCTCGCGCTCCTGCCCGCGCGCGCAGGGGTGCACGCCGTCGGCAGCTACTACTCGCTCGTGCCCTTCGCCACCGACGGCTGGCTCACGAGCTTCGGAGGTCCGGTGGCGGGCGAGGGCGTGAGCGATGCGACCCGCGGCGCCATCGACGAGCGCCTCGACGATCTCGGCGCGGAGCTCGTGGTGCTCGTGGACCGCAGCTCGACGGACGTGATGCGGCGCTGGACACCCGAGTACCGCGTCGTCGGCGCCGCTGGGCGCTTCACGATCCTACGGCGACCGCGGCCCGGGCTCGCTCGGAGCGATGACGCGGCGGCTCATGTCGGGCCGGTGGCTCTGGGCGATGGGACCATCACCTTCGACGTCACGCACGCGTCGCGCGATCACGACGTGATGCTGGCTGTCTCCTATGCGCAGCGCTGGGCGCTCGACGAGGCGCCTGAGGGCGCGTACCTCGCTCGGCGTCGCAACGGGCTCATGCGCCTTCACCTGCCTGCGGGCGATCACCACGTCGCGATCGGCTACCACGCGCCCCGCTGGCCCCTGGCAGCGTCGGCGCTCGGCTGGGTCCTCATCGCCATGTGGGCGATCACGTCCCGTCGTCGCGCGGCGCGTCTGGCTCACGCCTGAGACCTCAGCGAGATCGCCCGCGCGGTCGCGGGATCCTCGTCGCCCGTCGAGGCCCCCGCGCTTGCGGTGGGCGGGATGGACGTCTAGAGTCGTTTTCTCTAGCGATCCCGCTGTTTCGCGCGCTACACGCACGGACCCCGGACCCTCTTTTCCTTGCCGGGCGCCGCCCGCGCCGAGGTCGAACATGGCCGACGAAGACGACAAGACCCACGAAGTCACCGATCAGGATCTCTCGTTCGGAGACGAGCTCCCGGTCCTGCCGATCCGCAACGCAGTCCTCTTCCCCGGCGCCGTGGCGCCTTTCGATGTGGGCCGCGAGAAGTCGGTCGCCCTCGTGGAGGACCTCGACAACCTCGGCTCGCCCGTGATCGCGATCTTCGCGCAGCGCGATCCGAACGTCGACGATCCGGGCGGTCCGGATCTGTTCCCGGTCGGCGTCGCGGCCCGCGTGCTCAAGGCCCTCAAGCACTCGAGCGGCAACTACTCGCTCATCCTGCAGGGGCTCGTGCGCGTGCGCCTCGAGGGCGTGACGGGCAACGACCCGTACCTCAAAGCACGCACGTCGCGGCTCGACGTACCGAAGGCCGAGGATGTGGAGACCGAGGCGCTCGCGATGAGCCTGCGCGACATCGCCAAGCAGGTGATCCAGATGATGCCGGAGCTCCCGCGGGAGGCGGGCTCGCTCGTGGACTCGATGCAGGAGCCGGGCGCGCTCGCGGACCTCGTCGCGGGCAACCTCGATGCGCCGGTCGACGAGAAGGCGCAGCTCCTCGAGACGCTCGACGTGAAGGAGCGCATCCGCAAGGTGCTCCGCCTCCTCACGCGTCAGCTCGAGATCCTCAAGATGCGCGAGCGGATCAACTCGCAGATCAAAGAGGAGATGGGCAAGAACCAGCGCGAGTACGTCCTCCGCCAGCAGCTCAAGGCGATTAAGGAAGAGCTGGGGGAAGAAGAGGGCGATCAGGGCGACCTGGACGTGCTCGACGAGCGCATCGCCAAGGCGAACCTGCCCAACGAGGCCGAGCAGGTCGCGCGCAAGCAGCTCAAGCGCCTGCGCTCGATGCAGGTGGGCTCGGCCGAATACACGGTCGTTCGGACCTACATCGACTGGATCCTCGACATCCCGTGGTCGAAGGAGACCACGGACAACATGGACATCGCGGAGGTGCGCAAGGTCCTCGAGGAGGACCACTCGGGCCTCGACAAGGTCAAGAAGCGCATCGTCGAGTTCCTCGCAGTCCGCAAGCTCAAGCGAGACAAGAAGGGGCCGATCCTCTGCCTCATCGGTCCGCCTGGCGTCGGCAAGACCTCGCTCGGCCGCTCCATCGCGCGCTCGCTCGGCCGCAAGTTCGTGCGTGTGTCGCTCGGCGGCGTTCACGATGAGGCGGCGATCCGCGGTCACCGTCGCACGTATGTCGGTGCGCTCCCGGGTCAGGTCATCCAGGGGATGAAGAAGGGCGCGACGATCAACCCCGTCTTCATGCTCGACGAGATCGACAAGATCGGTCACGACTTCCGCGGCGATCCGGCCGCCGCACTGCTCGAGGTGCTCGATCCCGAGCAGAACGACACGTTCGCCGATCACTACCTCGAGATCCCGTACGACCTCTCGAAGGTCATGTTCGTCGCGACGGCGAACGTGGGGGACACGATCCCGGCGCCGCTCCGCGACCGCATGGAGATCATCGAGATCCCCGGCTACACGCGGAAGGAGAAGCTCGATATCGCCAAGAGCCACCTCCTGCCGAAGCAGCTCGAGGAGCACGGCATCAAGAAGGATCAGATCGAGATCACGACGAAGGCGCTCGAGGACGTCATCGATCACCACACCCGCGAGGCGGGCGTGCGAAACCTCGAGCGTCAGATCGCGACCGTGATCCGCGGCCTCGCGGTGAAGGTGGCCGAGGGCAACCCGGGACCGTTCAAGGTGGACGGTGAGGACGACCTCAGGCCCTTCCTCGGCCCGCCGCGCTTCATCAGCGATGTGGCGGAGCGCACCGCAGAGACGGGCGTAGCGACGGGCCTGGCGTGGACGAGCGTGGGCGGAGAGATCCTCTTCATCGAGGCGACGCGCATGCACGGCTCGGGCAAGCTGCAGCTCACTGGTCAGCTCGGCGACGTGATGAAGGAGAGCGCGCAGGCCGCGATGAGCTTCGTGCGCACGCGGGCCAAGCAGCTCGACATCCCCGAGGATTTCCTCGACAAGCACGACATCCACATCCACATCCCCGCCGGCGCGATGCCCAAGGACGGGCCGAGCGCGGGTGTGACGATGATGACGGCGCTGGTGTCGCTGTTGACGGGCATGCGAGTGCGCGCCGACGTGGCGATGACGGGTGAGATCACGCTGCGGGGGCGGGTGCTGCCGGTGGGCGGCATCAAGGAGAAGGTCCTCGCGGCGCACCGGGCGGGCGTCAAGCGCGTGATCCTGCCGGAGCGGAACGTGGCAGACCTCGAGGAGGTGCCGGCGGAGATCCAGCAGGAGCTGGAGTTCATCGGCGTGAGCCGGATGGACGAGGTGCTTCGCGCAGCGCTCGTCGAGGGGAGCCAGATCAAGCTCGACCTGTCGCAGCCCGACCCTGCCAAGCCAGCGGAGGCGACTCCGGTGAGCTGAGCACACGGTCTGCTCACTGCAGGGGATGCGGCCCGTTTCCTTCAGGGAAACGGGCCGCTCGCTTTGGGGCACCACCGTGCATTGCTCTGAGACGGTGCTGACACGCTGGCACCACGTTGCTCCACGTTGCTCAGAGCAGGCTGGGAGCAGGTTGCTCAGAGCACGCGGTGGCTGCGAGCACGTTGCTCAGAGCAAGCGGTGGCTGGCACGTTGCTCAGAGCACGCGGTGGCTGGGAGCACGTTGCTCAGAGCACGCGGTGGAGAGCACGCGGTGGCTGGGAGCACGTTGCTCAGAGCACGTGGTGGCTGGGAGCACGTTGCTCAGAGCACGCGGTGGCTGGGAGCACGTTGCTCAGAGCACGCGGTGGCTGGGAGCACGTTGCCCAGAGCACGCGGTGGCTGGGAGCACGTTGCTCAGAGCACGGGGTGGCTGGGAGCACGTTGCTCAGAGTAGTGGGTTCCGGGATTTGCAGCGGCGTACTAGCCTCGCGCCGTGCGGTTCCCTGGGCGTCGCAAGCACAAGCACTACTTCCCGGTTCACGCGCGGGACCCGCTCTTTGCGCACGCGGGGCTCGATGTGTCCGAGGCACGGACCCACGTGGTGGGCATCGAGCAGACCCTGGTCGACATCGACGCGCGTGTGCCCGAGGCGCTCCTGACCCGTCACGGCCTGCCCAAGGGCGGCTCGACCGTCGTGGGCGACGCCGTCGCCGGGGCGCTCTACGACGAGCTCCTCAGAGATCGGCTGATCTCCTACGAGTTCGCGGGCGGCACGGTCGCCAACACCCTCCACAACTACTCGCTCCTGGCCGACGACGCCGCGATCCTGGTCGGAGTGATGAGCGAGAACATCCGGCTCGGCACGTCGGCCTACCGGTACCTTTCGAACACCTCGAGCCGCGTGAGCCTCGATCACCTCCAGCCCGTGGACGGTCCGGTCGGCCGCTGCTTCGCCTTGGTCACGCCCGACGGCGAGCGCACCTTCGCCATCAGCGCGGGCCTCATGAACCAGCTTCGTCCCGAGAGCGTGCCGGAGAGCGTGTTCGAGGGCGCCTCGGCGCTCGTCATCTCCGCGTACCTCCTGCGCTGCAAGCCGGGCGAGCCCATGCCGGACGCGACCTACCGGGCGATCGAGCTCGCCAGGGCCCATCGTGTACCAGTGGTTCTCACGCTCGGGACGCGCTTCGTGATCGCGGAGCGTCCCGACTTCTGGCGCTCGTTCATCTCGCAGCACGTGGATGTGCTGGCGATGAACGAGGAGGAGGGAGAGGCCCTCACCGGCGAGGCCGATCCGCTCCTGGCCTGCGATCGCGCGCTCGAGCTCACGAGCCTCGTGATGTGCACCGCCGGGCCCGTGGGCCTCTATCTCGCCGGCTACACCGACGACGACGTGAAGCGCGAGACGCGCTACCCGCTCCTGCCAGGCGCGATCCCGGAGTTCAATCGCTACGAGTTCAGTAGACCGATGCGTCGCGCGGCGTGCGTGGATCCTCTCAAGGTCTTTGCCTACATCGCGCCGTATCACGGCGGCCCGACACGCATCACGAGCACCAACGGTGCCGGCGATGCGGCACTGTCGGCGCTCCTGCACGACATGTCGGCCAACCGCTACCACCGTGCGAGCGTCCCCGGCTCCGCCAAGCACGTGCGTGAGTTCCTCACGTACTCCTCGATGAGCCAGGTGTGCCGCTACGCGAACCGGGTGAGCTACGAGGTGCTCGTCCAGTCGTCGCCGCGTCTCACGCGTGGCCTGCCCGAGCGTGAAGAGGGGCTGGACGAGGAGAAGTACTGGGCGCGCTGACGTCCTGCGCGCTCGTTGCGGCGCGTCCTCGCTGCGTCTCCGAACGAGCGCCCAACTCAG
>JAIBCE010000171.1 GCA_019694315.1 Sandaracinaceae bacterium
CGCGCTCCTGGCGACCAGCGGACGTCGACCCCCGCCGCTCCTGCCCGCCGGTCCGGCCGAGCTCGAGGGGCTCGTGATCGCCGAGGAGGGCGACGGCGTCCTCCTCGAGGTGGCCGAAGCGCGCTCCGGCGACGCGCCCCTCCCCGTGGCGCGAGCGCGTGCCTCGATCGAAGGCGAGGTGGGCGAGGAGGTCTCGGTGCGCGGCGTGCTCGCGCCTGTCGTGCCCTTCCGCAACGAGTCGCCGCATCCCTCCTTCGACGTGGCGCGCAGCACGGTGCGCGTGCGCGAGCCGGAGCTCCTCTCGCGTCACGAGGGCCATGGTTGGCGCGTGGCGCTCGCGCTCGCGCGCGATCACGTGCGACGCGCGCTCCGCGAGAGCCTCGCGGACGACGTGGAGGATCTCGTGGCGGCGCTCGTGCTCGGCGACGCGCGCCTCGCCGAGGACGACGCCGCCGCCGCGCGCGGCGCTGGCCTCTCGCACGTGATCGCCGTCTCGGGCATGCACGTGACGCTCGTCGTGGGTGCGATCGTGGCCGCCCTCGAGGGCCTCTTCCGACGCGTGTCGTGGCTCGCGCGGCGCGGTGATCCGCGACGGCTCGCGTGGAGGCTCGGCGCCGCGATCGCCCCGTTCTATGCGCTCTTCGCGGGGGGCTCCGCGTCGGCGTGGCGCGCTGCGGCGACGGCGAGCCTCACGTGGTGGCTCGCCGCGAGCGGACGGCGCGCCGATCCGCTCTCGGTCACCGCGGCCGTCGTGATCGGTGCGTGTGTCGCCGTACCAGATGCGGTCGCGAGCCCCGCGTTCGTGCTCTCGACCCTCGCGACGGCCGCCGTGCTCGAGCGACGCGATCCGACGCTCGGCGAGGCCTCGCGCCTCGAGCTCCTGCGCGCGCTCGCACGCGCCTCCGTGCGCGCATCGATCGCCACCGCGCCCTTCACGCTGTGGTGCTTCGGTACGCTGCCTGCCCTCGCGATCGTCGCGAACCTCGTGGTGGTGCCGCTCGTGGCCGCCGTGCTCCTTCCGCTCGGCACCGCGCATGCGCTGCTCGCGAGCGTGGCTCCCTCCGTCGCGCCGCTCACCGCGGGGCCGACCGAGCTCGTCGTGCGGGCCTTCCTCGCGCTCTCGTCGTTCTTCGCCGACGCCGGGCGCGCATGGACGCTCCCTCCGCTCGACCTCGCGGAGCTCGTCGTCGTGGCGCTCGCGTGTGGAGGACTGCTCTTGCTCCAGGGCGCGCGCGCGCGCCTCGTCGTGGCCGTCGGTGCGATGCTGGCGCTCGCCCTCGCGGAAGGGAGCCTCCATGCGCGCGAGCACGTGCGAGGGGCGTTGCGCATCACCTTCCTCGACGTGGGCCAGGGCGATGCCGCGCTCGTCGATCTCCCCGACGGACAGAGCTGGCTCATCGACACGGGCGGTGCGGGCTTCGGATCCCAGCGCGATCCCGGGCTCGAGGCGATCGTGCCCGTGCTCGCCGCGCGACGGCGGAGCGCGCTCGAGCTCGTCGTCATCACGCATCCGCATCCCGATCACTACGGAGGCTTCGCAGGGCTCGCGTCCCGCGTGCCGATCCACGAGCTCTGGGACTCGGGGCAGGCGGCGGAAGAGACTCCCGAGGGTGCCTGGGCGCGCCGCCATGCGGGCCTGCTCGTCCCCGTGAACACGCCCGAGACGCTGTGCGGCAGGCCGCGAGCCCACGCGGGCGCGGAGCTCGAGGTGATCTCGCCGTGTCCGCGCTTCGACCCTGGCTACGAGCCCAACGACAACTCACTCGTCGTGCGAATTCGCTTCGGTCGCCGCACGTTTCTTCTCCTCGGCGACGCCGAGGCGCACGAAGAGGCCGCGCTCTCGTCGCGTCTCGGGCACGTCGACGTGGTGAAGGTGGGGCATCACGGCTCACGCACCTCGAGCACCCCAGCGCTCGTCGCACGCACCCAGCCCTGGCTCGCGGTCGTGAGCGCGGGCGCGGGCAATCGCTACGGACACCCGCACCCCGAGGTGATCGAGCGCTGGGAGGCCGGCGCGACGCACGTGGCTCGCACCGACCGCGACGGCAGCGTCACCGTCTGGACGGACGGCGACCGCCTCGAGGCGACGACGTGGAGCGGTCGGCGGATCGAGGCGGCGGTGGGCGTGGGGGCCCGCGAGGCGCTGCTCGCGCGCTGAGCCAGGTCAGCGGGTCTGGACGGTGCAGCGCTCGAAGGTGAGGTCGAGCGCCACGGTCGCAGTCTCGCCCGCGCCCTCGATGCTGCAGCCCTCGGTGTGGAGGCTGACGCGGCCGTCGGCCGTGACGAGGGGCGTGTCGACGGTGCAGGTGCCGCGGAAGGTGTCGGCGCCGAGGTCCGCCTCGATCGTGCCGTTCGCAGGCGCGTCGGTCCGGGTCATGATCGTGATGGAGCGGAGCGCGCGGCCCTCCGCTGCGCTCGGTCCGTAGAGGTCGACCACGATGCCGTACGCCGACTGGGCGGGGGCGCTCGTGAGCGTGCAGCTGCCCGTGATCGCGCCGTTGGGCGCGGCGCCGTCGAGGCGCGCGGGCTGCTCGAACACGAAGCCGGTCGGCGTGCCGTTGGCGTCGATGTCCACGTTGCCGGTGACGGTGAGGCCGGGCGAGCTGTTACAGCCGATCGCGGCGACGGTGGCGGGGACGGCGATGAGGACGGTGAGGGTGAGGATGTCGCGCATCGGGACCTGGCTCCTTGGCGGCGTTGCGTCCCGTGACGCTGCGCCGCGTGCGGGTCGCTTCAGCCAGAGTCATGCCACCAGTGGAAAAGGTCCAGTTTCCGCCGAATTTCCGTCGCTTTCGGCTTGACCACCGCCGGGGCCGCCCCCGGATCGTGAACGAGACGTCACGCCCTCTGTCCACGACTCCCAACGCGCATTCACGATCGCCCCGCGGCCTCACGTCGATCAGAAGGGCCGAAGGATCACGAGGACCACCGCGAGCACGGCCCCCATGGCCAGGGTTCCCCCGAGCGCCGCGTACAGGCCCGACGGGGAGTCGCGCTCTCCGCTCGCGGCCTTGCGGATCCTGGCGCTGAGCACCCCGCTCACGCCCGAGAGGAGCAGTCCGAGCGTCAGCTTGGCGTGCACCCAGCCCATGGCTCGGTACTCGTCCCAGCCGGGCAGGAGCATCGCGAGCGCGCCCGCGAACGCGAGCACCAAGCCCGGCGCCGAGACGAAGAGGAGCGCCCGACGCACGTCACCGAGCATCGTCTCGCGGATGTCCTTGCCGCGCCCCGCGGCCGTCATCGCGATCATCGCGCCAGCCAGGCCTCCGCCGATCCAGAAGATGACCCCGAGGATGTGGAGGATCCGAGCGACCGAGTGCATCGTCACTCCGCCGCCGCGACCGTCTCGGCGCCAGCGATCGGGCGCTCGTAGATCCGGTAGGTCTTGTAGATCTTCGCGCCCATCGACTTGATGCCGAGGTTGATCGGCTTGTTGTCCTCGAGGGTCCAGCTGAGCTCGCCCCACTCGTAGCCGAGCTTCTCACCGCGCTTGGCGACCTCGACGTAGAGCGCGTGCGAGAGGTAGCCGTACTTCTTCACGTTCCGGAGCTCCTTCGAGAGCCCGAGCATCATGAGGCGCGCGGTCTTGGGCCCCTTGATCTTCAAGCGATAGACGAGCTTCGCGAACGTGATGGGGTTGAGCTTGCCGTCGAAGTCGCGGATCACCTCGTTGAGGTTCGGGATCGCGATGCACATGCCCACGGGCTTGCCGTCGATCTCCGCGATGAACGCGAGCTCCGGATCGAGGATGGCGACGAGGTCCTCGCCCGTCTTCTTCACTTCCTCTTCGCTCGCCGGGCAGTGCCCCCAGTTCTGCTCCCAGGCGTCGTTGAAGATCTGCATGATCGCCCGCAGCTCCTTCTGCATCTCCATGCGGCGCACGGAGCGGAGCTTCACCTCGGGCATCTTCTTCACCTCGGCCCAGGCCTTCTCGGCGCGCTCCGGGATCTTGCCCACGTCGAAGCGCCACGCGTAGAGGTCCTTGGCCTTGAGGAGGCCGTTGTTCTCGCAGACGCGCTGCTGCCAGCGGCGCGTGTGCGCCATGAGGATGTGCGGGGGCGTGTCGAAGCCGTCGATGAGGACGCCGGCCTCCTCGTACATGTGGAACGTGAGCGGGCCACGCATCCGCACCATGCCGCGCTTCTTCAGCCACGCCTCGGCCGCGTCGAGCAGCGCCCTGCCGACCTCGTCGTCGTCGATCGTGTCGAAGAAGCCGAAGAAGCCGGTCTTGTCCTTGTAGCGATCGAGGTGGATGTGATCGAGCTGGGCCGAGATGCGCCCCACGAGCTTGCCGTCCTTCCACGCGGTGAAGAGCCCCACCTCGCCGCGATGGAAGAAGGGGTTCTTGCTGGGCGTGAGGCGCTGGCGGAGGTCGAATTCGAGGGGCGCGACCCAGGCCGGATCGTCGCCGTAGACGATGTGCCCCACGCGGATGAAGTCCTCGATGTCCTTGCCGGGCGTGTGCTCGCGGATCTGGATCGCCATGGCCGCGGCTCCTACCACCAGCCCTCCGGGCGCGCACGCCTGGCCGCGACGCCACGCTTGCGGCGTCTCGGTGACGCTTGGGCGCCATCCCCGGGGCGGGATATGCTCGGCCAATGAGCGCGTCTTCGTCTTCACCGTTTCGTCCCTTCGGCATCGCGGCGAGCCTCCTCGGGGCCCTCGCGGGCGCTGGCTGCAACTGCGACAACACCAGCACGCTCGATGCGGCCGTGTCCGACCAGGACGCGTTCGACATGCCTGACGCGGACGTGGACGGAGGCCCGACCGAGTGTCCGGCGTTCGATCCGTTCACGACCGGCAACGACGGCTCGGCGGAGCCGCTCCTGCCCACCGCCGGGCAGAGCCGCGCCGGGCGTCTCACGGCGTCGATGCTGCCGGAGAATGTCACCGAGCTCGGCGTGTGGGCGGCCGGCGACTTCGTGCTCGCGAGCAGCGCTGGATACGCGCTCATCATCGAGGACGAGGGCGTGTCCGATCTCTACGACCGCTTCGGCGGCCGACCGGTGGGCATCGCCCGTCTCGAGGACGGTGGCCTCGCCGATGCGGGTGACTTCAACGAGATCCTCTTCGGCTTCTCGACCTTCCTCACGCGCACCGAGTCCGTCAGCGTCATCAACGACGGCACCGACGGCAACGCCGCCGTCATCCGCGTGAACGGGCCGCTCGCGCCCATCGACTTCGCAGGCGACGTGCTCGACATCCTCCGCGCGGGCAACGAATTCGCAGACTACCCGTCGTCGATGGAGTACCGCATGGAGCCCGGGGCGGATCACGTCGAGATCTCGATGACGATCCAGAACCCCGAGGTTCGCGCGCAGATCGCGCGTCAGGTGCTCTTCGGGATCTTCCAGGGCAACCGCATGCCGCTGCTCAACCCGGCGCACGGCTTCGACACGCTGAGCGGCGATGTCGACTACGTGGCGTTCGCGGATCTCGACGAGCGCACGAGCTGGGCGCTCGTCGCGCCGGAGGGCGATCAGCTCACGGCCTCGCTCGACATCAGCGGCGTCACCGTGATGTCGCTCGGCCGTCGTCCGATCGCGGCCTGCGAGCGCATCACGGTCTCGCTCGGCTCGATCGCGCTGGGCACGGGCGTCAACGGCGCCCAGAGCGCCGCAGTGCACCTGCGCGGCGGCACGACCCGCGAGGTGACCGGCACGGTCTTCGAGGCCGACGGCACGACGCCCGTCCCGAACGTGCACGTGCATGCGATGGCGGGCGATGTCTACTACTCGCGCACCACGACCCGCTCCGACGGCACGTACACGATCGACGTGCCCGAGGCCGCGGTGTCGATCACCGCGTGGCGCCGCGGCGCGGCCGTGAGCGACGCGGTCGCGGTGCCGATGGGCACGAGCACCGCGAACGTCGAGCTACCCGCCGTGGGCAGGATCGACGTCGACGCGACGGTCGACGAGGGTCCGGGCCCGGTGCGCATCCAGGTCGCCCCCGCGTCGGGTGCCGTTCCGTTCCCTCCCGACACCTACGGTGAGCACGAGGTCACGGGCGGGCGCGTGCACGTCGCCTTCTCCACCACGGGCACTGCGTCGCTGCCCGTCGCGCCGGGCGACTACGACGTGACCGTCTCGCACGGCTACGAGTACGAGCTCTTCCAGCAGCGCGTCACCGTGACGGCGGGCAGCTCGACGCCGGTCAACGCCACCATCCTCCACAGCGTCGACACGACGAGCTGGATGTGCGCCGACTACCACATCCACACCACGCGCTCGCCCGACGCGGACGATGACGGTGAGATCAAGGTGCTCGGCCTCGTCGCGGACGGGCTCGAGATCCCGATCCGGAGCGAGCACGAGTACGCGGGCGATTTCCAGCCGACGCTCGAGCGCCTCGGCCTCACGCAGTGGGCGCGCGGCCTCGCGGGCGAAGAGATGACCACCTGGGTCTGGGGCCACTTCGGCGTGTTCCCGATGACCGTCGACGACACTCGCCGCAACGGCAACATCCCGAACGTGTACGACGGCGCGCTGCCGCCCGACGCGTTCGCCGAGATCCGCGCGCGCGCCGATCACCCGGCGCTGATCATCAACCACCCGCGCTCGGCGGGTCCCGGCTTCGGCTACTTCAACGTGGCCGACTACGATCGCGTCACGGGCATGGTGGGCCGCGCCGATCACTGGGACGAGGACTTCACGATCGTCGAGGTCTTCAACGACTCGTCGTTCGAGAACAACCGTGACGCGACGGTCGCGGACTGGTTCTCGTTCCTCAACCGAAGCCGCCGCGTGTTCGCGGTGGGCTCGAGCGACAGCCATCACATCTACGGCTCGCCCGTCGGCTATCCGCGCACGTGCCTGCGCCTCGGCACCGACGATCCCACGATGGTCACGCCCGAGATGGTGCGCGCGGCCACCGAGGCTGGCCACTCGTACGTGAGCGGCGGCGTCTACCTCGACGTGACGGCGAACGCGGGCGCGGCCGGTCCTGGCGACACGGTCACCGGCGCGGGCATGGAGGCGCCGATCCACATCCGCGTGCAGGCCGCGGACTGGATCGACGTCGATCAGCTCGAGATCATCGTCGATGGCACCACGCTCACGACGATGCCGCTCACGATGGGCGCCGATCCGGTGCTCCGCTTCGAGGGCGACGTGATGGTCCCCGTCGCGGCGGCGGGCTCGTGGGTGGTCGTCCACGCGAGCTCGAGCAACGACATGGCGCTCCTTCACCCGGGTCGCGAGCCCTTCGCGGTGTCGAACCCGATCTTCTTCCAGCGCTGATCGACCCCATCACGGGGACGACGACGGCGGTCGCGTCGCGGGCTCCGCGATGGACCGCCGTCCTCGTTTCCGTCGTCGCAACGAGCGGGCGTGCCGCGTCAGTCGTCGGTGGTTCGAGTCGGTTGACCGAGCACGACGTCGAGGCGTCGGAACCACGTGCCTGCGGCCGAATCCGGCGGGAGGCGCGAGAGATCGGCGCCGGACACGAGCTCGACGAGGGCGCGCACGCCTTCGTGTCCACGGCGATGCAGCTCTGCCTTCGGGTCCCTCCGCTGCTCCGCCCGAGCATCCCCCAGCGCCCACAAGCCGAAGGCCTCGATCGATTCGACCGCGCACCCGCCCACGATGGAGACTGCCGGAAACTCCTTCTGCGCTCGCCGGATCCCCTCGACGATCTGAGCCTCGCGGTCGCCGTCCCCGTCTCGGTCGCGGAGGAAGACGAGCGTATGACCGTGCTCCTTCGCGACGAGAGCGAGCCCGAGCACGTTGCGCGTCTCGTGCCCGGCGTGATGGCCCGCTCGGAATTTGCGGATCGACTTCCAGAGCATGGCGCTCGCGACAATCGCGCCGCGTCGGCGCACCAGCGCTTCGATCAGCCCCACGTCCTGTGAGTCACCACGCGTCTGCGGTGCCTCTCGGTGCGCGGCCGCCAGCGCCCAGCGCCCGAGCTCCGTCTTGCCCTCGCCCGCGATGAGCACCTCGAGGGTCATGAGCCGGTCGCCATCGAAGGCACGAGCTCCGCCTCGTCGCGGCCGTTCGCGTACGACAGCCACAGCTCACCCAGCGCGTAGACCTTCGAGCGCTCCTCGAAGTTCTTCGTCTGCCGCATCGGCGTGACTTGTGTACCTCGTTCGACGTCGCGCGTGACGAGCGTGACCTGGTCGGGCTCCAGCTCGTTGATCACGAGCGGTGAGTGAGTTGCCATCACGACCTGGATGCGCCCCTTCGACTCGGCGACCACGTGCTTGATCGTCGACATCACCTCGGCGATGCGGCTCGGATGAAGGCCGTTCTCAGGCTCTTCCAGAAGGAGCAGCCACTCGTCCTCGAGGTAGCGAAGTGACTCGAACGCGAGCCAGTAGAGGACGCCGTCGCTGAGCTCCTCGACCGCAACCCGCACTCCGCTGGCGAGGGTCACGGAGATTTGCCATTGGGCGCTGCCGCGAGGCTCCACGCGCAGCTTCGCGATCGTCGGGAAGGTCTCAGACAAGCGCCGGTTCGTCGTCGCTAGAGCCTCGTCATTTGCGTTGAAGATGCGGGCCAGAGTCCCCGGCAGTCCGTACCCGGAGGCGAGGAAGCCGCCCACGTCTGCCGCGTTGTCGCTCGCTTCTCTCAACGACCGCGGCACCCAGCGAACCACCACGGGCGCGCCGGCTCGGGGGCGCTCGCGCGCGATCACCAGCTCCCCGCGAGAACGACCGTACGCGGCGCCACGGGTCGCAACGACGATGTCGTGTTTGGGTTGCACTGCGGTCAGCGCAGCAGCCCCCTCGCGGAGGGCTCGCAAGAGGGTCGACTTCCCCGAGTCGTTGGGCCCAATGAACGCGTGCAGCGGGGTCAGCTGGAGACTTGCCGCTCTGACACAGCCGAAGTTCTGGATGTCGATCCGGTCGAGCACGGGACGATCGTGCGGGAAGCCATCTGTGATCGCAACGGATCGCGGCGGGTTTGCTACCCTCGCGCGCCCGCGGCGCGTGCTGCGGTGTCGAGGTCGTGATGCCGGCAGGCTCGTTCCATCGTCTCTTCGTCGCCAACCGCGGTGAGGTCGCCGCGCGCATCGCACGCGCCTGTGACCAGCTCGGCATCACGCCCGTGTTCGGCGTGTCCGAGGCCGACGCGCACGCGCCCTACACCGAGGGGCGCGAGACCGTGCTGCTCGGGCCCGGTCGCGCAGCGCAGAGCTATCTCGATCCCATGCGCGTCGTGCAGGCCGCCAAGCAGGCGCGCTGCTCGGCGCTCCATCCGGGCTGGGGCTTCCTCAGCGAGAACCCGGTGCTCGCCGCGATGTGCGAGCAGCACGGGATCACGTTCGTGGGCCCGCCCGCGCAGGCGATGGCGCTCATGGGCAAGAAGACGCCCGCCAAGGACACCGCGCGTCGCGCGGGCCTCACGCTCATCCCGGGCTCGAACGGCGTCCTCGCCGACGTCGCTGCGGCGCGTGAGGCCGCCGAGCGCACGGGCTTTCCCGTGCTGTTCAAGGCCGAGAGCGGCGGCGGCGGGCGCGGCATGCGCATCGCGAGGCACATCGACGAGGTGGAACGCGCCTTCACCGACGCGAGCGCCGAGGCCATCGCGGCCTTCGGGGATGGCCGCGTGTACATGGAGAAGCTCCTCGAGGGCGGCCGGCACGTGGAGATCCAGGTGCTCGCGGATCGCTACGGGCACGTGGTGCACGTGGGCGAGCGCGACTGCACGGTGCAGCGCAACCACCAGAAGCTCATCGAAGAGTCGCCCTCGCCCGTGCTCTCGCCCGAGGAGCGCGAGCGCACGTTCGCCGCGGCGATCCGCTGCACGCAGCAGATCGGCTACGTGGGCGCGGGCACGATGGAGTTCCTCCTCGATGCCTCCGGCAGCGCGGGCGACTTCACCAAGGGCACGCTGCGCTTCATGGAGATGAACACCCGCCTCCAGGTCGAGCACCCCGTGAGCGAGATGCGGAGCGGTCTCGACCTCATGAGCGAGATGATCCGCGTGTGCGCGGGGCATCGCCTCGCGATCACGCAGGATCGCATCGCCCTCCGCGGTCACGTGATCGAGTGCCGCATCAACGCCGAGGATCCGAGCGACGGCTTCCGCCCGAGCCCCGGCGAGATCACGCGCTTCGTGCTGCCCGACGCCGAGGGCGGCGAGGTGCGCGTCGACACGCACGTGGCGAGCGGCTACGTCGTGCCGCCGTTCTACGACTCGCTGATCTGCAAGGTCATCGTGCGCGCCGACACGCGGGAGCTCGCGATCGAGCGCATGGAGCGCGCGCTCCGCAGCATGGTCGTCGAGGGCGTGAAGACGACGATCCCCATGCACCTCGCGATCCTCGCGAGCGACGCGTTCCGTACGAATCGCTACGACACGCGCGCGATCCCGGGGTGGCCCGCGTGACGCACGATCCCGACCTCGATCTCGAGCGCGCGCGCGTCTCGCCGCAAGGACTCTGAACCATGGCCCACGTCCCCCTCGTTCCCATCGGAAAGGCTCGCAGCGAGGTCCTCGACGACCGCAGCTTCGAGGATCACGTGCGCGCGGTGGCTGCGCGCGAAGAGAAGCTCGCGGCGAGGCGCGCCGAGGTGCACGCCGGCTGGGGCCCCAAGTACGTCGAGCGCGTGCACAAGAAGGGCAAGCTCACGGCGCGTGAGCGCGTGGACGCGCTCATCGACGCGGGCACTCGGACCTTCGAGGTCGGCACCTTCGTGAACTACGGCGAGACCTTCGGCACCGGCGAGGAGAAGCTGATGTCGCCGGGCGCTGGTGTCGTCACCTGCTTCGCGCGCGTGGCGGGCCGCTGGTGCGTGATCATCGCGAACGACAACACGGTGGCCTCGGGCTCGTGGTGGCCCCGCACGCCCGAGAAGATCCAGCGCGCGCAGGAGATGGCCCGCAAGCTGCGGCTTCCCACGATCTACCTCGTGGACTGCAGCGGCCTGTTCCTGCCCGAGCAGAGCAAGAGCTTCCCTGGCGCGCGCGGCGCGGGGCACATCTTCAAGATGAACTCGCTGCTCTCGGCCGAGGGCGTGCCGCAGATCGCGGGCGTGTTCGGCGACTGCATCGCGGGCGGCGGCTACCAGCCGATCATCTCCGACCGCGTCTACATGACCGAGCAGGCCTACATGGTGATCGCGGGCGCCGCGCTGATCAAAGGCGCCAAGAGCCAGAAGCTCACCTCACTCGACATCGGTGGCCCCGAGGTGCACGTGCACGCGAGTGGCTGCGCCGACGTGCGCGTGCCCGACGACGAGACCTGCCTCGCCTCGATCCGCAAGGAGATCGAGAAGCTGCCGAGCTCGGCGGCCGACTTCTATCGGCATGGCATGGGCGCCATCGAGCCACGCGAGCCCGCACGTGAGCTCGCGGGCCTGCTCCCGGTGGATCACCGCGAGACCTACGACGCGATCGAGGTGCTCGCGCGCCTCTGCGATCAGAGCCTCTTCTGGGAGTGCATGCCCGAGGTGGGCGAGGAGATCGTGTGTGGCGTCGGCCGCGTGGGGGGGCTCTACGCGGGCTTCGTGATCAACCGTCAGGGCCTCATCGGCGATCCGGAGCAGCCCGACGCGGTGCGCGCAGCGGGGGCGCTCTACCGCGGCGGCATCGCGAAGGTCGCGGCCTTCTCTCGCGCGTGCGACGCCGATGGCATCCCGCTCGTGTGGCTCCAGGACATCTCCGGCTTCGACATCGGCGCCGAGGCCGAGCGTCAGGGCCTTCTCGCGTACGGCTCGAGCCTCATCTACACGAACTCCACGAACACGACGCCGATGTTCACGGTGCTGCTCCGCAAGGCCTCGGGCGCGGGCTACTACGCGATGAACGGCCTCCCGTACGACCCGGTCGTGCAGCTCTCGACGATGCTCTCGCGCCTCTCGGTCATGGAGGGCCGGACGCTCGCGATCGCCACTTACAACACGAAGCTCGACGACGACTTCCAGATCGTGAGCAAAGACGAGGGCGAGCGGCGCGCGATCGAAGAGGGCATGAAGCAGGTCGAGGCGCGCATCGAGGCGGACATGGATCCCTTCGTCGCCGCGCGACAGATGGACACCGACGAGATCGTGTCGCTCGCGGAGCTCAGGCCGTGGCTCGAGGCGCTCGTGGAGATGGCCTATCAGTCGATCGGACACCGGCGGATCAAGAACCCGCGCATCTGGTCGCTCCACGATCTGCGCGAGCTCGTGAGCGGAGTGAGGTGAGCATGACCACGCACGAGAACGGTCGACGGTTCGAGCAGGAGCTCGCGGCGCTGGTGAAGGAGGTCGACGGCCTCCTCGTGCTGCGCGCCCCGCGTCCGGGCTTTCTGCGCGACGCGCCGAGCAAGGGTAGGGCGCTCCGCGAGGGCGAGCGCTGCGGCGAGCTCGAGGTGCTCGGCACGCTCACGAAGCTCGTGGTCCCCGCGGGCGTCGCGGGCCTCGTGGTCGACGAGAACGAGCACAGGAAGCTCGCGCGAAAGCCGGTGGGCTACGGCGACGTGATCGCGGTCATCGATCCCAAGGCGGTCGCCGGCGGCGTGTCGGCGAGCGCGGGCGCGAGCGCCGCGGCGACGAGCGGTGGGCTCGTGTGGAAGACGCCGCTCGGCGGCCGCTACTACGGGCGTCCTTCGCCGAACGCCGAGCCCTTCGTGAAGGTGGGCGACGTGATCAAGACGGGCCAGACCGTGGCGCTCATCGAGGTGATGAAGACCTTCAACCGCGCGAGCTATGGGGGCGCGGGGCTGCCGCCCGAGGCGCGCGTGGAGCGCGTGCTCGTGAAGGAAGGCGACGACGTGAACGCGGGCGACGCGATCCTCGCGCTCGCGCCGCTCTGATCCGAGCTCGAGCCGGGCGCGCGATGAGCCACGAGGAGATCCTCCGCGACTACCACGCGCACGCCGAGGCGCTCTCGGACGCAGCGCGGCGCCTCGAGCTCGAGCTACGCGAGGTGCTCGATCGGAGCGGGCTCGACGTGCAGTTCGTCAGCTCTCGCCTCAAGGCGGAAGAGAGCCTCCGCAAGAAGCTCGCGCGGCCCGACAAGACGTATCGGCGCCTCTGGGACGTGACCGATCTCGTCGGCGTGCGCGTGGCCACGTACTTCGAGGACTCGATCGGCGAGGTCGCGCGGCTCGTGGAGGAGCGCTTCGCCGTGGACTACCGGCACTCGGTCGACAAGCTGCGCGCGCGCGATCACGGCTCGTTCGGCTATCGATCGGTGCACTACGTGTGCGCCTTTACGGGCGATCGCGCGCTCGGGGCCGACGCGCGCTTCGAGATCCAGATCCGCACGGCGCTCCAGCACGCGTGGGCCGAGGTGGAGCACGACCTCGGCTACAAGGCCCTCGTCGACGGCGCAGGCAGCGGCGAGCGCGAGACCGTGCCGGCCGAGATCCGTCGTCGCTTCAGCCGCGTGGCGAGCCTGCTCGAGATCGCCGATCAGGAATTCGTCTCGATCCGCAGCGACCTGAGGCGCTACCGCGATCGCGTGCGGGAGGAGAGCGCGGCGGGTGCTCGAGGCCTTCCGATCGACGCGCTCTCGCTCGATGCGGTGGCGCGCGCGCCCGGCGTGGAGAGCCTCGATCGCACGCTCGCAGAGCGCCTCGGCAAGGAGCGCTCGGACGAGCTGTTCTTCCCTGGCTATCTCGTGCGCATGCTCGCCCACGCCGGGCTCACGACGACGTCGGCCGTGCACGCGGCGGTCGCGGAGCACGGTGCGCAGCTCCTCGACGTGGTGGTCCCGTACTTCGTGTTCGCGCGTCGCGAGCTCGGCCTCGACGTGGACGACCTACCCGCGATCCAGCGCGGCTACTCGCTCCTCTTCGTCGCGCATCGCGCGATCGTGCGCGGCCCCGAGCTCGGCCTCTCCAAGGTGGCGCGGCTCACGCGCATGTACGCCGAGCTCGACTTCAACGGAGACGAACGTCGCGCCCACGAGATCGCGAGCGCTCTCGTCACCGCGCTCGGCTGAGCGCACGGCGCGCCTACTTCTTCGCGTCTTTGGCGGCGGCCTCTTCGGCCTCGCGGCGCTGGCGGCTCGCGCGGACGAGCGAGAGCACGAGGCCGAGCGCGAGGAGGAGGTTCGAGCCGAGGAGCGTCGCGAACGCGGCCTTCAGGCCGGTCGCCGAGCCGCGGCTCACCGAGAAGGGCCCGATCGTCGCGAGCTGGCGCTCACTCTCGGCGGCCGGCGCGGCGGCCACGCCCACCACGGCCACGTCGTCGACGGACATGTCCTCGATCGCACCGGCCACGAGGCGTCGAATCGCGGCCTCGTCGTACGGCGGGCTCTGGCCGCGGTAGCGAACCATCACCGATGCGCGCGCGTGCGGCCGGGGTGCATCGAGCGGCAGGGCCTGCGCTTGCGGCAGCGCGATGTGCACGCGGGCATCGAGCACTCCGTCGATCGACTCGATCGATTGCGCGAGCTCACCCGAGAGCGCCGCGGTCATGCGCGCGCGCTCCTCGGTCGCGGTGGGCACGAGGCTCCCCTCGCCGAACATCTCGCCGAGGCCCGGATCGCGCTCGCGCGGCAGTCCCTCGCTCCGCAACACGGAGAGCGCGGGCGCCACGTCGTCGGGTGCCACACTCACCGTGAAGCTCGGCTCGTCGCCACCGCCCATCTCGGCGGCCTTGCTCGCCCCGATCCCGTGCTGATCGAGCGCGACCACGATCGCGTTCGCCTGCGACTCGTCGAGGCCGCGCTCGAGCTCGGTCTGACAGCCGACGGTCGCGAGCGCTGCGAGCGCTGCGAGCCCAACGTACCTCTTCACGATTGCCCCGCCCTCTCCACTGCGCTCACTGCGATGCGTCGAACGAGTAGCTCGCGCCCATGCGCGGCGCGCCGAACGACGGGAAGCGGATGCCTCCCACCCGACCCTGGATGCAGCGCTGGAATTCCGGGCTGCCTGCGCGCACCGACGAGCCCATGACCTGGCCAGAGCCCGCGATGGCGATGTCGATGCGCACGCGACCGACGCTGCGTCCGCTGCGCAGCTCGCTCGAGACGCAGCCGAACATCGAGTTGATCTGGCCGTTCATCACGCCCGCCACCTGCGCGGGCGAGAGTCGCCCCTCGCCGCCTGCGCGCGTCGCGTCGCCGATGTCCATGGCCTCGCTCATCGCGTCCTCGTAGGAGCGACCGCCGCCGCCTCCTCCGCCGCCGCGGTGGCCTCCACCTCCGCCGCGCCGCGTGGCCGGGGGCGGGTCCGGCAGGATGCCCGCCGCGCCCTCGATCTGGATGTCCCCGCGCGCGTAGAGGTCCGCGAGATCGTTCATCGCGACCTGCTGATCCTGCTCGGCGCCGCGCGTGTAGAGGAAGACGCCGAGGATCATCAGGATGCCGACGATCACGGCGCCGGCGACCATGAACTTGGCGACGTTGCCGCGTGTCTCGACCTTGGCGGAGTGGGCGATCGCGTGGGTCTCGGCCTCGACGGCGCGCTTGAGGCGGTGCTGCTCGACGAACTCGATGAAGTCGGGCCACTCCGACACCTTGCGACGCTCGCCGGTGTCCATGTTCAAGAGGCCGTGATCGCCGAGCACGTCGCCCTTGGCGATCAGCTCGACGAGCTCGCGCCCCGAGAACGGGCCGTGATCGAGGCCGTCCTTCTGCGCCATCCAACGCGGCGCGTCGTTCTCCGTGATCTTCTTGAGCAGGCCTCCGAGGTCCACGTGCGCGCTCGAGGCGGGGGCCGGCGCGCCCTCGGGCACGAGGCTGATCGCGGAGGGCCGGAATTCCTCGTGGATCGAGATGCGCTGCCCCACGACGGGCGGCGCGCTCATCTCGATGCGAGGCACCGGCGGCGCCTTGGGGATCGCGGGCCGGGGCGCCGCTGCGAGCGCAGCCGGGGCGACGCTCAGCGGGATGTCCACGTCCACGTCCACATCCACCGGCACCTCGACGCCCGCGCTCACGAACGGGCCCAGCGCGACGCGGAGATCGTGCGCGCTCGCGTAGCGATCGGCCGGGCTCGGCGCGAGGCACTTCATGAGGATCGCGTCGAGCTCGGGGGTGCCCTCGGGGTGGGCCTGCGAAGGCGGCACGAAGTGCTCGGACGGCGAGCGCAGGCAGAGCACGGCATAGAGCGCACCGCCGAGACCGAAGATGTCGGAGGCGATCGTCGGCTCGCTCGGTCCTTGACGCAGCTCGGGCGCGACGAACTGCATCGCGTCTTCTCCGAAGGCCGCGGCGCCTGCCGTGCGGAGCACGGCGCGCGCGAGACCGACCTCGTCGATCTTGATGCCAGCGTCCGTCACGTAGATGGCCGACGGACGCAGCGCGCCGTGCGCCCCGTTGCGCGCGTGCAGGGGGGCTACCGCGTCGCAGATCTGCGCGACCATCGCGCACGCCTCCCGCAGGAGGAAGGGATCGCCGGCCTCGCGCTTGCCCTTCACGAGATCGGCGAGGGTCTGCCCGGTGAGCCACTCGCTCGCCACGAAGCGTGCGCCCGCGTCGGCGCCGGTGCCGAAGACCGAGGCGAGGTGCTTGTGCGTGGTGGTGGTCGCCACGCGGATCTCGTTCCGGAGAACCTCGGCGGCCTGAGGGCTCGCGAAGAGCGTGGCGTGGGGGATCCTGAGCAGGATCGCCTTCTTCGTCTTCTGATCGCGGGCGGCGACCAGCGTTCCGATCGCGTCGGTCCCATGGACGCGCTCGACGGCGAACCTGGCGCCGATCACCCGACCGGGTGCGAAGGAGCCCTCGGCGGGAGAAGCAGCGGGAGATGACATCGGACGGGGACGCTACCGGAGCGTGCCGGGGAGGTTCAACCGGGTCTGATACTGAGAGACCGAGAAACAATCGTTTCTCGGGATCGAATGGTCGTACGGGGTTCGGGGGTGAAGCCCCCGACGCGCGGCGCCTGCGCCGCGCAGAAACTGAGAGAGCGAGAAAAAATCTCCTCGCCGA
>JAIBCE010000584.1 GCA_019694315.1 Sandaracinaceae bacterium
CCGAGGAACGCGGGCGCCGTGGGAACGGGCGGCATCCACACGAACGCGCCGATGGCCATCGCCGCGAGCGCCACGAACGTGGTCGCGCCCACGCGCCGCTCCGAGCGCGTGCTGCCGGCCGACACGGCGTCCTTCGGGTCGAAGGCGTCGCGCAGGCCCTCGCCGACGAGGTTGAACCCGAAGACCGTGAGCGCGATGACGAGCCCCGGGTAGAGCACCAGGCGCGGCGAGATGCTCATCATGTCCTCGCCGTCGCGGAGCAGGCTTCCCCACGTGGCGGTCGGCGGCTGCACGCCCACGCCGAGGAACGACATCGCCGACTCGACGAGGATCATCTGCGCGACGAGGGTCGTGCCGATCACGATGGCCGGGCCGAGCACGTTCGGGAGCACGTGACGGAAGACGATGCGCGGGCCGCTCATCCCGAGCGCGCGCGCGGCCTGCACGTACTCGAGCTCGCGCACCTGCTTGGTCTTCGTGCGCGTGATGCGCGCGAGCGTCGTCCACGAGAGCAGCCCGAGCAGCACGGCGAGGGTCGAGACGTCGGGCCGATCGATCACCTTGTTCACCGCGATGGCGAGCAAGAGGAAGGGGATCGACTGCGTCACGTCGGCGACCTGCATCGCGACGCGGTCGAAGGCGCCCTGGCGGTAGCCCGCGGTCATGCCGATCACGAGGCCCAGCACCACGGCGATCAGCGTCGCGGCGAGCGCGACCGAGAGCGAGAGGACACCTCCGTGCAAGAGGCGCGAGAGCTCGTCGCGGCCGAGCGTGTCGGTGCCGAGCCAGTGCGCGGCGCTCATCCCCTGGGGCGCGCCGCTCGCGCTCAGGCCGTCCGGGAACTGCGTGTCTGGATCGTAGGGCGAGAGGAAGGGCCCGAGCGCCGCCAAGAGCAGCACGAGCGCGACGAGCGCGACGCCGATGCGCGCTCCGCCGTTCCGACGAAAGCGCGCCAGGGCGCGCGGATCGGGCCCGGCCTGCGCACCGCTCGGCTCGCTCACGCTACATCCCGAAGGGCGTGCTCGCGCCCGCGGCGCACACGACCACGTTCCCCTGGGTCACGCCGTGGCAGGACCATCCCTCGGGACAATCGCTGCCCGTTGCGCAGCTGATCGTGCAGACCGCGTTGCGGCCCGCGACGCCCGCCACGCAGAGCCCGTGCGCGCACTCGTCGTCCGAGTGACAGCGCTCGCCGAACCGGACGTCGCCGCGGCCGCCGCAGGCCGTGAGCAGGACGAGAGAGAGGAGGGCAGCGCGCATCGGCTCGGATGCTGCCCGGCGCATCCGGGCGCCGCAAGCGCGATCCCGCGTGATTCCGAGCGATCGCGCCAGAGCGCCTGGCGGTGATCCGTCAGCGCGCGGTGCGCTGACGGACGCGAACCGGGATCATCGATGAATCACTCGTGATCTAGATGAAAAAGAGTGGGTCGACGCATTTTCTTTGACAGTGATCCATTCAATAGAACATATTCGCTCGCGCCCGGGGCCAGCGATCGCATCAGCGGATCGCCCTCGAGCGAGAGACGCATGCGAGGTCCCGGGTGGTCGACGGACGCGAGAGCGATCGGGGAGGCGGAGGGCTCGGCGAGGACAAGCTCGCGGCCTTCGAGCGCGCCCACGCCCGCGGCGTGACGGTCCAGCAGATCATCGACGTGTTCGCGGCGGCGGGCGTCTCGATCACCGAGGCGACGTTCCGCAAGTACGTCCAGCTCGGCCTCTTGCCGCGCTCCGTGCGTGTAGGCCGCAAGGGCAAGAGCCGCGGCTCGCAGGGCCTCTATCCGGCGACGGTCGTGCGCCGCTTCGACGCCATCCGGCGTCTGATGGGGCAGGGCTACACGATCGATCAGATCCAGCGCGAGTTCCTCTTCGTGCGCGGCGAGCTCGAGGAGCTCTCGCGCACGCTGGAGCGTCTGTACGCGGGCCTCGAGAAGGCGATCGAGGAGCGCGGAACGGACGAGCTCGTGCGGAAGAAGCTCGGCGAGGCACGCGAGGTCGGGGCCGACCTCCTGCGGCGTCTCGACGAGATCGAGCAGCGGATGTCCATGCGGGCGCGGATGCAGCGCGCGCACGTGTGAACGGATGACGCGCACCTCGCCGGGCGAAGCGGGGGGCGCGGACGGAAACGGAGTGGGAGACGACCATGAGCGACGGAACGGAAGAAGCGGGGCGAATCGAAGAGGCGACGAGCACGGTGGGGGCGACCGAAGGGTCGCTCGCGCTCGCACTGGCGAGCAGCGAGGACGCGAGCCCCGACGAGGGCACGGGCGACGGGCGGCGCAAGCGCCGTGATCGCGCGCGCGCCCACACCATCTCGATCCGGCGGCTGAGCAAGTCGGAGCTCGCGCGCGGGAAGATGCTCTACCCCGAGACGGACTACTGGAAGCCCAAGATGCGCTCCGAGTGCGTCGACATGGAGCGGCCCTGCCCGTTCGTGTCGTGCAAGTACCACCTCTACGTGGACGTCCACCCGGTGCGCGGCTCGATCAAGGTCAACTTCACCGACCTCGAGGTCTGGGAGATGACCGAGACGTGTGCGCTCGACATCGCCGATCGCGGCGGCATCACGCTCGAAGAGGTCGGCGAGATCATGAACCTGACGCGCGAGCGCGTGCGCCAGGTCGAGACCGCGGGCCTGGCGAAGCTCGCTGCGCTGACGGACGTCGCGCGGCTCAAGGACTACGTGTTCTGAGCAGCGAGGGCGCGCAGAGGCGCGTCCCTCGTCGGCGCGATCGGATCCATCGGGCGACGTCGCCGGGTCGGTCGTGTCTCTCGAGCGCAGCCCGCCGGCCTGCGCTCGGCGCGAGCGCAGGTGCGTCGGCTCGGCCGAGGGCTCTGCAGTCCCTCTCCCCGACCCTCTCCCGCTTTGGCGGGAGGGGGAGTCGCGCGCGGGAGGTCGATGCAGCGCTCTCCCTTCAGCGCAGGGTGTTCGGATCGTCCGGGTCGGGCGACTTCGCGGGAGCCGCGGCGTCCGTCGCCGGCTTCTCGAGCTGCGCCACCGACTTCTTGATCTCGTCGGCCAGCTTGCCGAGCTCCAGCCCGATCTTGCTCGCGAGGGGCTTGGCCGCCGCCTGGATCTCGCCGGCCGTCTTCTCCGTCTCGCTCGCCACGCGCTCGAGGGCCTTCTCGGCGTCGCTCGCGGCCTTCCGCACCGCCGGGTCGATCCGCTTCGCCAAGAGGTCGGCGGCGATCCGCAGGCGATGGAGCGCCGCCGCGAGCTCGTCTTTCGGGCTCGCCTCGTGCGCGCCCTCGGTCGTCGCCGTCTCGTCCTTCTTCGC
>JAIBCE010000585.1 GCA_019694315.1 Sandaracinaceae bacterium
CCTCGCCACCGCTCGCGTGAGCCTCGCCGAGCCCGCGCGAGGCCGTGCGCACCGTGTCCTCGGCGGCGATGCGCTGCGCGCTCGGGCCGCACGCAGCGAGGCTGGCGAGCAGCGCGAGCCCGGCGAGCCGCCCTCCGAGCCGACGCGTGGTGGGTGCGTGCGTCATGGGTGTCGTCCGTGTCAGGGGCGCGAGAGGGCGGTGGCCATGGGGCCGAGGTGCACGCGCTCTTCGGCGCAGGCGTAGGTGGTGGGCGTGAGCTTGATGACCGTGTGGAGAGGGACGTCGATCCGCGGACACTCGTGGGGCGGCCGATCCATGAGGTACGCGTAGAGCGCGCGGAGCACGGCCTGGTGGGCCACGACGAGGATCGGCGTGCGCTCGCGCTCGATCTCGACGATCACGGGCTCGAGGCGCCGGATCACGTCGCGATACGACTCGCCGCGCGGGTAGCGGTAGTCGAATTTGTCGGTCTCGCGTGCCTCGTACTCGGTGGGCAGGTGCCGACGGATCTCCTCGTAGGTCATGCCGTCGCAGTCGCCCGAGTCGATCTCGTCGAGCGCGCGCCACTCGAGCGTGGGCCGCACGAGCGGCCGCGCGGTCTCGATGGTGCGGCGCAGCGTGCTCGTGAACACCGAGATCTCGCGCTCGCTGATCTCCTTGGCGATGTAGCCCGAGAGGCGCGCCGCGAAGGCCTCGCCCCGAGGCGAGAGGAGCGAGTCGCCGCCGATGCGGCCCTCGACGTTGAAGAGGCTCTCTCCGTGCCGCGTGAGGTAGATGGGCCGCGGGATCGGGTGGAGGTTCATGAGGAAGTAGACGAGGCGCGAGGGCAGATAGCCCTGGATGCGGTGGGCCTCGAGGCGACCTCCCACGTCGATGAGCTTCACGAAGCTCCCCTCGGAGGCATCCACCGGCTCGTACACGCGCGCGTAGTTCGCGATGCGCTGTCGGAAGTCGGCGACGGCCCGCTCGGGGTCGGCGTTCGCGTAGTCCGGCATGTGGAGCTTGGTCTGCCGGATGTTCGACTCGATGACCTCCTCGTCTTCGCAGAGCGACTCGACGAAGACGACCTGGTGACCGGCCTGGCGGCAGCGATCGGCGACCTGCTTTCGTCGCTCGCGCGTGGAGTTCGTGGCGTCGTAGATGCCGACCTCGCCGTCGTCGACGAACCACGCGATCATGTCGTCGAGCGCGATCTGCGCGACCTCGGCGCGCGCCGCGGAGGCCTCGGCGTTGTTGGGATCGAAGAAGTGGTGATCCTTCTGGCTGCCGAGGCGCGCGCGGCGGTAGTTGCCCACGTTGAAGACGCGCGTGGTGTAGCCGAGCCAGCTCAGGTAGCGGGCGAGGCGACGCGCGATGTGGGTCTTGCCGCGTGCGGGCAGGCCGACCATGACGAGCGCGAGCTGGGCGAGGCGCGGGCGCTCTCGATGACGCGTGGTGGACACGCGCCGAGTCTACACAGACGGGAGGGTCCGCATGGACCTCGGTCCGATCAGCGCGGATCGACGACGTGGCCGACGAAGAGGATCGCGCCCGTCTGCGTGTCGCGGAGGAAGAACAAGAAGGGGTGATCGGCGATCAGCTCGTCGCGCTCGACCGGGTGCATCGGGGCGCTGCGCACCGCGATCACGACCCCCGTCGCCGCCGCCGCCTCGGTGCCCTCCTCGTTCACCTCCACGAACGCCTTGTGGTAGCCGTCGGCGATGAAGAGGGGCGGCTGGGTGTCGGCGATCCCGCGGAGATCGGCCTCTCCGTCGCGGAACGCGAGGCGCACGCCCAGGCTCTCCATGGGCGCGCGGAGCGAGAGGCTGGCGCTCGGGGCGATGCGGAAGCGCGGGAGCTTCACGATCACGTTCGGTCGCTCGGTCAGCTCCGAGCTCCACTGCTCGAGCTGCGCGGCGTCGAGCGACCCGAGGAGGGCCGGCAGGCCGTCGCGCGCGGCCGGCACGACCACGACCATCGCGATCTGGCCGCCGGTGTAGCCGAGCTCGCCCACGGCGACGCCGTCGAAGCGGCCGAAGCGCAGCGAGCGCTCGGCCTGCATGGTCGGCACGCGTGCCTCGGTCGTGCCATCGACGAAGAACGGGAGGTCCTGCGTGCGCGCGCGATCGAACGACGTCAGCCACGTGCCGTGGAAGTACACGGCGTTCGTGAGCACGAGGCGCGTGTCGGCCGTGATCGAGCCCGGCGGCAGGAGCTCCTCGATGCGATCGTTCGTCTGCCCCGCGACCCAGTCGTTGACGTGAGAGCGCGAGCCCTCGGGATCGCCCTGGAACGACACGCGCTCGAACGGGGCGCGGAAGCCGTCGCGGAGGGCGCTCTCGTACGCCGGCTCGACGCGCTGCGCCTCGTCGAGGAAGACGCGGTTGGCCGTGCGGAGCTCCACGCCCGAGGCCCCGATCGCGGTGAGGCGATCCGCGAGCGCTCCGAAGGCCGAGGTCGCGTCGCCCTCGAGGTGGAGGGCCGCGTCGAGCTCCGCGCGCGTGGGGCCGCGCGCTCCCTCGCGCGCCATGCCGAAGGCGACGGCGATGGAGTACGGCGAGGCCGCGCCGTTTCGATGGGCATCGGCGATCGCTCGGTAGAGCTCGCCGGTGAAGCGGTTGTTCGCCGACACCGCGGTCTCGAGCGCGACGGAGGCGCCGCTCGTGCCGCCGCTCGTGCCGCCGCCCCCACCCGTGCCCGTGCCGGGCGTGGAGGCGGAGGGGCCGCAGCCGAGGAGGGTGAGGAGGCCCAGGCCGAGCGCGCGCAGGCCGGAGGAGGGGGAGGTCGGGCGGGTCATGGCGCGATGCTGACCTCGGGGAGCCGGCGCGTCGACCCCTTCCCGTGACCGAGGAAATGGGCGAGAATCCAAGGGATTTCGCGTTTTCTCGAGGCGATTGGAAAAGCCTGGGGGCGCGGACGACACACCGCGGACGACATGCGCGTGGCCATCCTCGAACGTTCGGATGAGACCGTCGCCGACGGTGAGGCGAGCGTGCGCGCCTCGGAGCGCGCCCGCCTGCTGCGCGCCGCGAACGGCGACGACGAGGCGATGCGGCAGCTCTACCGCGAGCACGCCGACGCCGTGTTCCGCACCGCGTGTCGGGTGCTCGGCGCGAACGACGCCGAGGTGGACGACGTCGTGCAGCACACCTTCCTCGCGGCGATCGACGGAGCCTCGCGCTTCGATGGGCGCTCGCGCCTCTCGACGTGGCTCATCGGCATCGCGACGCGCCGCGCCCTCGATCACGCGCACGCCCGGCACCGGCGCGGTCGCCGGGCGCGCCTCAAGGAG
>JAIBCE010000586.1 GCA_019694315.1 Sandaracinaceae bacterium
CCCCGTCGTCGTCCACCGGTGCGCCGCCATCAGGCGCGGGCTCGGAGGTGAGCCCGTCCGGCGACGACGTCTCGTCGCGCACCGTGTGCGTCGACGGCGCCGCCCGCGACGCGCGGCATCCCGCGAAGAGCACGAACAGTGCTGCGCACGCCAGCCTCGCGCGCGACCTCACCGACCCTCCACGTCCATCGGCAGGAGCGCGAGCGGCTCGGCGTCGCCGATCACGCGCATCACGTAGACCATGCGGAGCACGCGGCGGGCCTCGGGGCTGAGGGCCGCGATCGCCTCACCCACCTGGCCCATCGCCTGCTGCACGTCACCGCCGATCGAGGGAGGCGGCGAGAGCTCCGCCTCGGCCGTCGCGTCGAGGCCATCGGCGAGCTCCGCGCGCGCGAGGCCCGCGCCCTGGAGCACGTAGTCGATGAGCGTCGCGGGCCGACGCGGCTGCACCTCGTAGCCCGTCTCCACGGGCAGATCCGTGATCTGCCGCGCCCGCTCGAGCGCCGACGCGAAGCCGCCGAGGTGATCGACGAGGCCGAGCTCGAGCGCACGATCGCCGGTGTACACGCGGCCCTGCGCGAGCGCGTGCACCTCCGTCATGCGCATGCCGCGGCCCTCGGCCACGCGGCGGAGGAACGAGCGGTACCACGAGCGCACCGCGTCGCTGAGGAGCGCGCGCTCCTCTCCCGTGAACGGACGGAACAGCGACTCGGCGCCGCCGTGTCGACCCGCGCGCAGCTGCTCGGTGGTCACGCCGTAGCGGCTCAGCACCGGCTCGAAGTCCACCTTGCCGAACCACACACCGATCGAGCCGGTGATCGTCGAGGGCTCGGCCCAGATCTCGTCGCACGCCGCGGCCACGTAGTAGCCGCCGCTCGCGGCCACCGCGCCCATCGAGGCGATCACCGGCTTTCGTCGGCGCGCGCGCTGGATCGCGCGGTAGATCTGATCGCTCGCGAGCACCGACCCTCCAGGGCTGTCGATGCGCACCACGATCGCGGCGATGGCCGGATCGGCCGCGAGCCGATCGATCGCCTGCGTCGCCGTGCGCCCGCCCGTCGTGTGGATCTCGAGCAGCGGCACATCGAGGTTCTCGCCGTCGGTGAGCTCGCCGTCGATCACCACGACGCCCACGTGCGAGGCCTCGGCGAAGTGACGATCCATCTCGCCCGGCGTGCTGGTCTCGCGCACGAAGTCGCCGCCCATCACGTCGCGCAAGACCGGCGTGAGCTCGTCGCGCCCCGTGACCTCGTCGACGAGGCCGCGCTCCACCGCCTCGTCGGCGAGGTAGGGCCCGCGATCGATCAGCTCCTGCATCGAGGCGAAGGGCAGATCGCGATCGCGCGCGAGATCGTCGCGCAGGCGGAGCGAGAGGCCCGCGAGGATCTCCGTGCGCTCCTCGCGCGCGCCCGGGCTCATCGCGTCGTCCTGGTACTCCTCGATCGCGCTCTTGAAGCGACCGATGCGCACGAAGTCGGCGCGCACGCCGAGATCGCGCAGGAGCTGGCCGTAGTGCTGGATCTCCATGCTCGGGCCGTAGAGGCGCACGCCGCCCGCAGGATCGACCACGATGCGACGCGCGCCAGCGCAGGCGTAGAGCTCGCTGCCGCTCGCGTCGGCGAGCGAGCACACGACCGGCTTGTTCGCGGCCTCGAGGCGATCGACGAGCTGCCGCAGCTCCTGCGCGTACGCGAGGCCGAGCCCGGCGCCCTGCATGCGGAGGAGCACGCCGCGCACGCGCGGATCCGTGAGCGCGCGCTCGAGCCGACGCTCGACCGACAAGAGCGAGCGCGCGCCGGTGCCCTCGAGCACGACCTCCACGATCACGTCGCCGGTCGGGATGCCGCGGCGCACGTCCTCTTCCACGCGGGCCGTGGCGTACCAGCCCACCGACTCACCGAAGCCATCGCCCGCGATCACGCCGCCGCCCACGCCGTACTGGCCCCAGTCGACGGCGAGGCCCACGGTGCCGCGCAGATCGGGGCGCGTGCCGCCCACGTTCTCGATCTCGAAGGCGCCGAGGAGGCGCCCGACGTACGGCACCTCCACCTCGGCCGCCATGCGCGCGCCGATCGCGCCGGTGTCGTCGATCACGCCCGCGAGATCGAGGGTGAGCGCGCGGGTCTCCTCGGGGCGCACCGCGAGCGAGAGCAGGAACGAGCGCGGCACGCGGCCCACCGGCGCGAGCCCCACCGCGGCCTGGTGCGAGGGCGCCGTCACGTCGCGCGCGACGAACGAGATCGCGACCTCGGGCACGGGACGAAACGTGGCGCCGAGATCGAGCGTGAAGAGGCCGAGCACCTGCGGCGCGCCGAAGAGCATGCGCGCGGTGGCGCCGACGCCGAGCGACTCGAGCACGCGGTAGGCGAGGCCGAGAGAGACCATCGTGCGATCGAAGCCGAGGCGCTCCTCGGGCAGGAGGCGCGCGGGCGGGCGCACGCTGTCGACGCTCAGGCCGGCCGAGACGCCGAAGAGCAGCGGCATCGCAGCGTAGAGGCCATCGCCTCGCTCACCGAGGCGCTGCGCGTCCGTGGCGTCGGCGTGGACGTACTGCACGCCCCAGCCCGAGAGGAACGCGAGCGACGCGGGGCTCACCGCCATGGCGAGCGCGTCGTCGGGCGCGGTCAGCGAGACCGGGGGGATCGCGACGGGGCTCGTGTCGCGCCGGAACTGGGCGTGGGCGGCCGCGGGGAGCACCGCCACGAGCGCGGCGAGGGCGAGGGCGAACAGGCGGGCGGGATGCACGCGCTCCAACGTACACGAGCGCGTCCCGTTTCGGTCTTTCGCGTCAGGAGCGGACGTGGCGCTTCACGAACGCATCGAGGGCCGACTCGACGTCGGAGAGGTCGGCGCGGCCGATGGCGGCCGGCGCCGAGCCGTCGTCCTCCATCGGGGCGACCTCGCCCTGCCCCTCCAGCATCCCCTCCATCATCCACGCGCGCGCGCGGCCCGACAGGCGGATCGGACCTCCGCCGCATGCCCGGCACACGATGCCGCCGCGGCCCGGATCGAACAGCGACGCCTGCCCCACCTCGGGCGAACGGCCACACGACACGCAGCTCGAGAGGCGCGGCGCGAGGCCCACGATCGCCAGCGTTCGCAGGCCCATCCGCGCGTAGGCGCCCGGCGAGTGGGCGTCCGCGTCGAGCTCCGCGAGGAGCGACTCCACCGCGTCGAGCAGCCGCGGCTCCGGCTCGCGCTGGGGGGCGACGCCGCGCACGAGCTCGAGCGCCCGCCCCGCCTCGCGCATCGCCTCGAGGCTGCCGAGCA
>JAIBCE010000587.1 GCA_019694315.1 Sandaracinaceae bacterium
GTTGGCGCTGGTGAAGGCCACCAACGCGTAGCGTCCGAGCGCGCGCACCGCTTCGGCGAGCGGCGCCGGATCCGCGGCGGGACCGATGGCGATGGTCGGCGCGAGCACCGCGATCGCGCCGCGGCGGCGGAGCGCGCGGGCCATGCCCTCGGCCTGCTCGCTGGCGCGGGTGACCACGATCCGCTTGCCGGAGAGGGGCAGGGCGCCGGGCGCGGGCGGCGTGCGCACCGCGACCGGCGCGTCGATCGCGGCGGCGATCTCGGCGAGGGCCTCGTCGGAGAACACCGGCGCGCCCGAGACCACGCGGACCACGTCGCCTGCGCGGGCGGCCTCGAGGAGCTGCTCGACGCGGACGGCGTTCGCGACCACGCCGCGGACGTGGGAGGCGGAGGCCTCGTCGACGAAGACGGATCGAGCGCGCGCGATCACCTCGCTCGCCTCGCTCGAAGGGCCCACGGCAGGGTCGATCCCGACGAAGACGATCACGCCGGCACTCTAGAGCGCTCCGGGCGGCGGCGCGATCGACTTCGGTCGGGCCGGCGCGTCGACGGTGGGCAGATCGACGAGGAAGCGCGCGCCCTTCGGGGTGCGATCGAGATCGATCCGGCCGCCCACGCCCTCGACCAGTCCGCGGCAGACCGCGAGGCCGAGGCCGGTGCCCTTGCCGACGTCCTTGGTCGTGACGAAGGGCTCGAACAGCTTGTCGCGGACGGCCTCGGGCACGCCCGGCCCGTCGTCCTCGACCTCGAGTCGGACGGTGTGCTCGTCGTGCGTTCGCGCGCGGACGACGATGGTGCCGATGGGCTCGCCGCGCGGCTCGATCCCGCGGCGCTTCGCCTCGTCGCCCAGCGCGTCGCCGGCGTTGAGCACGAGGTTGAGGAGCACCTGCTGCAGCCGCGTGCCCGCGATGCGGACCGCGTGCAGCTCGCGCGGGATCTCGAGCTTCACGACGACGTCGCGCATCGAGCGCTGCGGCTTCACCAGCGCCGCCACCTCTTCGGCCACCTCGCGGACGCTCGCCGACGCGCTCGCCTCCGAGGCGCGGGGCTCCTGCTCGGCGCGGGCGAAATCGAGCAGATCGCGCATGACGCGGTGCACGCGCTCGGTCTCGCGCTTCATCCGCTCGACGAGGTCTCGCGTCTCGTCGTCGAGCTCGCCGGTGAGCACCACCTCCTCGAGCCCCAGGAGCGCGGCGATGGGGTTGCCCACCTCGTGGGCCAGGCCGGCGGCGAGCCGCCCCACGGAGGCCAGGCGCTCACTGCGGACGATCGCGTCGCGGGCGGCCAGCAGATCGCTCCGGGCGGCCTCGAGCTGCGCGACCTTCGCCGCGAGCGCCTCTTCGCGTTCGACGAGGCGGCCCGTCGTGCGCGCGATCGCCCGACCGAGCTCGACGACCTCGGCAGCGCCGGAGATCGGCGCGAGATCGAGCCTTCGTGCGCTCGCCGGGCCCGAGTCGGCGATGCGTCGGGTCGCGGTCACCAGCGCGGCGATCGGCCGCACGATGAGCCGCCCGAGCAGCAGATAGGCGAACACCACGAGCACGAACGCGAAGGCCCCGGTGTAGAACGCGACGAGCCGCAGCAGCGGCGCGGCGCGAGACGCCTGATCGCCCACCCGCAGCGCGACCTGCACGGTCGCTCCGGTGCGCGCCACGTCGATGGCGAGGATCGGTCCCACGTCGGGGGCGTTGGCGTGCAAGACGTGCTCGCCGGGGACGGGCAGGGGCAGGGTGCGCAGGGTGGCCAGGGTCTCGGGCTGACCGACCTCGATGGCCGGGCGCGGCGCCGCGGGCAGCACCCGGATGGCGACCACGCCGTCGCCGCCGTGGCTCTCGTCCACCGACACCCGTGCGACGTCCTGCAGCGTGGTGTCGTCGCGGCCGCTCGCCACGTCGTCGGCGAGGCGGCCCGCGACGGCCCGGCCGAGGGCCCGCGCGACCTCTTCGCGGGTGACCCGTAGGGTGTGTCGGGTCAGGCTCGCGACGGCGAGGTACAGCGGGACGAACGCCAGGATCGTCATCACCCCGAGGGCGAGCACGAGTTGCAGGCGCAACCCGGCGCGCCCCGGCGGCTCGAGCGGGGGTTGCGAGACCTCGGAGGTCACCGCAGCAGCCTACCCGGAACTGCACATCCGTCCAGATCGCGGTATGGTGGGACCGTGGATCTCCGCAGCAAGCTCGCGCGACTCTCCGGGGGTGGCCGGACCGCGTCGGTCGGCGTCTCGGCCGCCGAACCCGTGCGCGTCGAGCCCACGCCCGAGCCCATCGATCCCCCGGCCAACGACAAGATCGCCGAGCTCCGGTCGCGCCTCTCCGATCTCATCCAGCGCTCTCGCCTCCGCGATGCGCAGAAGGCCGACGAGCGCCGTGCCCTGATCGAAGCCCGCCTGCGCGAGGCCCCGCTGCCGTTCGACGAGCACGACACGCCGCTCGGGCCGTTGCACGTGCGCCGCGTGGTCCACCCCGCGAGCCACTGCGTGGGGCGCGTGCCCATCCGGCTCGGCCTCGAGGCGCACGCCGAGCCGCTCTCGCTCCTCGCGCTCGATCCGACCCTCGGCGAGTGCCCGCCGAAGGGGGCGCTCTACCTCGACACCGAGGCCACCGGCCTCGCGGGAGGCACGGGGACCATTCCCTTCCTCGTGGGCCTCGCGTGGTTCGAGGACGACGCGCTCGTGGTCGAGCAGCTCCTGCTCCGCCGTCTGGGCGACGAGGCGCCCATGCTCGCGCGCGTGGCCGACCGCATCGCGGCCGCGTCGATGCTGGTGTCGTTCAACGGCAAGTCCTTCGACTGGCCTCTGCTCCGCACGCGCTTCGTGATGAACCGCCTCGCGGTGCCGGGCGAGCGTCCGCACCTCGATCTCGTCCACGTCGCGCGTCGCGTGCACCGCGCGGCGCGCGGCCGTGGCGGCGTGGGCGATCCGCGTTCGGGCCCGACCCTCGAGCGTGTCGGCGAGGACGACGAGCTGCAGCGCGCGACCTCCTGCAAGCTCACCGCGCTCGAGCGGCAGATCCTCGGCTTCGGCCGCGTCGACGACGTCCCATCGGCCGAGGTCCCCGCGCGGTATTCGCACTTCCTCCGCACCGGCGACGCCGACGCGATCCTCTCGGTGTGCGATCACAACGTGTGGGACGTGGTCTCGATGGTCGCGCTGGTCGGCGTCTACGCCGACGCGGTGCGCACGCTCGACGCAGAGGGCGCCGAGCCCGAGCTCCCCATGCTCGGCGGGCGCGACATGGTCGGCCTCGCGCGCACGCTCCGCCGCGCC
>JAIBCE010000172.1 GCA_019694315.1 Sandaracinaceae bacterium
GGGCGTGCGCGCGGCGCTCACCTCGGTGATGGCGCCCCCGGTATTGCGCGCGCGATCGTGCGTGGTGCCGTGCGAGCCCACGAGGCGCGACTCGGGCGCCGAGCCGAAACTGCCCTTGTCGAAGCCGGCCTTGTCGAAGCTGCCCTTGGAGGCGCCGCTCGGCGACGAGCGCTCGCGCTCGCTCGAGATCGCCACCTCGGTGGGGCCATCGCCGCCGGCCTTGAACGAGGCCTCGATCTTCTTGCGGAACGTGGCGAGGCGCGGCCCGCCGCTCTCTTCCACCCAGCGCCCTACGGCCGCCGCCGAGGCCGGTGTGCCCACGGCGGCGCGCAGCTCGTCCGCGAAGATCCGCGCGTTTGCATGGCGACGCGACACGTCGCGCTCGAGCGCCTTCGCGATCACCGCGGCCACGCGCTCGGGCACGTCGGGGTTGTGCTCGCGCACGTCGGGGATCCGCTCGTGGAGGATCGCCTGCAGCGCCGCCATCGGGCTCTCGCGCGAGAAGAGACGCTCGAGCGCGAGCGTCTCCCACGCCACGATGCCGAGCGCGAAGATGTCCGAGCGCTGATCGATCGCCTCCATCCGCGCTTGCTCGGGGGAGAAGTAGCTGAGCTTGCCCTTCACCTCGCCGGTGGAGGTGCGCGTCACGCGCTCGAGCGCGCGTGCGACGCCGAAGTCCGTGAGCCGCGCGCGACCATCGACGCCCACCAGCACGTTCTGCGGAGAGACGTCGCGGTGCACGATCTCGAGCGGCTGTCCCGTGGGCGTGCGCGCGTGGTGCGCGTCGTAGAGGCCGAGCGAGGTCTGCGCGATCACCTCGGCGAACACGTCGAGCGGGACGTGCCTCTTCTTCTCCACGCAGGCGCGCAGGGCCTGCGAGAGCGAGACGCCCACCACGAGCTCCATCACGATGTAGGGCGAGCCCTCCTCGTCCTTGCCGCAGTCGAGCGTGGACACGACGTAGGGGCTCTGCACGTGCGCGGCGAGGCGCGCCTCGTCGAGGAACATCTCGACGAATTTGGGCTCCTCGGCGAGCGCCGGCAGCATCCGCTTGATGGCCACCGGCCGCAGGAAGCCGCCCTCGCCGCGCTGCCGCGCCACGAACACCTCGGCCATGCCGCCTGCCGCGAAGCGGAACAGGAGCTCGTAGCGATCGAGATCGTTCGAGCCGCCAGGAGGAGCGAGCGCGACGAGCGGCACACCCCGAGCGTACCCGATGACCGCCTGGACCAACACCCGGGAGCGGCGACGCGCTCAGCGCTTGCTGCGCCAGCCCGCCATGTCGAGGTCCTGCGTGGCGGCGTAGCGCTGCTGCACGCGCAGGAGCTCCGCGTATCGGCGCGGCATCTGCGGCGCGAGCGCGAGGAGCACGCGCCCTGCGGCCTCGGCGTCGTGGCTCGCGCGGTGCGCGCTCTCGAGCGGCACGCCCAGCCGTGCGCACACGTCGACGAGCTTGTGGCCCTTCTCGTTCTTCTGCAGCTCGCGCGCCCACACCAGCGGGTCGATCCACACGCCGTCGTCGGAGAACGCGGGCGCGATCTCGCGGCCCTCGGCGCTCGGACCGCGCGTCGGCAGGCCCGCGCGTCGCGTCTCGGCCCAGAGGAAGCGCGAGTCGAAGAAGTGGTTGTAGGCAACCGGGATGCGGCCCTCGAGGAACGACGTGACCTCGCGGATCGCCTCCTCGAACGGTGGCGCGTCCTTCACCATCTCGTCGGTGATGCCCGTGATCTCCGTGCTCTCGGGCGGGATCGGGATGCCGGGGTGCACGAGCCAGAACTTCGAGGTCTCGAGCTGTCCGCCGCGGAAGCACGCCGCGCCGATCTCGATGATGCGATCGGTCTGCGCGTCGAGGCCCGTGGTCTCGAGGTCGAGCACCACGAACGACTCCTCCGACCAGATCGCGTCGGGCGCGAAGCCGTGCGCCATGCCAGCCACGCGGGCGCTCGCACCGCGCATGCGGTCGGCGATGCCGGGGTAGTGACGCCCCGTCGGGAAACAGCCGCACACATCCGTCGAGCCGCGCATCGGGCGCGAAGGTAGCGCCGCCGCGGGGCCGGCGTCGATCGCGTTCACGCGCGCGTCGTCAGTCGCGCACGACCTCGACCTCGGTCGAGCCGGCGGCGGGCGCCTCGGCCTCGGGGAGCTGGTCGAGGCGCTCGCGACAGAACGTCGAGAAGTGCGTCATGCCGGGTGGGTGCCCCGCGTTGAGCGAGCAGGCGCGGTAGGCCGAGCGCGAGAGCTCGAGGAAGGGCCTGGCCTGCGCGCGCACGAGGTCCTGGTAGATGCGCAGGATCTCGGGCTCGCTGTCGAGGTCGACGGGGGCGGGCACCGAGCGGAGCACGCGAGAGATGTCCTCGTACATGAGGCCGACCACCGCGCCGCCGAGGATGCGCTGCCGATGGTTCTCCTCGGCGGCGAGGTCGAGCTCTTCGCGCGCGGCCTGGATCGCGCTCACCTTCTGCTCCATCCACGCGCGCAGCGGCCCGTTGCTCCAGTCGGTGAGATCACCCGCGGCGCGGCTCGGCGGCGGGCTCGGCGCGGGCACGTCGAACGAGGCCTCCGCGAGCGCGAGCCCGCGGCGCATGTGATCGGTGTACTCGGCCTCCGTCACGTCCGTCTCGGGCAGACAGCGCATGGTGGGCGGGCCGTCGGTGCGACCACGAAACGCGCCCTCGCGGAGCTGAGGGCCACCGCACGCGGCGCCCCAGGCGAGCAAGGCGAAGACGATCGAGAGACGCACGACGCAGCGACGCACCATCGGCGCGATGGTAGCGCGCCCAGGGACTCCGCGACGTATCCTCGCGCGATGCGCATCGACCCCGCGCCGCTCCTGCCTCCCTTCGTGGCGGCCCTCCTGCCCTACCGACGCGGGATCGCACGCGTGGAGACGGATGCGCTGCACTTCGTCGACGAGGGCGCGCGCGCCGATCGGGCGCAGACGGCGGTGCTGCTCTTCCACGGCAACCCCACGTGGTCGTTCCTCTGGCGCCACGTGATCGCGCAGCTCCTCGCGGCCGAGGGCTGCGAGCGCGTGCGCGTGATCGCGCCCGATCTGCTGGGCCTCGGCCTCTCGGACAAGCCACGCTCGCCATCGACGCACACGGTGGCGCTGCACGTCTCGCGCATGCACGCGCTCGTGGAGGGCCTGCTCGAGGGCACCGACGCGCGCGGCCGCGTGATCGTCGTGGGACAGGACTGGGGTGGGCCGATCGGCGCGGGCGTCGCGAAGGAGCTCGAGGCGCGGAGGCCCGGCAGCGTCGCGTCCATGCTCTTCGCGAACACGTCGGTGCTCGTGCCGGCGCGGCCCTTTCGTCCCAAGGCGTTCCATCGCTTCTCGCAGACGCCGGTGATCTCGGATCTCGTGTTCCGCGGACTGGGCTTCCCCGTCTTCTCGCCGTCGCGCCTGGGCCTCGCGGGCGTGCAGGGCGATCGCAGCTCGATCTCGGGCGACGTCGCGCGCGCGTATCGGTTCCCGCTTCGACACCTCGTCGATCGCGCCGCGCCCGTCGGCCTCGCGCGCATGGTGCCCGACGCGGAGGCGCATCCATCGGTGCCGCGGCTCGACGAGATCGGACGCTTCGTCGAGGCGTTCGAGAGACCGATCGGCCTCGTGTGGGGTGAGCGCGACCCGATCCTCGGGCGAGCCCTCGAGCGACACGTGCGCACGCTCGGGCGCGCCCTCGGTGGTCCGGCCTTCGTCGATCGCACGAGCGCTGGGCACTTCCTCCAGGAAGAAGTGCCCGAGCTCCTCGCGGCTCGCATCGCGGAGCTCGCTCGCGGGACGCACGACGGGCACGGAGCGCGGGCCTCGGCGTGAGGCTCGTCTCGCTCGGCGCTCGATCGCGACGCGCTGCGTCGTTGCAGCGCTCGGAGCGCTCGGATAGAGCGCGCGCATGAACCTCTTCGAGCACCTCGAGAAGCACCAGTACGGTGAGGTCCATGTGCGCCGCGACGCGGCCTCGGGCCTCATGGCGATCGTCGCGATCCACGACACGCGCCTGGGTCCCTCGCTCGGCGGCTGTCGCTTCATCCCGTACGCGCACGAGGAGCTCGCGCTGATCGACGCGCTGCGCCTCGCGCGCGGCATGACGTACAAGGCAGCCATCACGGGCCTGCCGCTCGGCGGCGGCAAGAGCGTGATCCTGCGTCCCGCCAAGGCCTTCGATCGCGCCGCGCTCTTCACCGAGTTCGGCCGCTTCGTGAATGGCCTCGGCGGTCGCTACATCACGGCCGAGGACTCGGGCACGAGCGTCGAGGACATGGTCGTCATCCGCGGCCAGACCAAGCACGTCACCGGCCTGCCGCCCAAGGACGGCGGCGGCGGAGATCCCTCGCCCTTCACCGCGCTCGGCGTGCGTCGCGGCATCGAGGCCTGCGTGCGTCACGTGTACGGCCGCGATCTGTCGGGCATCAAGGTCGCGATCCAGGGCGTCGGCCACGTGGGCTACTACCTCGCCAAGGAGCTCCACGCGCTCGGCGCCAAGCTCACGATCTCCGACATCGACGCGTCACGCACGAACCGCGTCCGCGAGGAGCTCGGGGCCACCGTGGTGCCCAACGATCAGATCTTCGCCCAGGACGTCGACGTGCTCGCACCGTGCGCGCTCGGCGCGATCCTCGACGACGCGACGCTGCCGCAGATCCGCGCGAAGATCATCGCGGGCGCGGCCAACAACCAGCTCGCCGAGACCCGACACGGCGAGGCGCTCCACGCGCGCGGCGTGGTGTACGCGCCCGACTACGCGATCAACGCGGGGGGCCTCGTCAACGTGTGCGCCGAGCACCTCGGGCACGCGAGCGGCAAGGGCTACGACGAGAAGGGCTCGCGCGAGACGGTGCTCAAGATCCACGACACGATCCTCGAGATCGTGGAGCGGGCCAAGGCCACGAACGTGCCGAGCTATCGCGTGGCCGACCAGATCGTGGAGGAGCGCCTGGCCAAGGTCGGGGCTTGAGCCGAGCCGTCTCGTAGGCGCGAGGCCAGAGGCGTCGGCTCGAGGCGAGGGTGACGCACCCTGTGATCGACGATCACGGGGTGTTTTCCTTTGGAATTCCGCCAATCGGGGGCTCGGCGCGCGGCTTGCGTTGCGGTGCCCATGCTCATGGCCGCCTCCACCGCACGCACCGCTCCGTCACGCCGCAGGGCTCGCCGCTCCCAGGACATCACCGCTCCGGCGCTGCCGGCGCTCCGAGCGATCCTCGTGGCGGGATCACGCGCCAGCGAGCTCGCGGCGATCGCGCGGGCCTTCGACGGCCACAGCGTGACGGTGGTGCTGGCCAAGACGCGTGAGGAGGCGCTCGCAGAGCTGCGTCGGCGGCACTGGGCATGCGCGCTCGTCGATGCGCGCTGGGAGATCGAGCTCGCCGACGAGGTCCTCGGCTGCGCCGACTCGGTGAGCTTCTTCGTCACCGATCCCAAGCGCGCGCGGGGTCGCTATCGGCCGCTGCCGCTGGGCCAGGCCGACGTGGCGGAGCTGCTCGGACCCGAGGGCGTGGCCTGATCGACGTGCGGCCTCGTGCGCGTACGGGCTTGCGCGACGCGGCCGCGTCGTTCACCACCGCGCTCCCATGAAGAACACCTCGATCTCTCTCCTCGTCCTCGTCCTCTCGCTCGGCGGCTGCGGCGGCTCGTCCTCCAGCTCCGAGAGCGGCCAGTCGGGCGGAGCCTCGGGCGGCGAGTGCCCGCACCACGGCGAAGGCCACGATGGGCACTGCGACTGCGAGCACGGCGAAGGCCACGACCACGCTGCGTGCGAGCACGGCGAGGGCCATCACGAGCACGGCGCGGAGCATCACCACGACATGTCGCCGAGCCTGACCGCGCTCCACGACCTCCTCGCGCCCACGTGGCACGCCGAGGCGGGCGCGACGCGCGCGGGCCTCGCCTGCACGAACGCGGCGCAGCTCGACGAGCGCGCCCGCGCCGTGGCCGCCGACGCCGCGCCCGAGGGCACCGACGCCGCGACGTGGACCTCGCTCACCACGCAGCTCACCACGACCTCGGCCGCGCTCGTCAGCGAGTGCGGCGCGTCGGGCGCGGCGGTCGAGGAGCGCCTGAGCACGTTCCACGACGCGTTCCACGCGATCATCGAGCGCTGATCCTCGATCCTCGAGCGCTCCGCCTCGAGCGCGGAGCCACTGGGTCCTCGATCCTCGAGCGCGGATCCGTCGCGCGCCGAATCGCCCTCTCTCGTGGGCGATTCGCGCGAGGACGGGCTCGCGCCTCTTCGTCAGAGGCAGCGGCTGCCGGTGCCGCTGCAGGTCGTGCCGTCGCGACAGACGCCGCCCTCGCAGCACGCCTGGAAGCGACCGCCGCAGGGCTCGCAGCGCGTGAGGCGGTTGCAGATGGTGCCCGACTCGCACGCGGCGCCGTCGCCGCAGCATCGCTCGTTGGCGAGGCCGCAGCCGCGGCACGTGCCCATGTCGCACGACCACGCGTCGTTGCAGGCTCCGTCGCAGCAGGGCTGACCTCGGTCGCCGCAGCTCACGCACATCCCGGGCGAGCCGAACGGCACGCCGCCGCTGCACGCGCCCTCGGTGCACGTGTTGCCCGAGCAGCAGGTCTGGCCGATGCGCCCGCAGTCGGCCGCGGCGCACATGCCGTCGGGCCCGCACATCCCGCTCGCGCAGGTGCCGCCCTCGCAGCAGGGCTGGCCCGGGTCGCCGCACGCGGCGCACACGTCGCCGAGGCAGACGTTGCCGGCGCGACAGCCCCCGCCCGAGCAGCAAGGGTCGCCGTCATTGCCGCAGCCTTGGCAGCTGCCCGCGAGGCACACCTCGCCAGCTCCGCAGCCGGGGCAGCACGCGCCATCGGGGCACACGCAGGTCGTCCCCACGCACACGCGACCTTCGGCGCACGGGGTGGGGCAGGTCGGGGGCACGAACGCGTCGGGCGCCCACGCATCGGGGACCGGCGGGATCCAGGCGTCGACCGTGGGGTCGATGTGCGCGTCGACCGTGGGGTCGATGTGCGCGTCGATCGTGGGGTCGATGTGCGCGTCGATCGTGGGATCGATCCTCGCGTCCATCCCGCGGCCTGCGTCGTGCCCGCCGAGACGGCTCGGATCGGGCTGCACGATCGCACTGCAGGCCGACCAGACCAGGAGGGCGCACGAGAGAGCGAGACGGCCAGCGCGCATGCGCCGAGGATACCGCGTCAGTCCTCGAGACAGTAGAAGCGGTGCGTGGAGCTGCACAGACCGAAGGGGTCGGCGAACCACGCGCGCCCCACACGCGCGCTCAGGCCGATCGGCACATAGGTCCCGGGCAACGGATCGCTCCAGCCCATGCAGGTGCTCGTGGCGTCACCGGGCAGGTCGGGCGAGGTCGAGCCCGCATGCACCGATCCGCCCACCACCGCGCCCGACGCATCGAAGAGCACCGGGAGCAGCGGTCTCGTCCAGCTCCGCACCGCGGTCGCGTCGGCAAAGATCGGCAGGCCATCCATCCGCACCCAGGGCCGCTCGTCGAGCACGACGCGAGAGAGCGCCGCGACGCCATCGGCGCTCACGAACGCGTGGAACGATGCTCCGAGGGCGGCGGCTGTCCGCGAGGCCTCGCACGCGTCGTCGGGCTGCACGCCGAGGCCGACGGAATCGGACACGAAGATGCGTCGGCCGAGGATCGAGGCAGGCGGCGGCACCGCGACCACGAGATCGACCTGGAAGCAGTAGAGCCGGCTCGTGGTGTTGCACCCCCGGTCGACGTGCTGAGCCACTCCTCCGGCAAGACCGACGCGGCGACGCCCAGGTTCCCCGACGCGCCTGCGCTCGCCGAGGTCCAGCCCTCGCAGTCGCCGCCGCCCAGACCATCCCACGCGGAGGCGCGGTCCACGTAGTCACCCGCCGCCGTCAGCATCACGGGGTGAATGAGGGGCGCGTCGAGCCCGGCGCGATCGATCGCGATCGCGCGGCCGTCGGGCCGCACCCAGCCGCTCGCGGAGCCCAGGCGATCCAGCGGACGCGAGCCGCCGAGCCCCAGGAGCGCCACGAAGCGACCGGGCAGCCCGGCTGCGATCGCGTCGTCGCTGCAGATCGCGTCGGCGCCGGCGAGCCCGCCGAGATCGCCCGTGACGAGCCTCGAGAGGAACGCGACGTTGTGTGGACCGAGCGGCCCCGCATCGAACGGGAACGCGTCCCGTCCGACATCGAGCGCAGACCCGGTGTCGAGCGCAGAGCCCGTGTCGGGGATCGGGCCCGCATCGATCCTCACGGCTGTGTCGATCGACGCGCCCGCATCGATCGACGCGCCCGCATCGATCGACGCGCCAGCATCGACTGACGCGTACTCCACGCGGCCGCAGGCCGCGACGACGAGGAGCGACAGGCGCCAAGAGGAGCGGGGCACGAGACGAGGCTAACGACGCGCTCCGCAGCTCGCAGCGCGCTCCCTCACGACCCGCCCCACCACGACGATCCGACCGAGCAACCGGAACCAACCTGACCCGCGACCGCGCAAACCGGGACGGTCCTGCGCGCAAACCGGGACGGTCCTGCGTTGTTGCATTCCCGGCTGCGACCCGAAAACCCGCCAGAAATCGAGCACTCCCCGGCAAAACCGGGACGGTCCTGCGTTGTTGCATTCGCAAACCGGGACGGTCCTGCATGGTTGCGTCGTCGCTCGCCACCCGCTAACAGCGAGCTCATGCCGCGCACGGCTCGCCTCCACTGCCCCGGCGGGGTCTTCCACCTGGTGTCGCGCTTCGTGCGCGACGAATGGCTGCTCGACCGTGCGGGCGCCCGCGAGGCCTACCTCCAGGCCCTCGCCGAGGCGGCCGCGAGGTCGAGCACGACCGTGCTCGCCTACTGCTTGATGTCGTCGCACGTGCACCTCGTCGTCGTCCAAGGCGAGGCGCCCCTCGAGCGCTTCACGAAGTCGCTGCACGGCAGCTTCGCCCGCTGGCTGAACGGGTCGCGCAGCACCAGGGCCAAGGGCCCCGTGTTCGCGGGGAGGCCTCGCACCACGCTCGTCGAGGAGGAGACCTACCTCACGCAGCTCGTGCGCTACGTGCACAACAACCCCGTGCGAGCGCGCGTGGTGCGCTCGGCGCGCAACTCCACGTGGTCGAGCCACGGCGCGTACATCGGACGCGTCCCTGCGCCCGACTGGCTCCACGTGGGCTACGTGCTGGAACGCTTCGGTCGCGATCCACGCCGTGCCGCCGAGCGGTTCGACGCGTTCGTCGAGGAGGGCCGCAGCGAGCCGCGTCGTCCGGAGCTCAGCGGCGCGCTCGACACGACCGAGGCCGCTGCCGTGCGTCGCACCGTGGGCGATGCTCATCGCGTGAGCGACGGCGTGCTCGGCGGAGAGGCGCTCGTGGCGCGGGTGCGACGCGACACGACGCGCGTGGAGGCAGCGCTGTCGAGCCGTGGCACCGAGCGGCGCGCGGGCGCCGTGGGTCGACCGACGCTGCGCGAGGTGATCGACGCCGTGCTCGAGCACCGAGGGCTGAGCGCGCTGGAGCTCGAGGAGGCGCCTCGCTCACGGCGGGTGGCGAGCGCGAAGAAGCTCGCGACGTGGATGTGGGTGCACGAGTACGCGGGCCGACAGATCGAGGTGGCGCGCGCGCTCGAGCTCGACACGAGCGTCGTGAGCCGTCACTACGGCGACGCCCTCGTGTCGGCGGACGAGCACGACCAGGAGGCGGCTGCGGTGCTCGCCGTCCTGGCCAGGCGGAGACGGCCACGTGCACGGAAGGCGACTGCGCCCGACGAGGACGGACTGCCCGTCCGCTATCACGTCGACCTGTCCGAGACCTGAGCGGGGCCCGCGGGTCAGCCGAAGCGGACGCCCTGGGCGAGGGGGAGGTCGCGACCCCAGTTCACGGTGGAGGTCTGCCGGCGCATGTAGGCCTTCCAGGCGTCGGAGCCGGACTCGCGTCCGCCGCCGGTGTCCTTCTCGCCGCCGAACGCGCCGCCGATCTCCGCGCCGCTCGTGCCGATGTTCACGTTCGCGATGCCGCAGTCCGAGCCCATCGGTGAGAGGAACTGCTCCGAGGCGCGCACGCTGTCGGTGAAGATCGCCGAGCTGAGGCCCTGCGCGACGGCGTTGTTCGCGTCGATGCCCTGCTCGAGCGAGTCGATGCCGATCACGTAGAGGATCGGCGCGAAGGTCTCCTCGTAGGCGATCGGCAGGCCCGCCTGATCACCCGCCGCGAGCACGATGGTCGGCTCCACGAAGTGGCCGGGCCGCGCCACGCGCTTGCCGCCGCAGAGGATCCGCGCGCCCGCCTTGGTCGCCTCCGCGAGCGCGTGCTCGTAGCGAGCGACCGCCGCCTCCGTGATGAGCGGGCCCATGAGCACGCCCTCCTCGAGCGGGTCGCCGATCTTCACCGTGCCGTACGCGCGCACGAGGCGCTCGAGCAGCGCGTCCTTCACCTCGGCCGCCACGAGCACACGCCTCGTGCTCGTGCAGCGCTGCCCCGCCGTGCCCACGGCGCCGAAGACGATCGCCCGCGTGGCGAGGTCGAGATCCGCGTCGGCCAGCACCACGATCGCGTTGTTGCCGCCGAGCTCGAGCAGGCTCTTGCCGAGGCGCGAGGCCACCGCGCTCCCCACCTTGGCCCCCACCGCGGAGCTGCCCGTGAACGATACGAGCGGCAGGCGCCGATCCTCGGCCATCCACTGCCCCGCCTCGTGGCCGCCGACGAGCAGCGAGAAGACGCCCGGCTGCCCCACGTCGCTCATCGCGCGCTCGCAGATCCGCTGCACCGCGAGCGCGCAGAGCGGCGCGTGCGGCGACGGCTTCCACACCACCGTGTCGCCGCACACCGCGGCCAGCGCGGCGTTCCACGCCCACACCGCGACCGGGAAGTTGAAGGCGGTGATCACCGCCACCGGCCCGAGCGGATGCCACTGCTCCATCATGCGATGCCGCGTCCGCTCCGACGCGATCGTGAGGCCGTGGAGCTGTCGCGAGAGACCGACCGCGAACTCGCAGATGTCGATCATCTCCTGCACCTCGCCCAGGCCCTCGCTCTTGATCTTGCCCATCTCGAGCGAGACGAGCTCTCCGAGCGGCTCCTTGAGCGCGCGCAGGAGCTCTCCGAGGCGCCGCACGAGCTGACCGCGCACGGGCGCGGGCACCATGCGCCAGCTCTCGAAGCGCGCCTGCGCCTGCGCGATCACCGCGTCGTGCTCGGCCTTGGAGGCGCCGCGCACGATGCCGAGGCGCGCGCCCGTCGAGGGGTCTTCGGTGGTGACGGACGCGCCTTCGCCTGCGTGGGCCCGCGCGCCGATCACGCCGCTCACGGGGCCCTCGAGCACGTCCTCGATCCCGAGCGACTTCGCGATCCGAGCCAGCTTCTCGCGTCCGGTGGTCATCGACTCTCTCCTTGCAGCGACCCGAGACAAGCACGCCCGGGCGCGCTGCGCAGCCGGCTCGCTGCCGAGCCCGAGGCCGAGCGCCTCTCGCGAGCCGACCGTAGTAGCGTCGCGGTCCCGTGACGAGCCCGCACGACAAGCACCTCTCCCGACTCCCCGTCACGCGCTGGCCCAGCGCCGACGAGGCCGCTCGCTCGCGCTGGCTCTCGCCGCTCTCGGTCGGTCGCCTCACGCTGGCGGACCGCACGTGGATCCCCGCGATGGTGCCGTGGCGCGCCTCCGACGACGGCTTCGTCACCCCCGCGGTGCTCGCGTGGTACCGGCGCTTCGCGGTGGGGCGGCCCGCGGCGATCGTCGTCGAGGCCACCGGCATCCGCGACGTGCCGAGCGGCCCCCTGCTCCGCATCGGCCACGATCGCTTCGTGCCCGGCCTGCGCGAGCTCGCCGAGGTCGTGCGCGAGGCCTCGGGCGGTCGCACGAAGCTCTTCATCCAGCTCATCGACTTCCTCGCGATCAAGCGTCGCCCCGAGCGCGCCAGGTTCCTCGAGCGCTTCCTCGTGATCGACGAGGCCCTGCGCGCGCGCCTGAGCGCGCACCTCGGCGACGATTCCTTCATGCGCATGGAGGAATCGAGCCTCCGTGCCGCGCTCGTGGCCTCGAGCGACGAGGTGCTCGCGAACGTGCTGTCGCCGCGTGATCACGAGTCGCTCACCATGGGCCACCGCGAGCGCGTGACCGACACGCACCTCGCGCACGTGCGCACGCTGCCGACCGTGCTGCCGAGCCTCTTCGCGGAGGCCGCGGCGCGCGCCGAGGCGGCGGGCCTCGACGGCGTGGAGCTCCACTACGCGCACGCCTACACGATGGCGTCGTTCCTCTCGCGCACGAACACGCGCGACGATGGCTACGGCGCCACGCTGGAGGGACGCCTGCGCCTGCCGCGCGAGGTGCTCGCGGCCGTGCGCGCGCGGGTGTCGGAGCGCTTCGTGGTGGGCGCGCGCATCCTCGGTGACGAGGTCATCGCGGGCGGCACCCACCTCGAGGAGGCGATCGCGATCGGCCGAACGCTGGCGGAGGACGGGCTCGACTACCTCTCGATCTCCAAGGGCGGCCGCTTCGAGGACGCCGCGCAGCCCAAGGTCGGTCACGCGGCCTATCCGTACACGGGCCCGAGCGGCCACGAGTGCATGCCCACCGTGAAGATCGGGCCGCTCGCGCACGAAGGCGCGCACCTCGACGCGCGCGTGCCCTCGCGCAACACGAGCGCCTTCGGTCGCAACGTCTCGCTCGCCCGCGAGATCCGTCGCGCGATCCGCGAGGCGGGCCTGTCCACGCCCGTCGTGACGGCGGGCGGCATCGCCACGTACGAAGAGGCCGAGGACGTCGTGGCCCACGAGGAGGCCGACCTCGTGGGCGCCGCGCGACAGGCGATCGCCGATCCGGACTGGCTCGAGAAGGTGCGTCGCGGCGAGGGCCACGCGGTGCGACGCTGCTACTTCACGAACTACTGCGAGGCGCTCGATCAGCATCACAAGGAGGTCACGTGCCAGCAGTGGGATCGCGAGGCGCTGGCCGACGTGCCGGTGCCGTTGCGCAGCAAGGACGGCAAGCGCCGCCTGATCGCGCCCTGATCGCGCCCCGATCGCGCCCCGATCGCGCCCTGATCGCGCCCTGATCGCGCCCTGATCGCGCCTGATCGCGGACGGCCGCTTCGTTGGCGATCGCGGCGAGCCGTGCAAGAGTCGCGGCCATGCGTTCTCGCCTCGCTTCTGGGTGGTGCGTGCTGGCGTTCCTCGGGCTGAGCGTGCTCGGTGCCTGTGCCTACCCGCGTCGCACGACCTCGCTCTCGCCCGTGCACACGTCCTCCGCGATGACCACGGGCCCCGGCGGCACGCCGGGCGACGTCTATCGCTTCACGGCCGTCTCGGCGACGCTGCCGCAGCAGAACCGCGGCGCCACGCAGTGGGACGACAACGGCGGCTTGCCCGACGCGGTCCTGCGCGTCTACCGCGACGACGTGCTCGTGTGGCAGTCGCACACGGTGAGCGACTCGCTCCACCCCGAGTGGAACGAGGCCGCGCCGCGCAACATCCGCTTCCCGGCGAGCGCGCGCATCCGCTTCGAGGTGTGGGACGAGGACGAGCTCGGTGGCGATCCCGTCGGCATCTGGCGCGGCATCGGCCTGCCTCCCAACGCCCCGCCGGGCGTCGATGCCCGCATCCTGCTCGAGGGTGAGTCGTACGTGACGATCCGCCTCGATACGCCGCAGCCGCACCGTGGCGTCGGGATCCGCTTGTTCGAGGTGCACGGCTCCGATCTGCAGGTCATCGAGGTCGAGCCGTTCTCGCCCGCAGGTCGCGCTGGCATCGTCGCGGGCGATCGCATCATCGCGATCGGCGGTCACACCGTGGGCGACCTCGGGAGCCAGCGCGCCTCGGGCGCGCTCTCGATGGCGGCCGAGCGCCAAGAGCCCCTCCGCGTGATCAACGCGCAGGGCACGGAGCGAACGGTCGAGCTCGACCGCGGCTACGTCTGGCTCGTGCTCTGATCGGCTCCGACAGTAGACATCGAAGACCGCGCTCTGATCGGGGGGCCGGCCGCATGAAGCCGCTCGGGCGTGGAGGTCGCGCTTGAACTCCCGCGCAGCGTGGGGCATGACGCCGGCCTCATGCTGAGCATCGACCTCTCGGGCAAGCGCGCGTTCATCGCGGGCGTGGCAGACGATGGTGGCTTCGGGTTCGCGATCGCCAAGGCGCTCGCGGAGGCGGGGTGCAAGGTGTCGGTGGGCACGTGGCCGCCGGCCATGGGCATCTTCGAGACGCTGCTCTCGCGCGGCAAGATCGACGAGGCCCGCAAGCTCTCGGACGGCTCGCTCCTCGGCTTCGAGCTCGTGGTGCCGTTCGATGCGGACTTCGACGCGATGGAGCTCGTGCCCGAGGAGATCAAGAGCAACCGCCGCTACCGCGAGCGCGGCGACTTCACGATCTCGGGCGCGGCCAAGACGTGCGTCGAGAAGCTCGGTGAGCAGCCCTTCGACGTCGTCGTGCATGCGCTCGCGAACGGGCCCGAGGTGAAGAACCCGCTGCTCCAGACGAGCCGCAAGGGCTATCTCGCGGCGATGGGCGCGAGCGCGTACTCGTTCGTGTCCCTGCTCCAGCACTTCGGTCCGCTGACGAAGCCGGGCGGCTCCTTCCTGAACCTCACCTACCTCGCGGCCGAGCGCGTGGTGCCGGGCTATGGCGGCGGCATGTCGAGCGCCAAGGCCGCGCTCGAGAGCGACACGCGTGTGCTGGCGTACGAGGCGGGCCGCAAGTGGGGCCACCGCGTGAATTCCATCAGCGCGGGCCCCTACGCGTCGCGCGCGGCCTCGGCGATCGGCTTCATCCAGAAGATGATCGACTACTACGCGCACGCCTCGCCGCTCCCCGGCGAGCTCGGCGCAGACGAGGTCGCGCACACGGCGGCCTTCCTCGCGAGCCCGCTCGCGAGCGGCATCACGGGCACCGTGATCCACGTGGACCGCGGCTACAGCGCGATGGCCGTGCCCCACGATCTCGACTCCCTGATCACCCCGATCATGGCCAAGAAGGAAGGCTGACCACGATGGCGACGAACGAGCTCCCCCCCTGCGGCCTCTATCGCACGCTCGACCAGATCGGCGGCATCCCCGCGGGTCGGCTGGTGTACTTCCACAACCACGGGGATCCGGGCGCGGGCATGTACCTGCCCGAGTCGTGGACCGGAAATCGCGCGAAGTTCCAGCGCCAAGGGCACCTCCTGCCCAAGCCCGAAGACGCTCAGAAGCTCGTGCCGCTGCCCCCCGAGGGCTTCTATCGCGTGGAGCGCCAGTTCCACTGCTGCGAGAAGAAGTGCCGCCTCTACGAGGTCGATGCGCTCGTGCAGCTCGGCTACAACGGTGAAGGCACGCCGATCCTCTTCGAGCCGCAGTGGGAGGGCGCCAAGATCGCGCTGCCCGATCGCGGCACGCGCATCGACTTCGAGGCGCTGCTCTCGATCGCGCCGCTGCGCGTGCTGATGAAGCAGGGTGAAGGCGGCGCCGACCCCTTCTTCATGCACTGAGCTTCTCGGGTCGTCGCTCGATCCGTCGAGGTCCACGCGGGACGAGATCTCGTGCCGATCGAAGAGCCAGACGGAGCGCCACACGCCGCGAATGATCACGGCGTCGATCCCTGCGAGTGGCTCGACCGACAGGTCCGCGCAGGCCGGGAGCGCGCGGAAGACCTCGAGCCTGCGCTCTCGTCGCGAGGCGATCAGCGCTCGGATCGAGCGGTCGCAGGCGCCGACCGCTCGGAGTACACGTTGGTCGATCGGGATCGCCTCCCCGCTCACGAGGACGATCGCGAGCAGGGAGGCGAAGACCAACGTGCCGAGAAGTCGGGGCAGCGCGCGAACGAGCCTGCTCCTGGCGTCTTCATCCACCTTTGCCGAACGAGCGGCGGGCTACGCCCATGTCACGGCGAGTCCAAGAGCGTGCGCGAGGAGCGTGCGGTCCTGCTTCGCAGGATGGCCGCACACCCTTCGGCCGACTCACCGCCCGCGGGCCCAGAGCACCTGGCCGTTGTGCACGGCGCCGCGGTCGATGACGAGCTGCTGGTAGCCCTCCTGCATCCGCACGTCGCGGGCCTGGCTCGCGTACTGCTGCCACACGTAGTGCGTGAGCTCGCCGACCGTGAGCGCGCCGTCGCGCGGATCCGAGTCGCCCTCGCCCTGGATGCCCATGCGGAGGAAGTGCGAGAGATAGCCGCCCGCCTGGAACTGCATCGCGACGCCGCTCGTCACGTCCTCCTCGGAGCTGAACATGCCCACGATGCCGGGGCGCGTGACGACGTCCTTCGCGAAGCCGCCCGAGAAGCACGAGTCGAGCGCGAAGAGCGTGGTGCGTGCGTGGATCTGGTTGATGAGGCGACCCATCTCGTCGTCGAGCAGCTCGCCGTCGTACACGAAGATGTACTCGTCGATGCCGTCGAGCTCCTGCTGATCGCTGCTGTGTCCGTCGGCCTGGCCGCCGTGGCCCGAGTAGAAGAACACGAACACGTCGTTGGGCTGCGCCTCGCGCGCCACGCGCTGCAGGGCCTGCGTGATCGCGCCGCGCGTGGCCTGGTTGTTCGTGAGGAGGATCTCGCGGTCGGGCGTGGTGAGGCCCTGGTTTCGGAGCGCCTCGGCGATCTTCACCGCGTCGTTTGCGCACTCGGGCAGATCGTTGCCGCTGCCGGGGTAGTCGCTGATTCCGACCGACACCGTCCACACGCGCGTCGAGCTCGAGCCGGGCGCGGCCGCGGGGCCGGGGGCCGTGCCCGGGGCCGTGCCGGGGCGAGGCGG
>JAIBCE010000173.1 GCA_019694315.1 Sandaracinaceae bacterium
CCTCCGCCTCGCCGCCGCTCAGCGCGAGCGCCGCGCCCACGCGCACCGACGTGCCGACGTCGCTCGAGCGCGCGCCCTCGATCGCGGCCTCGGCCGCGATCCGCGCGACGGCCTCGCGCAGCACCGAGCGCAGGCCGGGCCGCGCGTCGGAGCGAACCGCGGGCGCGAGCCCCACGAGCGCGGCGACTGGATCACGCACCACCGACGGCTGACCGTAGTAGCGACGCGCGGCCTCGGGGATCTCGAGCTCCGCGCCCGAGAGGAAGCGCAGCGCGCCGCGCACCTCGTCGTCGGTCATGCGCGGGTCGGCCCAGAGCGCGCCGACCGTCCTCGCGACCGCAGCGACCTGATAGCCGCGGATGAAGAACTGCGCGTCGCCGTAGTCTGTGCTCCGCACGATCGTCGGATCGATCGCGTCGAAGAGGGCCTGCGGGATCGGCTCTCCGTTCATCGCGAGCGACCACGCCGCCCACGTCGCGTCTCCGCCGTCGATGCGGCCCCCCGTGGCCCACTCCGCCGGGTTGCCGAACATCGCGCCCGCCACCGAGAGCCGCACTTCGCCAGGACCGCGCGGGAACGCGCCCTCGGGCACCTCGAAGCGGAGGCTGTCGCCGCCCTCGACGAGATCGAGGCGGCGCATGCGCACGAGGCGCGCGTCCTCCACCACGTCGAGCGGCCGACGCACCGCATCGAGCGGCGTTCCATCACCAGCGAACGCGCGCACGAGCAGCGTCGCGTGACCCGCCCGACGCGCGCGCACCTCGACGATCGCCTCCGCGGCATCGCGCGCGTCCACGTTCATCGACGCCGCGTCGCCGAGATCGACGATCGCGTCACCCTCGACCGAGACCTCCACGCGCACCGCGAGCAGCCGCGCCGTCCGGTTCTGCACGCGCACCGGCAGGCGGATCGTGTCGCCGATCGCGGCGGCCTCCGGCACGGGCGCGTCCACCATCGCGTCCTGATCCACGCGCAGATCACCGCGGCCCGAGGTGATCCAGCCCGAGCTCGTCCACGCGATCGCCTCGAGGCGATACGTCGTGAGCGCATCGAGCAGCGGCACCGTCACCTGCGCGCGGCCCTGCGCGTCGAGCGCGATCTCCCCCACGAAGTGGAGCGTCGCAGGAAACTCCTCGCGCACCAGCGTGCTCGCCTGCCCGAGGAAGGTCGCGGCCTCGGCCTCACTGAGCGAGTCGGTCGCGTCGGGGATCCCGTCGGCGTCGACGTCTTGCCGCATCTGCTGCTCGGCCGCGAACCTCGCTTCGTCGTCGGCCGGAGCCCGATAGCGGCCGGGCGCGGCCTGCGCGGGTGGAGCGGCGGGTGCAGCGGCGCCAGATGCCGTCGCATAGCCGTAGCCGCCACCCTCGCCGCCCGAGGCATCGAGCATCATCTCGGTCGCGGGCATTTCCATCGGCATCGGCTCGTTCGCCTCTTCGGTCGAGGTGGCCGTCACCACGCTCGCGGTCCGCTCTTCCTCCGCCGCGAGCGACAGCTGGCTGTACGCACGCGACATCGCGCCGAGCACCTGCTCGCCGGGCGCGATGCGCGAGAGCATCTCCATCAGGCGATCTTCTCCCGAGGCCGTCGCGTAGATCGTCCCGCGCGGGACCACGCGCTGGAACGGATCGCGCACGTCGTCGCCGTTGCCCGGCACACCATCGGGCCCGGGAGAGCTCAGCTCCCAGTCGATCGCGCGCTCGGTCAGCACCACGACCGGCCGACGCCCCGCCACACGGCGGAGCACGAACGGGCGACCCCACGGATCGACCAGCTGATCACCGCTCAGCACGCCGAGCTGGACGAGCCGCGAGAGCCAACGCTCCGGAGGCTCGTTCGCCGAGGCACGCTGCGCCGCGCCGTCCTCGCGGTTCACGAACGCGGCGAGCGCCACGAGCAGGTGCACGAGCCGCCGACGAGCCACGCGCCGCGCGACCGCGTCGAAGCTGAAGCTCGGATCCGCCTGCGTGAGCATCGCCGCGGTCATGAGCTCACCGCCGAGCGTGCGCTGCTCGCCCCAGCCCTCCGCGGCGAGCCGCTCGAGCACGTCGGCCGCGAAGTCCACGCGGCGACCGTTCACGCGGAGCAGGCGCGCACGCGCCTCCTGATCGACGCCGATGCTGTCTACTCGCTGCTCGAGCTGCATCATGATCGGGCCGAGCTGGCGTCGGTAGAGCTCCTCGCGCAGGCCGATCGGATCGCGCAGGAGGCCGCTCGTCTGTCCCCAGCCCCCGTAGCCCCAGCGCTGCTGATCCCACGGCCGAACCACGATCGGCGGCGGCGGCATCGTGATCGCATCGGCGCCTGCGCTCACCGCGAGCGTCGCACGCAAGAAGCGCTCGTCGGCAGGCGCGAACGGCGTACGCATCGCCGCGCGCAGCTCACCGTCGATGTAGTCACGCGCCCAGTCGGCCTCGCCGGCCTGCATGGCCTCGTCGCGCACCACGAGCGCGGCCCAGGCCTGCCCCGCGGGTGGAGCGCTCGACGCAGCGAGCGTGACCGAGGCGCGCTCGCGCACGTGATAGAGCGGCTGCTCGGGGCTCACCGCCAGCGCGAACGCATCGCGAGGACGAAGCAGCACCGCCACCACCGACCCCGTTCCCACCGCGGTCACACCGGCGCCGTCGAGCGGCCCGCGTGCGTCCGCCGAGGTCATGGTCCGCGCGCGCACGAGCCAGATCCCGCCCGCCACATCGCTCGGCACCGCGATCGCCCCACGCGTCTGCGACGCAGGCACCCAGCCGAAGGCCAGCGCGCGACCGCCCGACATGAGCTCGAGCAGCACGGGCCGTCCGCTCGCGATCGGCCGTCGCGTGATCTCCACCTCGAGCGGCGCGCCCACCTCGCTCACCGGACGAACCGCGCGCACCGCCACCTGCGCCTCGACGGACACGGGCACGCACACGCGCGTCACGGTCACGGGCCGCGTGCGCACCTCGACCTCGAACGACGTCGAGGTCGTCCCCGCACACCGACCACCCTGCATCGCCGCCGCAGCGCCGCGCGGGAGCCGCACGTGGAGCTCCGCGAGACCGCGCGCATCGGTCCGCGCGACCGAGTGGCCCGCGATCGTACCGAGCCCGCGGATCTCCACCTCTTGGTTCGCCGCGATCGGACGGCCCCGTGCGTCGGACACCGAGAGGAAGAGCGTGCTCTCGATCTCGGGCACGAGCGCTCCGGTCTCCGCGCGCGCCATCACCTGCCAGCGCGTGCGCGAGAGCGTGTAGCCCGCCGTCGCCGCGATGGTCCCGTACGCCGCGTGGACGACACGCGCGAGCATCTCGCCGGTCGCGACCTCGCCCGAGAGGAACGCCGGAGCGTGGAGGTCGATCGCGGCGTTGCCCTCGGCATCGGTCACGAGCTCGACGGGCTCACCCACGCCGCTCTGCAGCCACAGCGACACGCGCGCCCCGCGGACGGGTGAGCCCGAAGGCGTCGTCACGTGCACACGGCCCGTGATCGCGCCGCCGGGGAGCACCATCTCCTGGTCGAGCGAGATCGACGCGAGCAGCCGCTCGGTGGTGCGCTGGAAGATCTCGAGCGTGCGCTGCTGCGAGAGCTCGCCATCCTCGCTGCGGGTCTGGAGGTAGTAGCTGCCCGGCGCCGCAGAGGCCGGCAGCGCCAGATCCACGCTGCTCGCGCCGCTCGCACCGGTGCGCGTCTGTGCGCTCGCCACGGGCCTGCGCGCCATGTCGAGGATCTCGATCGTCAGCGCCACGTCGGCCGTGGGCGCGCGCGTGCGCCCCGACGTCGTCCGCGCCCACACGTGCACGGTCTCGCCAGGCTCGTAGCGCTCGCGGTCGGCGAGCACGTCGAGCGCGCGATCCTCGACGATCGACACGGGGAAGTTGAAGCTCCGACCCATGCGCCCCGGCCGTCTCACGTGGAGCGTGATCCACACCGAGCCGAGCCGCTCGCGCGGCGTCGTCAGGCTCGCCTCGAAGCGCCCCTCGGGACCGCTCCGCACCTGCGTGGTCGTCAGGATCCGCTCTCGGCCGTCTTGCTCCGAGGTGACGAGCTCGGCCACCACGTCGAGCCCCTCGCGCGGCGTGAGCGTCGCGAGCCCCTGCACTTCGTAGGCGACACCGAAGAGGCGCAAGGGCGCGCCACGCTCGACGCGCGTCGCCCCCGAGAGCGTCACCTCGTAGCCCACGTCGCCGACCTGCACGGCGGACTGCGCCGCGCCAGGTGCGCTCCACGAGGCGCCGACGCCACCGACCCACGCCGCGCACAGCCACGCGACGACACGAACGAACCGATTGGGATGCATGAGCTCCTCGAGCGAACGCGCGCGGACACGCGACGACACGTCCTCAGACGCGCGGACCCGCAGTCAGGTTTGGCCGCCGGAGCATATCGAATGCGAGAAACACCACGAGGCGCGACCGTGATCGATCGCGCCTCGCATGTTTCGACAAAGCAGCGAGGCGCGACCTTGCAGATCGCGCCTCGCTCGAGATGGGAGCGGCAGACGCCGCTCGCGCGTCAGCGCCAGCGGCCGCGGCCCTGGCCCGCCGGATCGGCGTAGGGACCGCCATCCGAGTCGGTGATGCCGGTGTAGCCACCGCGCTGGCCGCCGCGGCCGTTGCCCGCCGGATCGGCGTACGGGCCGCCATCCGAGTCGGTGATGCCGGTGGTCATGCCGTAGCGACCGCGACCACAGCCCGCGGGATCGGCGCCGGGGCCGCCATCGGAGTCCGTGATGCCGCTGCACTGCGCGTGGCGCTGGCCGCGACCACAGCCGCCCGGATCCGCGTACGGGCCGCCGTCGGAGTCGGTCACGCCCGAGCACCAGCGCTGGCCCTGGGGCTGGCCCACGACCACGGCGGTGGGCACGCGGGGCCCGACCACCACGGCGCGGCGGTAGCAGCCCGCCATCACGGTGGCCATCGCGCCGCCCGCCATGACGGTACCGATCGTACCGAGCATGGAGCGACGGCTGGTGTCCGTGCTGGACGGACCTTCTTCGGCACGGTTCGAGATGATGTCGTTGTCGTCGAGGGTCTTCTTCACGGACATGCTCCTACCTTCTTCAAGGGCCCCACGCGCCGCGTGCGGACGAGAACCATCGCACGACGCCCTCAGCCTTGGCTAGTGGGCCTGCCGAGGGCGCCCCGTCGCGAGGTCACGACGGGACGGAGCACACCATCGTCCTCGTACGTCAGGGCCGCGGCGCTCCTTCCCTCGCGCGAGTCGATCGTCGGATTCGCCCACGAAACAGGGCGAATCATCGACTCGGACGCGTCCCTCGCGACGCTGGTCAGGGCGCGCGCTCGAAGACCAGGAAGTACTGGTCCGGCAGAAAGTCGTGCTGCGTCACGAGTCGATAGCCCGCCTGGGCCAGCTCCTCGCCCACCACCTCGGGCGCGATCTTGTGCTCCGCCGGCGGCCCCCGATCGGAGCTCAGCCGGAAGTCGACGATCGCGAGGCGGCCCCCAGGGGCGAGGCGCTCTCGCAGCGCCGCGAAGTAGACCACGCGATTCTCGATGTGGTGATACGTGTCCACGACGAGCACGAGATCGACGGCCTCGCGCACGCCCGGATCGGTGGCGGTCGCCTCGACCGCGAGCAGGTTCGAGAGGCCCTCGCGCTGCGCGCGATCCGCGAGGTAGCGGACCATCGAGGCCTCCACGTCGATCGCGAGCACGCGCCCCTCGGGCACCGCGCGTGCGAGGCGCACCGAGAAGTAGCCCGTGCCCGCGCCGAGGTCCGCCACCACCGCCGTGGGCGCGAGCGCGAGCGCCTCCACCACGCGATCGGGCATCTGCCACGCGTCGCGCTCGGGGGCGTCGAATTCCTGGGCCCACGCCTCCGCGTCCTCGAAACGGTGCGGCATGCCGTGGCCGTGGTGGTGGCCGCCAGGCTCGTCCCCTTCCGGGTGATGGTGGGTCGCGTGCGAGGGAGCCGGCTCGGAGGCCTGCCCGCCGCCGCAGCCGCCCAGCGCGGCCACGAGGCCGACCAGCGCAGCCACACGACAGACCGGTGCGGTCACGAGACGGAAGGGGACGATCACGGACGTCACGCGAGGCGGGGGCATCGCCGCGGGTCTACCACGACGCGCGCACGAATCCGTCCGTGCGCACGGCGCCGCTGATACGCTCGGCCTGTCGAGGAGGACCGATGACATCGACCGGGATCGCCCCTTCACGGAGGCCGCGTTGAGCACGAGAGAGGACGCCGGCCGCACACAGCTCGCCCTCGCGCTGCCCCCCGAGAAGGCCGACCGACGCGACGCAGCCGCCGACGCGGAGCCCGCCCCCGCCGCGCGCATCTACGTCAACCGCAACCTGCGCCTCGACGCGATCTCGTGGGTCGGCTTCGACATGGACTACACGCTCGCGCGCTATCGCCAGGAGGAGATGGATCGCCTCTCCATCGAGGCGACGGTGAAGAAGATGGTCGAGCGCGGACGTCCCGAGTCACTGCTCGCGGCACCCTTCGACGCGAGCTTTCCGATCCGCGGCCTCCATGTGGACCGCAAGCTCGGCCACGTCGTGAAGATGGACCGCTACCGCTACGTCAAGCGCGCCTATCACGGCTCGCGTCCCCTCAGCCGTGACGAGCGCCGGAAGCTCTACCACGCGCGCCCCGTGCACGTGGGCACCAAGCGCTTCCACTGGGTCGACACCCTCTACGCGCTGCCCGAGGTCGCGATCTACAGCGGGGCCATCGATCACCTCGAGAGCCTCGCGCGCCCAGGCGATGCGCCCCTCGACTACTCCGCGCTCTTCGACGAGGTGCGCGAGTGCATCGATCTCGCGCACCAGGACGGCTCGATCAACGAGGTGATCGCCACCGACTTCGCGCGCTACGTCGATCGCGACGCGCTCTTGCCCGAGACCCTCCAGCGCCTGCGCGCCGCCGGCAAGAAGCTCTTCGTCCTCACGAACTCGGGCCCGTCGTACACCGATCGCATGATGCGCTTCCTCCTCGACGGCGCGCTGCCCGAGCACCCGAGCTGGCGGAGCTACTTCGATCTCGTCGTGTGCGCCTCGCGCAAGCCCTCGTTCTTCATGCGCGCCGACGCGCCCCTCTTCGCGCTCGACGACGCGCTCGGGAGCCCGGTCGAGGTGGCGCAGCTGCGCGAGGGGGTGGTGCACACGGGGGGCTGCCTGCCCCTGCTCGAGAGGCACCTCGGCGTGGGCGGCGATCAGGTGCTCTACGTGGGCGATCACATCTACGGTGACGTGCTGCGCGCCAAGAAGGAGAGCGCGTGGCGCACGATGATGGTGCTCCAGGAGATGTCGCGAGAGGTCGCCGCGCTCACGGGCGCGCGCGCACAGCTCGCACGCCTCGAGGAGCTGGTCGAGCTCGCAGAGGTGATCGCCGACGAGGTGCGCCTGCACCAGGCGCAGCTGCGCGAGGTCGAGCGCCAGATCGAGACGAGCGGCGATCCGACCCCGTCCGCGGTCGCGGCCGCGCGAGTCGTCCACCGTCGAGGGCTCGAGCGCGCCAAGGCGCGGCTCAGCGCGGTCGAGAAGGAGCACGACGGCCTCGAGGACGCGATCGATCGCGCCTACCACCCGGCCTGGGGCTCGGTCTTCAAGGCGGGGCCCGAGGTCTCGAGCTTCGGCGACCAGGTGGAGCAGTGGGCATGCCTCTACGCCGATCGGGTCTCGAACCTCGTGCGCTACGCCCCCACGCACTATTTCCGGGGCCCGCTCGACCGGATGCCGCACGAGCGCTGAGCCCGCGGGATGGAGACGTGTCGGCGCGGGTGGACACCGCGCGCAAGCACCCTATACACTCGCCGCAGCTTCTCGGTCGACGCGACCTGAACCGGCGACCGAGCGACGACGACCCCAGCGACGAAGCGACGACGACCCAGCCTGGCGACCACGCCGACGCGCCCTTCTCGGAGGGACGCCGACTCGGGGCCAGCCGACTCGGGCCAGAAGGGGCCCGAGAGCCCGTAGAGCCCGACGAGAGAGCCCGAAGAGAGCCACGCCCCAGCGATGCGCCTAGGCATTTTCAGCGACGTCCACGCGAACATCGAGGCCATGACCGCCGTCATGGAGGCGTACCGGCGTGAGAAGATCGACGCCTTCTACTGCCTCGGCGACGTCGTCGGCTACGGCGCGAGCCCCAACGAGTGCGCCGACCTGGTCCGCGGCCTCGCCAAGGTGACGATCCTCGGCAACCACGACGCCGCCGTCGCGGGCCGCATGGACTACTCCTACTACTACGAGGCCGCTCGCCAGGCGCTCGACCAGCACTCGCGCCAGCTCACGAAGGACAACCTCGAGTGGCTGAAGTCGCTGCCCTACAAGCACGACCTCGCCGACCACGACCTCACCCTGTGCCACGGCTCGCCGGTGCGGCTCGAGGAGTTCGAGTACATCTTCGCGCCCGAGCAGGCGCGCGAGTGTCTCACGATGTGGGACGACCTCTCGCAGCTCACCCTCATCGGCCACTCCCACCTCTGCAAGGTGTTCGCGCTGCGGCCGGGCGAGGTCGAGGAGCTGCCGCCGCGCAAGTTCACGCTGCGCAAGGGCTGGAAGTACATCGTGAGCGTCGGCTCGGTCGGTCAGCCACGCGACTACGACAACCGCGCGAGCTTCACGGTGTTCGACACCGAGACGCGCGAGTTCGACTTCAAGCGCGTCGAGTACGACATCGAGACCGCGGCCACGAAGATCTTCGAGGGCAACCTCGAGCGGAACTTCGGTCACCGGCTGTTCATCGGCGTCTGACGGCGTCCTGCGCGTGATCGTCGAGGCGGCGCGCGTGATCGTCGGGGCGGCGCGAGGAGCCCTTCGTTCGCTTGTTCCGAGCGAGCGCATCCCCTACAACCGCCGCGTGCGCGCCCCGCTCCACCTTGCCGCCGTCGCGCTCGTGCTCGGGCTCTGCGCATGCTCGGGCGCGAGCCGCCAGCTGACAGGCTCCGTCTACCGCGACGCCGAGGCGAGCTACCGCATCGGCCCCCTGCCCGGCTCGTGGCAGCGGCTCACCGTCGAAGACCAGAACGACCTCGCCTGGCGCAGCGAGGCGCTCGCGTCGGTCGTGCAGGTCAACGCGACCTGCGATCCCGCGAGCGACATCCCGCTCCCGACGCTCACGAACCACCTCCTCATGGGCTTCACCGAGCGCGAGATCACGACCGAGGAGCTCGTGGCGATGGACGGGCGCGAGGCGCTGCGCACGCGCGTCGTGGCGCGCCTCGACGGCGTGCCGCGAGAGCTCTTGCTCTACGTGATGAAGAAGGACGACTGCGTCTACGACCTCGCCCTCGTCGGCCCACCGGGCGCGTCGTTCGAGCGGGCGCTGCTCGAGTTCGAGCCCTTCGTCGCGGGCTTCTCGACCGACGTCGGCACCCGAGGAGCTCGCTGAGCCGTGGCCGGCGACGCGACGCGAGAGCCGCCGTGGATCGTCCGCGCCCTCGAGGCGCAAGGCGGCCGCGTGCTCAGCACGCTCGAGCACGTGGGGCAGACCTCGGTCATGGTCGGTCGCGCGTTCCGCGCGCTCTTCACCACGCGCTTCGAGTGGCGCTCGTTCCTCTACCAGGTCGAGCAGATGGGCGTGAAGTCGTTCGGGATCGCCGCAGCGACCGCGATCTTCGTCGGCATCGTCATGGCCATCCAGTTCGCGTTCTCGCTCGAGCGCTTCGGCGCGCGCGACTCGGTCGGCCGCATCGTGGGCCTCTCGGAGGCGCGCGAGCTCGCGCCCTCGCTCACGGCGCTCGTCGTCGGGAGCCGCATCGGCGCGGGCATCGCGGCCGAGATCGGCTCGATGTCGGTGACCGAGCAGATCGACGCGATCCGCGCGCTCGGCGCCGATCCCGTCCGCAAGCTGGTCGTGCCCCGCATGCTCGCGGGCATCGTGATCATGCCGCTGCTCACGTGCTTCGCGTTCGTGCTCGGCACGGTGTCGGCGGCGCTCGTGTGCAACCTGAGCTTCGGCATCCCGGTCCCCTTCTTCCTCACGAGCGCGCTCGACTCGGTGTGGGTGCAGGACTTCCTCTCGGGCCTCGGCAAGACGCCCTTCTTCGGCTTCCTCATCGCCGTGCTCGGCTGTCACTTCGGCATGACGACACGAGGCGGCACCGAGGGCGTCGGCCGGTCGACGACCACCTCCGTCGTCGTGGTCGCCATCGCGGTGCTCGTGGCCGACAGCGTGCTCACGCAGCTCTTCCTGAGCCTCCTACGAACGCCATGATCGTGCGACGCATCCGCGTGCTGGCGGTGGCCTCGCTGCTCCTCGGCGCGGCGGTGATCGCGGCGGTGCTCGACGCGCGCACCCGCACGCTCGACGCCGAGGCGATCGATCGCGTCGTCCTCCGCACGCGCTCGAGCGAGCTCGCCCTGAGCACCACCTCTCGCTGGCTCCGGCACCCCGCCGAGGCCGAGCCCGGCGCGGCCTGTCAGGACCAACCGCCCTGCCTCGACGTCGATCCGGGCGGCCTCGCGATCGCGCCGCCACGGGCCCGCTTCGATCGCAGCGTGTCCGTCGAGCTCCGCGTCGAGGGCTCGCCGTGAGCGCGCCCCGGACGCCGCGCGTCGCACGACCCGCCGCGCGCGCACGGGCGCTCGTGGCCCACGCGATGGGCGCGCTCGGCCGGCGAGCCTCGCGCAACGCCGCGATCGTCGTCGGCCTCGCCTTTGCCGTGTCTCTCTTCGGCTCCGCGCTCTTCGTCGTGGAGAGCCTCCGCGCGATCCATCGTCGCGCCTCGCGCGAGGCGCCGACCCTCGTCGTCTCGCGCCTCGAGGGTGGGCGCCCTGCGCTGCTCGGCCCCGAGGAAGGCGACGCGATCCGCGAGCTCCTCGGCGTGCGCGCGGTCGAGCCGCGCGTGTGGGGCTACGTCTACCTCGGCGCGCTCGAAGGCAACGTCGTCGTCTACGGCGAGACGCGCACCGCCGACGTCCCGCGTGATCGCGTGACCGTGGGCCCGGGCGTCGCGCGCCTGCTCGGACTGCGCGTGGGCGATCGCCTCGCCGTCTCGACGCCCTCGCACCAGGCCGTCTACCGCGTCGCGGAGATCCTCCCGCCCAGCACGGCGCTCGTGTCGTACGACGCGCTCCTCGTCGACGTGCGCGAGGCTCACCTCTTGCTCGCGATCCCGGAGGGCCGCGCGACCGATCTCGCCGTCGACGTGTTTCCACCCGAGGAGGTCCCGGTCGTGGCCGAGGAGATCGGCCAGCGCATGCCGACCGCGCGGGTGCTCCAGCGCGACGATCTCGCGCGCCTCTACGAGCTCACCTTCGACGCGCGCGGCGGCGTGCTCGGCGCCTTGCTCCTGCCGGCGCTCGCCGCGCTCTTGCTCCTCGCGTGGGAGCGCCTGAGCGGCCTCTCGCTCGAGGAGCGTCGCGAGATCGGCGTGCTCAAGGCGGTGGGATGGGCCACCGAGGACGTGCTCGCCGTGCGCATGATCGAGGCGGGCCTCATCGCGCTCTTCGGCACCGTGATCGGCCTGCTGCTCGCCTACCTCCACGTCTACGTGTTCGAGGCGGCGCTCCTCTCGCGCGTGATGCTCGGCTGGAGCAGCCTGCGCACGCCGCTCGCGCTCGCGCCCGCCACCGACGTGTCCACCCTCGCCGCGCTCGTCGCGCTCGTCGTGGTCCCGTTCACCGCGGTCTCGGCCTTCCCCGCGTGGCGCGCCGCGAGCATCGATCCCGACCGGGCGCTTCGCGGCCCGTGAGGTGACTGCGTCCGAGTCGCTGAGCCGGGGTCTCATTCGCGCGCGTTCCGCGGCTGTCTCGGGCGTCTGCGGCGCGAGACGCATGCGTGCGCAACGTTCTCGATCGAATGCAAGGATCCGCGTGAGGCCGCTCACCGCTCACGACGGCCCCTGCGAGTACCAAGGGGCTCGAGGTGCTCGCATGCGTCGTCGTCCCGGAGTGAATCGTCGAACCTTCCTTGCCGTCGGCAGCGTGGCCACGGGGGGCGTGGCCTTGTCGCAGTGGGGCTGCGGTGGGCCGACCGATCGGGTCATCGAGCTCGATCACCCGCTGATCATCGGCACGGGCTTCGGAGGCTCGATCTCCGCGCATCGCCTCACCGAGGCCGGTCATCGGGTGACGGTGCTCGAGCGCGGACGACGCTGGGACATCAGCCCCACGCACGACACGTTCTGCTCGCTGCGCGATCCCGATCGACGCGCCGCGTGGCTCAGCAGCCGCACGCACATCGGCCTGCGCTCTCCCGTCGATCGCTACATCGGGATGATCGAGGAGTTCCGCGGCGTGAACATCGACGTCGCGATCGGCGCCGGTGTGGGCGGTGGCTCGCTCGCCTATGCGGGCATGATGGTGAAGCCGCCCCAGGACCTCTTCGAGCGGATCTTCCCCGCCGCGCTCTCGTACGCCGAGATGGACGCCACGTGGTACCCGCGCATGCAGTCGGTGATGCCGATGCGCACGGTCCCCGACTCGCTCTTCGAGCACGACAACTACACGGCGTCGCGCATCTTCGTCGATCACGCCATGCGCGCCGGCCTCACGCCCGAGCGCAACCTCTCCGCGATCGACTGGGACCTCATCGAGGCCGAGCTCCGCGGCGAGTTCCCGGAAGAAGGCAGCGTCGGCGACTACATCTACGGCCTCAACAGCGGCGCCAAGGGCTCGACCGATCGAAGCTATCTCCGCCTCGCGGAGGAGTCGGGGCTGTGCGAGGTGCTGCCGCAGCACCAGGTGGCGGCCGTGGGCATGTACCCAGACGGCTCCTTCCGCGCCGATGTCGAGATCATCGACGAGGTCGGCATGGTGATGGAGCGCGTCGTCTTCCACGCCCCCAAGCTCATCCTCTCGGCGGGCTCGATCCACTCCACGCGCCTGCTCGTCGAGGCCAAGGCTCGCGGCTGGATGCCCGATCTCCCCGCCGCGCTCGGCACGGGCTGGGGCAACAACGGCCAGCACATCCACATGCGCGGCGGCCTCGACGAGGACGTGGGCGTCGTGCAGGGCGGCCCGCCGTGCGTCGTCATCCGCGATCTCTCGAACCCCATCTCTCCCATCACGGTGGAGCACGGCGCGGCCGCATTCGGCTACGACTGTCACTGCCTCATCAACCCGAGCTCCGCGATGATCAGCGGCACGGGCCAGATGGTGTGGGACGCAACCGAGATGGCCGTGCGGCTCGAGTGGACCACCGAGATGAACTCGGCCGCGGACATGGCCGCCCTCGACGTGGGCGCTCGGCTCACGACCGCCGCGGGCGGCGAGGTGCAGGTGCTGCCGGGCGGTCGCACGCGGCCGCAGACCTTCCACCCGCTCGGCGGCGTCCCGATGGGCGCGGCGGCCGACACGTTCGGTCGCGTCAACGGCCACGAGGGCCTCTACGTGATCGATGGCGCGCTCATCCCGGGCTGCACGCCGACCTCGAACCCCGCGTGGACCATCGGCGCCATCGCCGAGCGCGCGCTCGACACGATCGTCCGCGAGGACTTCGCCTGAGCGCGGCGCGTGCGTGATCGCGCCGTCGCTCCTCCGACGGCGCGCACCACTTCGGGGCTGTCGCGAGGCCTCGCGCGCGATAGGTTCGCGCGATGGCCAAGCTCAGTCGTTACTTCGAGACCTTCCGCGAGCCCGACGGCACGGAGAAGATGCGCGTGTTCGCGCGAGGGCACGCCGTGTTGCGGCTCGCCGCGACCAACAAGGGGAGCGCGTTCACCGAGGAGGAGCGCATCGCGCTCGGCCTCGAGGGTCTCTTGCCCCCTCGCATCTCGACGCTGAGCGACCAGCTGGTGCGCGTGCGCCGCGCCTACCTCGAGCAGCCGACCCCGCTCGCGAAGTACCAGTTCCTCCGCAGCGTGCAGGAGCGCAACGAGCTCCTCTTCTACGCGCTGCTCGAGGAGCACCTCGCCGAGATGCTGCCCATCATCTACACGCCGACGGTGGGCGACGCGGTGCAGGGCTTCTCGCTCCTCTACCAGTCGCCGCGCGGCCTCTCGCTCTCCACGCGCAACATCGATCGCGCCAAGGACGCGCTCGCGAGCACCTTCTACGACGACGTGCGCATGATCGTCGCGACCGACTCGAGCGCGATCCTCGGCATCGGCGACCAGGGCTACGGCGGCCTCGCGATCGCGATCGGCAAGCTCGCGCTCTACACGGCGGGCGGCGGCGTGAGCCCCTCGCGGACGCTGCCCGTCGGGCTCGACGTGGGCACCGATCGCGTGGAGCTGCGCGAGCATCCGTCGTACCTCGGCGTGCCGCACGCACGCCTCCGCGGCGAGCCCTACCTCGCGTTCGTCGACAAGTTCGTCGAGGCCGTGCGCGCCCGCTATCCGCGCGCGATCGTGCAGTGGGAGGACCTCTCCAAGGACACCGCGTTCACGGTGCTCGAGCGCTACCGCAAGGTCCTTCCGTCGTTCAACGACGACATCCAGGGCACCGGCGCCGTCGCCCTCGCGGGCGTGCTGTCCGCGTGCAAGCTGCGCGGTGAGCGCCTCGTCGATCAGCGCATCATCGTCTACGGCGCAGGGGCCGGTGGCGCGGGTGTCGCGTGGGCGATGCGCGACGGCATGATGCGCGAGGGGCTCAGCCGCGCCGAGGCCCTCTCGCGTCTCTACGTGCTCGACTCCAAGGGCCTGCTCCTCGAAGGCCGCGCGATGGAGGACTACAAGCGCACGCTCGCGCGGCCCGTGGCCGACGTGGCCGACTGGGGCGCGGGCGATCGCGCGCCCGACCTCCTGTGCACCATCGAGAAGAGCGGCGCGACGGTCCTGCTCGGCCTCTCCGGTCAGAGCGGCGCCTTCACCGAGGCCCACGTGCGCGCGCTCGCCAGGAACGCCGAGCGTCCCATCGTCTTTCCGCTCTCGAACCCCACGAGCGCGTGCGAGGCGAGCCCCGAGGACATCCTCCGCTGGAGCGAGCAGCGCGCGATCGTCGCGACGGGAAGCCCCTTCGCGCCGGTGCGCCGACCCACGGGCGAGCTGGTGGAGATCGGCCAGGGCAACAACGCGTTCATCTTCCCCGGCCTCGGCTTCGGCGCGATCCTCTGCAACGCACGCGAGATCACCGACGGCATGGTGATGGCCGCCTCGCAGGCGCTCTCGGACTACACCGCGCGCGTGCACCTGCGTCACGGCCTCGTCTATCCGCCGGTGTCGGAGCTGCGGGAGGTCTCGATCGCGGTCGCCGTCGCGGTGATCGTGCAGGCCTACGCCGATGGCGTCGCGACCAGCAACCGCATCGATCGCGAGGCGATCGAGGCGCACGTGCGCCGGCATTTCTGGAGGCCGCACTACCTCCCGTTCGTGGCGGGCTGAGCTCGTGGTGGATCGAGGCCCTCCGAGCTGATCACGGCGTCGCGACGGAGGGCTCCTCGACCGGATCGCCCTCGGCGGGCGCGCCCAGCGCGACGAGCCGTCGCCGGACCTCCTGGAGGTGCCGCCCCTCGGGGAAGCGGCGCACGTACTCGCTGTAGAGCGCACGCGCGGCGCGCGGACGACGCAGGGCCTCCTGCACCGTGCGTGCACGATCGAAGAGCGCCTCGTCCTGATCGCTCGAGGGCGCGTAGCGCTCGAGCCGCACGAGCAGGCCGAGCGATCGCTCGTACTGCCCCTGCGCCTGGAGCTCGTCGATGTCGTGCCAGGCCGCCGCGATCTCGCGCGAGCTCGGTCGGTGCGCTGCCCAACCATCGACGGCGACGGTCAGCGCGGGATCGACGGCCGTGAGGTCCACGTGCGCCTCCGCCGACGGCGGAGCTGCGGGCTCGGCCTCCGCGGGCGCCGAGGCCTCGATCGTCGCGGTCGGCTCCGCCGCGCTCACGCTCGCACCTTCACTCGGTACCACCGTGTCGAGGGCCTCGCTCGTGCCATGCGGGCGCGGCCCGCGCGGCGCGCGGAACGCGAGCGGGTCGGGGATCGGAGCCGTGCCCCCGAGCGGCGCGTCGACGGGCGCGAGCGGCGCGACCGGTGAGGTCTCGGCGCGCGCGAGGGCCGGATCGGAGGGCGATCCACCGATCCCGCGCGCATCGGCCGTGACCCGACGCGGCACCCGCACCGACTCGCCCGCATGCACGAGCACCGCCTCGGCCTCGCCCTCGCTGCCGTGGGGGCGCGTGACACGGACCGTGCCCTCGCGCACCGAGACCGAGGTGCCCGCGTCGTCCACGCGCACCGTGAAGATCGTGCCCACCACCTCCACCTCCGCGCTCGGCGTGACCACGCGAAGGTGCTGTCGTCCGCGCGCGTGCGGGTGGAACGCGAGCTCGGCCGTGCCGCGATCGAGCACGAGGCGCACGTCGTCCGGATCGACCGAGCGCACCTCGAGCGCGCCCCCCTCGCGCAGCTGCGCGGTGACGTCGCCGATCTCGATACGCCCTTCTTCGTCGGCCGCGAGCTCGATGCGCGAGCCGTTCGTGAGCGTGCCTTCGCGCGTCTCGAAGGCGCTCCCCACGGCGAAACGAAGCGCGTCCGAGACGCCGGGCGTCATCCACCCGCGCACGAAGAAGCCCACGAGCGCGGCCGCCGCAAGCGCGAGGGCTCCCACCACCGCACGCCCTCGCGGGCTCCACGCGCGTACGCGCGGCTCCGCGCTCGAGGCCGCGAGCTCCTGGCTGGTCGCGGCCCCTCGCGCTCGGGCGAGCACCCGCCGCTCGAGGCGCGCGCGACGCAGATCGTCCATCCGCGGCGCCTCTTCGCGCAGCGTCTCCGCGACGGCCTCGTGACGGGCCTCGCTCCGCTCCGGATGCGCGCTCATCGCGCACCTCCTTCTC
>JAIBCE010000174.1 GCA_019694315.1 Sandaracinaceae bacterium
GGCGCGTCGGTGGGCGTGAGCGAGGCGATGGCCGCGCGGGCGAGGGCGTGATCGCTCGTCATCGGGTGCACCACGCGCGCGTCGGCGCTCGCTCCGAGGACGAGCACGCGATCGTCGGTGTGGAGCGTGGTGAGGAGCGCCTCCGCCGCGAGGCGCGCGCGTTCGAAGCGCGTCGGCGCGTCGCGCTCGATCGAGAGGCGCGCCTGCATCGAGGCGCTCGTGTCGATGACGATGATCACGGTGCGTGCGTCGTGCGCGTCCTCGGCGAGGCGCGGCTGGCCGAGCGCGAGCGCGATGAGGCCCGCCACGACGAGCACGAGGAGGAGCGAGAGGAGGTTCTTGAGGCGCGTGAAGAAGCGCGTGGTCCGCTCATCGGGCAGCGCGTCTCGGAAGAGCGCGACCCACGGCACCGTCACGACACGGCGGCGCAGGCGCACGAGATAGAGCACGACGATCGCGCTCGCCGCGAGGCCGAAGGCCACCGCGATCTCGGTCCAGCTCCAGCCGAGGAGCTCGAGGCCGCTCATGCGACGAGGCCTCCGCGCGCGAGCACGCGAAGCACCGACTCGTCCCACGGCAGCTCGATGGAGACGTCGGCGTGCGCGACCTGCTTCTGTCGACAGTAGGCGGCCACGCGCTGGCGCTGCTTGGTCTGGGCCTCCTCGAAGCGACGAAGGAGCTCCGGCGTGAGCGTGACCTCGCGACGCTCGCCGCTCTCGCTGTCGACGAGCACGAGGTCGCCGGTGCCGAGGCGGCTCGCCTCGCGCGGATCCCAGATCTGGAGCACGACGACCTCGAAGCGCGCGTGCCGCAGTCGATCGAGCGCGAGCTCGAAGCCCTTCGGATCGTAGAGATCGGACACGAGGATCGCGAGCCCGCGCCGCTTCGTCTGCGTGCTGAAGGCGCGCACCGCGCCCTCGAGATCGGTCGCGCCCGGCCCGCCCATGGTGGCGTGCGACTCGAGGGCGAGGAGCTCGAGCACGCGGTGGATGCGGGCCTTGCCACGCACCGCGGGCAAGACCTTGGCCTTGCCGTCGGCCATGGTCGCGACCGAGACGCGATCGAGGCCCGAGAGCGCGATGTAGGCGAGGGCCGCCGCGAGGCGCTTGGCGATGACGAGCTTCGTCGGGGTCGCGTCGCCGGTGGGCACGGCCATCGAGCGCGACACGTCGACGAGCACGTGCACCGAGAGATCCTCCTCTTCCTCGAAGAGCTTCACGAAGAGGCGATCGGTGCGCCCGAAGAGGCGCACGTCGACGAAGCGGAAGTCGTCGCCCGGCGCGTACTCGCGGTGGTCGGCGAACTCGATGCCCGCGCCCGACTTCTTGCTGCGGCGCTCGGCGCGGAAGCGGCCCTCGAAGACGCGGCGCGCCACGAGCGCGAGGCCCTCGAGCCTGCGCTCGAAGTCCGCGCCGAAGAGCTCGTCGCTCGAGGCGGCCGCGCGCGCCGTGCTCATGCGCCGCTCTTGGCCCCGCCCTTGCCGGTCCGCTGCGCCGACACCTCCGGGATCGACGCGAGCACGTCGTCGAGGAGCGCGTCGGCGCGGATGCCCTCGGCCTCGCCCTCGAAGCCGAGGATCAGCCGGTGCCGGAGGGCGGGCTTGACCGCGCGGCGCACGTCGTCGAGGGCCACGGAGAAGCGGCCGTCGGCGAGCGCGGCGACCTTGGCGGCGAAGAGACACGACTGCGCACCGCGCGGGCTCGCGCCGTAGCGCACGAAGCGCTTCACGCGCTCGGGTGCGCTCGGGTGATCGGGGTGCGTGGCCTCGAGCGCGCGGATCACGAAGTCCTTCACGTGCTCGGGCACGGGCACGTCGCGGGCGAGCGCGCGCATCGCGAGCACCTCGTCCTTGCCGAGCACGGGCGTGACCACGGGCAGCTCGCTGCCGGTCGTGCGATCGAGGATCGCCGAGAGCGCGTCGTGCGAGGGGAACTTCACCTCGAGCTTGAAGAGGAAGCGATCGAGCTGCGCCTCGGGCAGCGGATACGTGCCCTCCATCTCGAGCGGGTTCTGCGTGGCGAGCACGAAGTAGGGCTGCTCGAGGCGGTGGGTCTCGTTGCCGATCGTGACGGCGTGCTCCTGCATGACCTCGAGGAGCGCGCTCTGCGTCTTGGGCGTGGCGCGGTTCACCTCGTCGGCGAGCACGACGTTCGCGAAGATCGGGCCCTTGCGGAATTCGAGCGAGCGCGTGCCCCCTTGGCCGCGGTCGCGGTCCTTGGCCTCGGTGATCACGGTGGTGCCGAGGATGTCGGCGGGCATGAGGTCCGGCGTGAACTGGATGCGCGAGAACGAGAGGCGCAGGGCCTCCGCCAGCGTGCGCACGAGCATCGTCTTGCCGAGGCCAGGCACGCCCTCGAGGAGCACGTGGCCACCCGCGACGAGGCAGGTGAGCACGTCGTCCACGAGCGTGCCCTGGCCGACGATGCGTCGCTCGATCTCGGCCTTGGTGCGCGCGAAGGCCGCGCGGAATTCCGCGACGCGCTTCTCGGTGTCGGCGCGGGGGTCGGTGGGGCTGGAGGTCATGGTGCGGGGGTCTCTCTCGGTCGGATGAGCTCGAAGTAGCGCTGGACGTAGCCACGGTAGCCCGGGGGCACGCGGTCGCGCTCGACCGCCTCCTCGGCGTGCGAGGCGTAGTCTTCGTAGACGCGCTCGTAGTCGCGGGAGGCGAAGCCCTCCGCCGAGGCGCTGCGGATCACCTGGCTGCGCGAGGGACCCTGTCCAGGCTGCCCGTTCACCTGCACGGAGCGGCCGCCCGCGAGGCGGCCGGTCGGATCGTCGAGCGAGCTCGGGTCGTGGCCCGTGCCCTGGCCGTTGCCTTCGCCCTCGCCCTCGCCACCGCGCTGGCGCGCGCCTTGTCCACCAGGTTGGCCGAGGCCCTCGATCTCGAGCACCGCGTCGCCGCCCTCGCCGAGCACGAGCATCTGGCCGTCTTGTCCCTGACCGCCCTGGCCCCCCTGGCCCCCCTGCTGATCTCCGCCCTGGCCCTGGGCGCCTTGTCCCGCTTGGGGATCCTGCGATCCACCCTGGCCCTCGGGGCCCTGCTCGCCGCCCTCGCCGGCACCGCCGCCCGGGCGCTGGAGGCCGAGCTCGACGCCCTCGCCTTCGTCGCCCCCGCCGGCCCGGAGGACGAAGCGCCGCATGCGCGCGCCTTGTCCGCCCTGCTGTCCGTCCTGGCCCTCGTCCTGCCCCTGCCCCTGGCCGCTCTGCCCCTGCTCCTGGCGCTGTCGCTGCGCTTCACGAAGTGCTTCACGAAGTCGCTGGAGCTCGCGCGCCAGCGCCTGCATCTGCTCGGCGCTCTGCTGATCGCGGGCGTGCTGGCGGAGCTCCTCGGCCGCGCGCTCCATGGCCTCGCTCGCGCCCTCGCTCGGGCGGCGGTGCTCCTCTTCCATGCGGTCGGCGGCCTGATCGAGCTCGCGCCTCAGCTCGTCGAGCTGCCGCTCCATCTCCTGCCGCGCCTCGTGCTCGCGGCGCAGCCGATCGAGCTCGCGCTGACGCTGCTCGAGGAGGCGCTCCTCTTCTTCGGGCGGCTCCTCGCCACGCTCCTCGTGCTCGCGTCGACGCTCGAGCAGGCGCTCGCTCTCGTCCTCGGCCTGCTCGAGCTCGCGCTCGCGCGCCTCTCGCTCGCGATCCCTCGCGAGCTCGCGGAGGTTCTCGATCAGCTCGCGCGGCGGGGGCTCGGTCCGTGTCCGCTCGGCGAGCGAGGAGAGCTCTCGCGCGGCCTGATCGAGCTGGCCCTCGGTGAGCGCGCGCGCGAGCGCGTCGGTGCTCGGCGCTTCGCGCATGGCCTGCGCCGCATCGGCCAATTCGCGCATGATCTCGGCCGACCGCGCGGGCGCGCCCCGATCGAGCGAGGCCTCGAGCTCCGCGATGCGCGCGAGCGCCTCGTCCTCGGAGAGCTCTCCCGTGGCGAGCGCCTCGATGAGCTCGTTCAGCGCGTCGGTGGCGGCCTCGGCCTCGGGCGTGAGCTCGCCTTCGGTTCGCGCCTCGGCCATGCGCTCGCGCAGCGCCGCGAGCGCGTCGGGATCGATCGCCGCGGGCGCGTCGGTCACCGCGAGGCGCGGCTCCGCCTCGGACGGCGTGGCCGCGGCGGTGGGTCGCGCGATCGGGCCGAGGAGGGCCAGGGCGATCGAGAGCGCGATCAGGGCGAGCCCGCCACCGAGCAGACGCGGCCAGCGGAGAGGGAGCACCACCGCCGGCTCGATGCGCGCGGCGTGTCGCTCGGCGTCGCGACGCGCGAGCGCGGCGAGCGGGCTCGGATCGGAGGCGAGCGCGAGCGCGTTGCCGAGCCTGCCTCGGAGCGAGAGTGCGCGATCGAGGGCCACGGCGAGCGTGAGGGACTCGATCGGTCGGAGGGCGGCGCCCGCGATCGCGCCGAGGGCAGCGAGCGAGGCGAGGCCCGCAGCGACCAGCGCCTCTGTCTCGGGGATCGCGTGGAGATCTCGGGCAAGCGCGAGGCACACGAGCCCCGCGCCGAGGCCAGCACTGACGGGCGCTGCGGCCACGATCGCGCGCTGCCAGCGGGCTCGGGCGCGGACGGCCGCGAGCCGACCCTCGAGCGAGGGCGTGGGCTCGGGGCTCGGGGTGGCGGGGCGCGAGGGGGCAGGCGTGGGCTCGGGCAACGAGGGCTCCGGGGAGGGCTCCGGGAAGGGGCAGCGTATCAGCGTCGAGCGGTCGTGTTGTCCTTGGAGCGTCGGGCGCGGCGGTCCTTGGTCTTCGTCAGGACGGCTCGCGGACGTTTCCGTTCCGTCACCGGCAGCTGATACTCGGGCACCGTGCTCCGACGGCTCCTCGTGGCATCGCTGCTGTTCGGTCTGGCGGGCTGCGCGCCGGAGGGCTTCGTCGCGTCCGAGGCGGACCTCGCCACCTATGCGGGCTGGACGCGCTTCGACCGAGGTGATCAGCCAGTGGGCCCCGAGCATCCCGCCGGCGGCAGCGTCGTGTACGTGAGCCGCCTGCCCGTGCACGGCGCCACCGCGTTCGCGGAGGGCACGATGATCGTGCGCATCACGGCGGGCGCGAGCCCCGACCCCACCACGTGGGAGGTCCACGCGATGGCCAAGCGTGGCGGCGACTACAACGCCGCGGGGGCACGCGGCTGGGAGTTCTTCGACCTCGAGCTCGAGCCCAGCGCCGATGGATCCTATCGGCCGCACATCGAGTGGCGCGGCGAGAGCCCGCCCGAGGGCAACGGCTACGAGGCTCCCGACGGCGGCGGCGTCGAGCTCTCGTGCAACCACTGTCACGGCGCGGCCGTGCAGAACGACTCCGTGCTCGGCCCCGAGCTCGACCTCACGACCTTCTGATCCGCGGAGCCTCCATGAATCGTCGCGCCCTCTCGTTGATCGCGCTCACTGCGCTGCCCGCCTGCACGAGCGAGCCCGCCATGCCCGACGCGGCCTCGAGCGGCCTCGATGCGCCGAGCTTTCCCGACGCCTCGATCCCGCCTCCGAGCGACGCGGGGCCGCCCGACGCGTTCCGCCGCAGCTACGACGTGGGCAGCTTCGCGCGCATGCCCGAGGCGACGCTCGCGCCAGAGCGCGAGGCCTGCGGCTTCGAGCGCGGCGCGTACCCGTGGGAGACGCTCGGGGAGGAGCTGCCGATCGGCGCCGACATCCCCATCCGTCACTGGTTCGTCCTCATGCAGGAGAACCGCTCGTTCGACTCGTACTTCGGCACGATGGACGGGGTGGACGGGCTGCCCGACGGTACGAGCAACCCCGACGCGGACGGCACCCCCGTCGCCTCGTTCCACCAGAGCGACTACTGCACCGAGGACACGCACCACAGCTGGTCGTCGGGCCACGCGCAGTACCACGACGGCGCGAACGACGGCTTCGTGCGCGACAACAACCCCGACGGTGCGCGCGCGATGGGCTTCTACGACGGCTCGGATCTGCCGTTCTACTGGGACCTCTATCGAACGTTCGCGATGAGCGATCACCACTTCTGCTCGGCGCTGGGGCCGACGTGGGTCAACCGCGAGTACTTCCTCAGCGCGACGTCGTTCGGGATGACCGAGAACGCGACGATCCCCTTGGCGCGCAGGCCCGACGACGACTTCGTCATCTTCAACGGCCTCGACCGGGCCGGCGTGACGTGGCGCATCTACCACGACTCGATCCCGTTCGTGTGGGGGCCCTACGGTGCGTGGGGCACGTCGACCGAGACGCGGAGGCACATGCGTGACTTCGCCAGCTTCGAGGCGGATCTCGCGAGCGGTGACGTCGCCGACGTGACCTACTTCGATCCGACATGGGACTTCGCCGCCGGTGTGGACGCGACCGACGAGCACCCGCACGCGAACATCCAGTCGGGGCAGGCGTGGGTGCGCGCGCTCGTCACGCGCATCATGCAGAGCCCGATCTGGGCCGACAGCGCGATCCTCCTCACGTACGACGAGTGGGGAGGCTTCTACGATCACGTGCCGCCGCCGGACGCGTGCGCTCCCGACGCGATCCCGCCCGATGGGGGCGGTGCCTTCGATCGCTACGGCTTCCGCGTTCCTCTCGTGGTGATCAGCCCGTGGTCGAGGCCGGGCTACGTGTCCGAGCACGTCACCGATCACACGAGCATCCTGCGCCTGCTCGAGGCTCGCTATCTGCTGCCGGCGATGAGCGCGCGCGACGCGAATGCGTGGCCGTTGCTCGACATGTTCGACTTCACGACCCGCAGCTTCGAGACACCGCCCGAGCTCGATGAGGCCGTGGTGGACATGGCGCGCATGAGCGCGTGCGAGGCGCGCTGGGGGAGCTGATCTCGATTGTTTCGCGCCTTCGGCGCGGTCGCAGCCCCGGTCAACAGGCCGGTGCGGGCGGCGGGGGCGGCTCGCAGGGCGGTACGGGATCGCAGCGAGGCACGCCGCAGCCCGTGTGTCGGCTGTCGGGCGGAGGGGCGCCATCGATCCAGTCCTCGTCCTGAGCGCGGGCGATCACGAGCTCGACGAAGCGGTCCTCGAGCATCGGCTCGGGGCCCACCTCCTGAGCCGGCCGAGCGCCCGCCGGCACGCCCTCCACCTCGAGCCGCTCGCGCTGGACGCCGCGTCGGACCAGCTCCATGCGCACGGTCTCGGCGCGCGCCAGCGCGAGCGCGCTGGGGTCCCGCTCGCGCGAGGTCGCGTGCCCGCGCACGATCAGTCGCTGGACCTGAGGGTTCTCGATGAGCGTCTGCGCGATGCGATCGAGCAGCTCGCCGTGCTCGGGGCGAGCTCGGCTCGAGCGCGCATCGAACTGGAGGCGTGCCGGGATGGTGATGGGCGGCTCCTCGACGCAGACGTGGCTCGCATCGGGGCAGCCGTCGTCGTCGCAGCTGCCCTGGTAGGTCTCGGGCTCGTTGGGGCATCGATCGCACGCGTCGACGATCCGGTCGCTGTCGTTGTCGGGGTCGGGGCACCCGTCTTCGTCCTGGAATTCGTCACGATCCTCGGCCACGCACGGGCACATGTCGCCGTGGTCCGGCTGGCCATCGTGATCGGCATCGGCGGCCTCGCTCTCGGGACAGCCGTCGGCGTCATCGAGCCCGTCGAGGTCCTCGGGCACGAGCGGGCAGAGATCGTTCGCGTCCGTCACCGTGTCGTGATCGCTGTCGGCCCGATCGTCGGGCCGTGGTGTCCCCGCGCCGCACGCGGCGTGGAGGAGGCCCACGAGCGAGGCGACGACGAGCGCGGTCCGGGACATCGCAGACGACGAGGGCGAGCGTGTCAGCATGCGTGGGTCTCCTCGGGCGGGGGGCAGGGCGAGACGGGCTCACACGTGGCCGGCTCTGCCGCGGGACGCGGTGAGGTGCTGCCACCTCCCCAGCCCTCCGGCGGCTCGCCGCCCGGCCACGCCACACCGTCCACCTGGGTGATCACGAAGCCCACGTAGCGCCCGTGCCAGGCGGCGTCGGTGTCGCTCTCGGGCGGCGCGAGCTGGAGCTCGAGCCGCTCGGCGCCGACGCCTCGCGCGACCAGCGCCTCGATCACCGCGCGCGCGCGCGCGTGGCCGAGCGCGTCGCGGGCCCGCTCGTCGCGCGCGACGTGGGCGACCACCGCCACGCGCTCGAGCTGCGGGTTCGCGGCCAGCGTGGCCGCCACGGCCTCGAGGATGGGCTGGGCGCGCGGCGCGGGCGCGGCGCTCTGTCGCGCGAACGCGATGCGATCGAGGATGACGAGGCGTGTCTCGACGAGGAGCACGCGGCCTCGATCGGGGCAGCCATCCTCGTCGCACGTGCCGTTGTAGAGCTCGGCGTCGTTCGGACAGCGATCGCACACGTCGTTCACGCGATCGCGATCGTTGTCGGGATCGGGGCAGCCGTCCTGGTCCTCGAAGCCGTCCGCGTCCTCGACGTCGCACGGACAGAGGTCCTCGACGTCGGCGATGCCATCCCGGTCGTTGTCCACCTCGGGACAGCCGTCCTGATCCTCGAAGCCGTCTTCGTCCTCGGGCGCGTCGGGGCACGCGTCGGCGGCGCCGACGAGATCGTCGAGGTCGTCGCTCGCGGCGGCGCTCGCCGAGCTCGAGGTCGCCGACTCCGTCGCGATCGTTCCGCCGCAGCCGAGAAGCGACCCCACGGCACAGCAGACGCCGATCACGACGAGCAGCGGCTGCGCGCGCATGGGCATGGGGCGAGGCTATCAGGGCCGAGGTCCGAGCCGGCACGAGACACCTGTGCGCGCGCCGTGAGAGGCTCTGCCGATGCGATCCTCCCTTGCTTTCCTGGCTCTTCCATTGCTCGTGGCCGCGTGCGATGGCGGCACCGCCTCCGACGATGCGGCTCCCGGGCGTGACAGCGGCGCCGCGCTCGACGCCCCCTCGGCGCTCGATGCGCCGAGCCTGGCCGACGCGCCCTCGCTCGCGGATGCGCCCTCCACGAGCGACGCTCCGACGAGCCTGCTCGACTCGGGGTGCACGGCCGAGGTGACGCTCGCCGACGTGCAGGCGCAGGTCTTCACGGGATGTGGTGGCCCCATCAACTGTCACGCCGAGAGCTCGGGCATCCACGGCGGCAGCCTCGTGCTCCTGCCCGATGCGATCCGCGACGATCTCGTCGGCGCGCCGGCCTCGATCGCGCCCTCGCTCACGCGCGTCGTTCCGGGCGATCCGGCCACGAGCTTCCTCTTCCGGAAGCTGATCGACGATCTGCCCGACGACGGAAGCCTGGGCGGTCCGATGCCCGCGGGCGAAGGCATCCGCTGGCACGAGCTGCCCGCCGAGCAGATCGACCTCGTGCGCTGCTGGATCGCGCAGGGCGCCACCTGACTCGTGGCCTGATTCGCCGAGGGGCCGGGCATGCGGCGCGTGGTCCCTCGGTGTAGGGTCGCGCGCGCATGGCCAAGCTCTACTTCCGACACGGCACCATGGGCAGCGCCAAGACGCTCAACCTGCTCGCCGTCGCGCACAACTACCGCTCGCAGCACAAGCGCGTGCTCATCCTCAAGCCGCGCATCGACAACCGCTACGGTGTGGGCACGGTGGAGTCGCGCGCGGGCCTCCGCGCGGACGCCGATCTCGTGGTGGATGCCGACACGGTGCTCGATCGCGCGCAATTCGTGGGCGTCGACTGCGTGCTCGTGGACGAGGCCCAGTTCCTCTCGCCCAAGGTCGTCGATCAGCTCTGGGCGCTCACGCTCGATCCGGGCATGCCGGTGATCTGCTACGGCCTGCGCACCGACTTCCAGACCCACCTCTTCGAGGGCAGCCGACGCCTGCTCGAGCTCGCGGACTCGATCGAGGAGGTCAAGGTGACCTGCCAGTACTGCAACAAGAAGGCGGTGTTCAACATGCGCCTCGTCGGTGGCAAGCCGGCGCGCGAGGGCGCGCAGATCCAGATCGGCGGCGACGAGTCGTACGTGCCCGTCTGCCACGGCTGCTACACGCGCTCGGTCGACGGCTCCTGATCGCTCCTGGCGAGGTGCGCTCCGTTCCGCGCGTCGCGAGAGCGTCCTCACGCATCGCGCAGGAGCCGTCCCCGAACGTGGCGAAGCGTCACGCTTGCGACTCCCCGGATCGCGCGCCCATCATGCGCGCCCACATGACTCGCGTCTTCGTCACCGGCATGGGCGTCGTCAGCTCTCTCGGCATGGGCAAGAAGCCCTACTGGGAGGCGCTCGTCGCTGGAACCTCGGGCGTCTCGGAGGTGAGCCTCTTCGAGACGGCGCAGATCGGTCGGAGCAACGCGGGCGAGGTGAAGGGCTTCCGCGCGCGTGACTTCCTCACCGCGGCGGAGGCGCGGCGCACGGGGCGCGCGTCGGCGTTCTGCGTGGCTGCGGCGCGCATGGCGGTGGAGGACGCGGGCCTGAAGCCGTCGGTGGTGCAGGGCGAGCGCACGAGCGTGGTCGTGGGCACGACCATGGGCGAGGCCAACGTGCTGGGGGAGCTCCAGAAGGCGTGGATCCACAGCGGTGAGGACGCGGTGCCCACGCCGAAGCTGCCGCGCTACGGCACCACGCTGCTGCCGATCCACGTGGCACGCGCGCTCGGCGCTCGCGGCATGGTGCAGACGCTGCCGGCTGCGTGCGCGGCGGGCAACTACGCGATCGGCTTCGCGGCCGATCAGATCCGCGCGGGCCGCGCAGACATCGTGATCGCCGGCGCGGTCGAGATCATCGAGAAGCTCGAGTTCGCGCGCCTCGCGCGCCTCGGCGCGATGAGCCCCGACGTGTGCAAGCCGTTCGACAAGAACCGTCGTGGCCTGATCCTCGGCGAGGGCTCGACGATGCTCGTGCTCGAGTCGGAGGCGAGCGCGGTGCGTCGTGGTGCGGTGCCGCTCGCGGAGGTGGGTGGCTACGGCTTGGCGTGCGACGCGCACCACATCACGCGGCCGCACCCCGAGGGCGCCGGCTCGATCGCGGCGATGCGACAGGCGATCAGCTCGAGCGGCCTCACGCCCGACGACGTGGATCACATCAACGCGCACGGCACCGCGACGCCCAACAACGACAGCGTCGAGGCGCTCGTGATCAACAAGATCTTCGGCGAGCGGCGCGTCCCGGTGACCAGCATCAAGAGCATGATCGGTCACTGCATGGGGGCCTCGAGCGCGATGGAGGCGCTCGCGTGCGTGATGACGATCCAGACCGGGATCATCCCGCCCACGACGAACTACGAGACGCCCGATCCGGAGTGCGATCTCGAGATCGTCGCGAACACGGCGCGGCACGGCGTGAAGGTCGACGTGGTGCTCAACAACGCGCTCGCCTTCGGCGGCTACGACGCGGTCGTGTGCTTCGCGCGTCCCGGCCACCTGCCGCGCGGGGCCGGCGAGGCCTGAGGGCACGCTCTGACCCTCGGCGATTCGTTCGCGAGGACCGCGGGGGTGACGCTCAGCGCAGGACGGTGATCGTCGCCGTGTAGGGCGCGGGCGTGGTGTTGCCCACGCGGTCGCGGAGCCAGAGCCGCACGACCGTCACGCCAGCGCCCGAGGCGGTGATGGACGCGCTCGTCGTGAAGCGCTGCCAGCTCGCGCAGGTGCTCGTGGTCGAGAGGCACATCGTGTCGAGGCCGGAGAGGTCGAACGCGCGGATCCCCACGGAAATGGCCCGATCCGTCGTGGTGACGGCCCCACCGGCGAGCGTGAGCACGGCGACCGGCGGGTACGTGTCCACGGGCGGCGGCGGCGGCGGAGGCGGCGGCGGCGGAGGCGGAGGCGGCGGAGGCGGAGGCGGCGGAGGCGGCGGCGGCGCGCCCGGCTCGCTCGCGAGATCGAGCGCGACGCGATGGAGATCGAGCCCGCTCCGCGCGTCGTGCAGGAGCACCGACCGCTCGACGAGGCGGCTCTCGAGCGCGTCGAGGCCGTCGGTCGGTCGGAGCGACGAGAGCGCGGCGTACGCGCCGCTCACGTGCGGTGCGGCCTGCGAGGTGCCGCTCATCCACACACCGCCGGCGTGGATGCCGACGCCAGGGGCCACCAGCGTGACGAAGTCGGCGACGTTCGAGAACGACGCCAGGGCATCGGTGCCATCGACGGCGCCGACCGAGATCGCGGCCGGGCTACAGCCAGGCGAGGACGTCGCGTCGGAGGCCCCGTCGTTGCCCGCGGAGACCACGGGCGCCACGCCCGCGTCGCGGAGGCGCTGCATCATGATCGCGAGGCCTTGCTCGGGGCAGGGCGCCGAGAAGCTGCCGTGCCCGAGGCTGAAATTCGCGGCGACGATGTGGTGCTCGGCCTGGTGCGCGAGGATCCAGTCGATGGCCTCCGCGATGTCGACCGAGCTCGCGAGATCGCCCGTGAACACGTCGAGGGCAGCGATGCGTGCGCTGGGCGCGACCAGGCGCACGATCGACGCGACGTTCGTGCCGTGGCGGATGTCGTCGTCGGCCACGCCGTCGTCGGGCGCGAGATCGATCGCCGCGATCACGCCGCAGTCGGGGCCGACCGTGCACGCGCCGAGCTCGTCGGCGCTGGGATCGGCCCCCGTGTCGACGATGGCCACGGTCGTGCCCTCACCGCTCGCGCCGCGCGACAGCGCGGTGGGCTGACCGATCTGCGCGAGCGAGGGGATCTCGGTGCGGGCGTGCCAGCGCACCGCCTCGATCCGCACGATCGAGGGCTCGTCGGCGAGGCGCGCGAGATCGTCGGTGCTCGCGAGGCGCGCGCCGATCGCGCCGACGTGCGAAGCGTCGAGGACGAGATCGCCGCGCGCCGCGAGGCCTGCAACGGGCTCGAGCTCCCGGAGCGGAGTCGACGCGTGGGGATCGACGAAGACGAGCACCTCGACGGGCTCGCCGCGCGCGAGCGAGACGCGGAGCGCGGGATCCACGCGCACCGTGTCGTCGAGCGCGCCGCGCTCCGGCGACTCGGACAGGCCAGGGCCTTGGCAGCCGGCGAGGGCCGCGATCACGAGCCAAGAGGCGAACGTCGCGCGCATACGACCTGGTATCGGCGTCGATCGCGCAGGACTTGAGGCTCAGCGCTCGCGGCCGTCGCGCGGCGGGCTGCGACCCTCGGGCGCCTCGAGGATCACGCGTGAGCTGCGCTGCCAGGTGAGGTAGGCCCAGGCCCACTCGAAGAGCACCGCGAGGCGGTTCCGGAAGTCCACGAGGAAGAGGACGTGGATGAAGAGCCAGAGCAGCCACGCGAAGAAGCCGGCGAAGCGCCTGCCGTTCACGTCGGCGACGGCCTTGGCGCGGCCGATCGTGGCCATGGAGCCCTTGTCGACGTAGCGGAACGAGGCGCGTGGCTCGCCGTCGATCGTGCGGAGGATGTTCTCGGCGGCGAGGCGCCCGCTCTGCATGGCGACCTGCGCGACGCCGGGCAGGGGCTTTCCGTCCTGGTCGAGCGAGAGCAGGTCACCGACCACGTACACGTGCGAGTCGCCCGGGATCGTCAGGTCTCGCTCGATCTTCACGCGCCCCGCGCGATCGGTCTCGACGCCGAGATCCTTCGTGAGAGGCGAGGCGGAGAGGCCCGCCGCCCAGAGCACGGTGCGTGTGCGGATCTCCTCGGCGCCCACGCGCACCACGTCCGCCTCGACGCCGGTGACGCGCGCGCCGAGGCGCACCTCGACGCCGAGCCGCTTCATGCTGGCGAGCGCCTGCTCCGAGAGGTCGGGCGTGAAGCTCGGCAGCACCCGGTCGCCGCCCTCGAGGAGGATCACGCGCGCCGTCGTCGGATCGAAGCGACGGAAGTCGCGCGCGAGCGTGCGGCCCGCGATCTCGGCGATCGCGCCCGCCAGCTCCACGCCCGTGGGGCCCGCGCCCACGACCACGAACGTGGTGAGCTCGCGGCGTCGCGCCACGTCGGGCTCGTTCTCCGCGGCCTCGAACGCGCGCAGGATGCGGTTGCGGATCTCGAGCGCCTCGCCGAGCGTCTTGAGACCAGGTGCGTGCGCCTCCCACTCGGGATGACCAAAGTAGGAGCTCTGCATGCCCGTGGCCACGACGAGGTGATCGTAGGTGAGCTCGGTGGGGCTGCCGTGCCCGTCGTCGAGCAGCACCTTGTGCGCGACGCGATCGATACGCGTGACCTCGGCAAGGAGGACGGTGGTGTTCGCGTAGCTGCGAACCAGCTTGCGGATGGGCGCCGCGATGTCGGGCGCGGCGAGGGCCGCGGTGGCCACCTGGTAGAGGAGCGGCTGGAAGAGATGGTGGTTGTGGCGATCGACGATCGTCACGCGCACGCGGCGTCTTCCGCGGGTGCCCAGGATCCGCGCGGCGGCGAGGCCCGCGAACCCACCCCCGAGGACGACGACGTGCTGTTCCTCGCGACGCAGCATCTCCGCTTCGGCCATGCGGCGGTCTAGCACCGCTGCCGCACCCCCTCGGGCGCGGACGCGATGCGGCACGCCGTAGAAGACCCGGAAATGCCCGAAAACGCGGCCTTTCGCACACTCCAAACAACGATGGAGATCCGCGCGGAGCCCCTGTTATGGTCTTGCTCCCGCGCGCGCCCGCCGCGTGCGCGTCACGCCTGTCTCCCTGACGAAAGGGACCCCGATGAGCGAGCTGGATCCGCGTGTCGCCGAGCTGATCGCTGCCGTCGAAGCCTCGCCTGCCGACGAAGAGAGCTGGGACGAGCTCGAGGACGTCGCCGCGAAGCTCCAACGACCCGACGAGGTGGGAGCTGCCTATCGCAAGGTGCTCTCGCCGGGCCTGGCGCCGAACCTGATCGAGCGCGTCGGACAGCGCGCGCTCGGCTTCCACGAGGAGTGGTTCGGCGAGGCCTCGCCGCACCTCGTGGAGGTGCTGCAGAAGATCCTGGCGCTCGATCCCGGTCTCGAGTGGGCGCTCCAGCGGATCACCGTGCTGCTCACGGTGAAGGAGAGCTGGAACGAGCTGCTCGCGCACTTCGATCGCGCGATCGTCGCGGCGGGCGAGGACACCTACCGCAAGACCTCCCTCCTCGAAGAGGCGGCGCAGCTCGCCAAGGACTTCGCAGGCCAGGCGGGGCGCGCGGTGGACTATCTCTCGCAGCTGCTCGATCTGCGCCCCAACGACGCGCAGCTCTTCACGTCGCTCGAGCGCTTGCTCGAGCGCGAGGAGAAGCACGCCGAGCTCGTGGCGCTCTGGCGTCGCAAGCTCGACGACGAGGCGGGCGCGCCGGCGGTGCGTGCGCGCATCGCGGACACCTACCTCGACAAGCTCTCCGATCCGGAGGCCGCGCTGGCCGAGGCGCGCGTGCTGGGCGAGTCGCACGACGAGCGCGCGCTCTCGATCACCGAGCGCGCGCTCGTGCACCCGAGCGCGTCGCTCGAGGTGCGACGCGAGGCGCTGGCCTCGCTGAAGGAAGCCTACGAGCAGGCCGGTCGCGGGGCGGACGTCGAGCGCGTTCTCTCGCTCGCGCTCTCGAAGGAGACGCGCGAGGGCGCGATCGAGCTGCATCGCGAGCTCGCCGAGCGCATCGCCGCGCGCGGCGACGCGGCGGGCGCGTTCGGACACGTGTCGCAGCTGCTCCTGCTCGATCCGGGCGACTCGGTCGCGACCGATCGGCTCGCAGAGCTCGCCGCAGCGTCGGGCGATCGCGCGGCGCACGCGAAGGCCCTCGAGTCCGCGGCCGAGGGCGCCTCGGGCTCGCGGCGGGTGGGACTCTTGCTCGACGCGGCGGACGTTCGCGCGGGCTCGGGCGATGCGGCGGGCGGCGAGGCCGCGTACCGACGCGTGCTCGCGATGAGCGAGGCGGGCCAGTCGGTGCGGCTCGAGGTGGCGCGCAAGCTGAGCGCGCTCCTCGACGGTCCGGATCGGCGCGAGGATCGGCTCGCCGCGCTCGAGGCGCAGTCGGCGATCGAGCGCGATCCGAGCGAGAAGCGTCGCGTCCTCGGGCTCACGGCGCAGCTCGCCACCGAGCTCGCTGCCTATGATCGCGCGCTCGGCGCGTGGGCCGAGCGGCTCGCGAGCGATCCGACCGACGTCGACGCGCTCGACGCGCGCATCGCGATCTTCCGCTCGACGGGGCGCTGGGCGGAGCTGGTCGAGGGGCTCCGTGCGCGTCTCGCGTGCACGACGAGCCCTGCCGTGCGTCGCGGGCTCTTGCTCGACGTGGCGAACGTGCTCGACGCGCAGCTCGGCGATCACGCGTCGGCCATCGATGCGTATCGCACGGCCGCGGCCGAGCTCGGTGAGGAGCCTGGCATCGTGGACGCGCTCTCACGGCTCTACGGTGCGGCGGGGCAAGGCGGCGAGCTCGAGGGGCTGCTCGCGCGCGCCGCGCAGAACGACGCGGGTCGCGCGGTGGACATGCTCGTTCGCCTCGCCGATGCCAAGCGCGCCAACGGCGGCGCGGCGGCGGACGCGGCGCGTGAGCTGCTTCGTGCCCTCCGGCTCGATCCGGGCAATGCCCCGGCACGCGCGGGCCTCACGGCGCTCGTGGACGATCCGTCGATGCGCGGCCTCGCGGCCGAGGGGCTGGCGGACGCCGCGATGGTGACGCGCGATCACGCGGAGCTCTTGCGCCTCTTGCCGGTGCGGCTCGCGGCGGCCGAGAGCACGCGGGTGAAGGTGAAGCTCCTGCGTGAGGCCGCAGAGCTGCAGGAGAAGGAGCTCCGCGACGCGAGCGGCGCCTTCGAGTCCGTGGCAGCAGCCCTCGGGCACGCGCCGTCGGAGGAGAGCCTCGAGCGAGAGCTCCTGCGCCTGGGCACGGCGACGGGCCGCAGCGGCGAGGCGGGTGTGGCGCTCTCGCGTGCGGCGGCGAGCGTGGAGGAGCCAGGGCGCTCGGCCGAGCTCTTCCGCACCGCGTCGCGCG
>JAIBCE010000175.1 GCA_019694315.1 Sandaracinaceae bacterium
GGGGTGGTGGAGCTGCTCCGGGCGGCGGGCCACGAGAGCGAGATCCGCGAGGCGCTGCGCGACCACGGCGCGCCGCTCGCCGCCCTCCTCTTCGAGACCCCGGCGCCGCCCGACCACCCAGCCCTGGCCCATCACCTCGCGGTGCTGTCCGAGCACGCGCTCGATCACGCCATCGAGGGCCACGCGAGCAGCCCGCACCTCGGCCTCGCGCCCTCGATCGATCGGGTGATCCGCACCTGGCTCGCGCTCGGCCACCATCAGGACTACCTGCGCCAGCAAGCGCGCGCTGCGGGGCCGACCCTCACACCGGCGTCCCTCGAGGCCGTCGTGCGGGCGCTGCCGCTCCGAGGCCTCGACCGCGCGATCGCGCTCGCGCGAGACGCGCTCGCCGCGCTCGAGGAGCCCGGCCACCTGGCCGCGATCGCCCTGCGACAGCTCGTCCGCACGCACGCCTCGGCGGATCGACCGGACGAGGTGAGCGCGCAGGCAGCCCGGAGCGCGCATGACGCGCTCGACCAGCTCGCGATGACGTGGCTCGTCCGCTTCCGCGACGCGCTCGAGGAGCTCCAGGCGCGCGAGTGGAGCGCGCGCGACGCTGCGACGCTCATGGCCGACGCCGCGCGGACCTGGGAGCACCTCGGTGGCGAGCTCGAGATCGAGCGCCACGTGCTCACGAGCCTGCCCGACCTGGCCTGGCCGCTCTATCGACGGCGCGCGATGCACGAGCTCGAGGAGCTGCTCACGCCGATCATGCCGCTCGCGTGGGCGCTCGAGCGTCGCGTGCTCCACGATCGGGCCGCCGGGGCGCTGGATCGCGAGCTCCCCTACGTCGCCCCGTGCGCACAGGCCCTCGTGTTCTGGTCGGAGGTCCCGCGGGACGTGTCGGTGGCGCTGCCGCGCATCGAGCGCGCGTACGCGCTCTGCCCCACCCTCCGCAACGCGCGGATCGTGCTCGCGCACGTGCTCTGCGATCGCGCCGACGCCACGCTGCGCCGCGGCGAGCTCTTTCCCACGCACCCCGCGCGCGACGACGTCGAGCGCGCGATCCGCGTCTTTCCGGAGCTGAGCCGTCTCGCGGAGCTCAAGCGACGCGTGGGGATCGTGTCATGAGCGATCGCACCGCCTCGAGCGCCAATCCGTTCGATCGCTTCGAGCTCGATCCCCACGGGGATCTCGCGACGATCACCGACGCGCTGCGCGAGCGCGCCGAGGACGCCGGCTCGGACGAGGAGCGCGCCGAGATCCGCGCGGCGTGGGAGGCGATGACACTCCATCCGCAGCGACGCCTCGAGCTCGCGCTCACCGCGGTGCCCGAGACGCGCGCCCCGATCGGCGTGCCACCGCGTAGGCTCTCGCTGCCGCAGCGCGAGCTCGCGCAGCCGCTCGCGCTCACCGATCTCGTCGCTCCCCCATCCCTCGCGAGCGAGCTCGATCGTACCCTCGGCCCCGAAGACGAGACCGAGCGGGCGCTCTGGGGGCCCGCCCTCGTCACCCCGACCCCGTGATCTCCCGCCCAAGGCCCCGCATGTACATCGATCGACCCATCGGCATCGACCTCGGCACGACGAACTCGGAGGTGGCGATGCTCGATCCCTCCGAGAAGGACATCCTCGTCTACGCCGATCGCTTCGGTCGACGGACGGTGGCCTCGGCGGTGGCGTGGGATCCGCGCACGCAGAGCTTCCTCGTGGGCCGCGCCGCGCGCGCTCGCCGAGGTCAGACGCCCGGGCCCGTCGAGAGCATCAAGCGCAAGATGGGGCAGGTCGTGCGCGTGCCCGTGGGGCCCGAGAGCCTGAGCCCCGAGGAGGTCTCGGCGAAGATCCTCGGCGAGCTCCGCGAGCGCATGCGCGAGGATCTCTCGGGCAAGGCGCCCGCCGGCGTCGAGGTGCGCGTGAATCGCGCGGTCATCACGGTGCCGGCGTACTTCGACGCGCCGCAGATCGAGGCCACGCGCCGCGCCGGTGAGCTCGCCGGCCTCGACGTGCTCGCGATCCTCCAGGAGCCCACGGCCGCGGCCATCTACCACACGTGGCTCGGTCTTCCGGCGAGCGACGCGAGCGCGCGCGCCGATCGCACCTTCCTCGTCTACGACCTCGGCGGAGGAACCTTCGACGTGTCGGTGCTCCGCAGCGTGGGCGGCGAGTACCAGGTGCTCGCGATCGACGGCGACAACTACCTCGGTGGGGACGACTTCGATCGCCGCTTCGCGGAGAAGCTCCGCAAGGATCTCACCCAGCGCGGCTACGCGCTCGAGCTCGATGTGCGCGGCGACCCGGAGGACGCCGTGCGCTTCCAGCGGCTCGTGCACGTGGCGCAGGAGATCAAGGAGGGACTGTCGACGAGCGAGGTGCTCTCGTTCTCGCGGAGCGATCTCCTCGTCGACAAGAAGGGCGAGCCCGTCTCGATCGAGGCCGAGATCGGGCGCCCCGAGTACGAGAGCGCGATCGCGGATCTCGTCGAGACCACGCTCGCGTGCGCCGAGCGCGCCCTCGCGCGCAGCAAGGAGGTCGCGAACGTGGGCGTCGCGGATCTCGACGCCGTGGTGCTCGTGGGCGGCTCGACGCGGGTGCCCGCGGTGGTGCGCGCGGTGACCGAGCGCCTGTCGAGCAAGACGCGCGCAGGCCTTCCGCCACTCCAGACCGAGGTCGACACCATCGTGGCCCTGGGCGCGGCGATCTTCGCGGCGCAGCGCGGCGGCCTGTGGCTCGGCGACGAGCGCGTGGACGTGCGCGTGACGAGCCCGCTCGTGTCTCGCACCGCCGAGCTCAAGCTCGTGCTCGAGATCACGCGCGCGCCCGAGGAGGCCCGTCGCCTCGAGATCCGAGACGAGGCCGGCAGCGTGCTCGCCGAGACCGAGCTCCAGGCGGGGCCGATGAAGCTGGTGGTGCCGCTCGGCGAGGGCACCGAGACGCGCACCGGGCTCGCGCTCGTGGACCTCGACGGCAAGGAGCTCGCGACGCTGCCGCTCTCGCTCTACCGCGGCGCCGTCCGCGCACGCGCGAGCGCGCTCAGCCAGCCGAGCGTGGTCGCCAAGGACATCGCGGTCGAGATCGCGCGCGCCGGTCGACGCGAGCGAAAGGTGCTGATCCCGCGGGGCGCGAGCCTGCCCATCGAGGTGACGCACGAGCTCGCCACGGGCGATCGCTCGGGCGCGGTGGTGCTGCGCCTCCTCCAGAACCGCCTGCCGATCAAGACGCTCATGCTCGAGGTCTCGCCCGAGCTCCCGCTCGGCACGCCTGTCTCGCTCACGCTCCGCTGCGACGAGGCGATGCGCCTCGAGGCGCGCGCGGTGGTCGCGGGCTCCGAGCTCTGGGCCAAGGTGGAGCCTCCGCCCGCGAAGACCGACACCAGCAAGGACGCCGTCGACGCGCTGCTCGTGGAGGCCGAGGGCACCGCGAAGGCGCTCTGGGGCCGCGACGCGATCGTGTTCCGCCGCGAGCTCGAGCCGCTCGCCACGGGCCTTCGCGAGGTGGTCTCCACCGACCCCGACAAGCTCGCGGCGCTCGCGGCCCGCCTCCGCAACCTCATCGATCACTTCGCGGGCAGCGACGCCAACGATCTCAGCCCGCCGCGCGATCGCTTCGAGAGCCTGCTCGACGGAGTCCGCCGGCTCGTCTTCACGAGCGCGAGCGACGGCGCGCTCCTCGGCTCGAGCGTGGAGTCGTGGGAGAAGCGCATCGACGACCTCTCGGCACGCGGCGCCGCTGCCTACGAGGCGCGCGACGCCGCAGGCTGGCGGCGCGCGCACAACGAGGCCCAGGCCCTCTACGAGACCGCCGTGAGCGCGGCCGCGCAGTCGGGCGATCCCGACGATCCGGCGCGCCTCGGGCGCATGCGCATCAACGCGATGCTGCGCATCGGCCACCTCCTGCGCGCCTTCGAGGACTTCGTGCCGAGCGCGAGCGACGAGGTGAAGAAGCTCCAGATGGGCGAGCTCGATCGGCTCTCGGCGCAGCTGCGCGACAGGGTGCGTCCCGCGCTCGACGCGGTGCCGAACGAGGGCAAGCCCTTCGAGATCCGCCGCGAGCTCGAGCGCATCCACGACGAGCTCACGCGGCTCGAGACGGCGTTCGAGCGTCTGCCCTCGCTCGGGCTCGTGACGGATCGCTGAGCGCGGGCGCGACCGCGCCGCGGCGGCCATCCCCGCGTGCGGTCCACACGCGTCACATCGCGATGAGCGGCTCCTGCGTGATCCCCAGCACGTGCGCGCGCGCCTCGGCGAGCACGAAGATCGAGCCGCACACGATCACGGTGCCGCCCTGCCCTGCGAGACGTCGGGACTCCTCGACGCCTTCGATCACGGTCGCGGCCGCGTGACCCGCGACCTCGCGGGCGATCACGTCTGCCTTCTCGGCGCGCCCGAGGGGCGGCGCCACGGCCACGACCTCGTCGACGTGCGGCACGAGGATCGCGAGCATCTCGCGCCACGCCTTGTCGGCCATCGCCCCGAACAGGAGGACGTGACGCCCCTCGGAGGGCGTCGCCTCGAGGAACCACGCGAGCGTCCGTGCGCCATCGGGGTTGTGCGCGGCGTCGAAGAGGAAAGTGACACCCTCGCACTCGATCGACTCGAGACGACCGGGCCAGGACACGCTCGCGATCCCGGCGCGGATCGACGCGTCGTCGATCGCAGGATGCGCGGTCAGCATCGCGCCCACGGCGAGCGCCGCGTTGCGGAGCTGGTGTGCGCCCACGAGCTTGGTGACGAGGCCCTCGACGCGGCGGTCGCCGAGCGTGACCTCGCAGACGTCGAGGCCGCTGCGTCGCGTCGTCGCGAGCTGCAGCTCTCGGCCGAGCGCGATCGAGGGGGCGCCGAGCTCCTTCGCGCGGCCATCGATCACGTCGCGCACGGCGATCCCGCGCGCCTCGTCGGGCGCATCGCCCGCGTGCACGACGGGCACGCCCGCCTTCACGATCCCGGCCTTTTCTCGGGCGATCTCGGCGAGCGTGCTGCCGAGGTAGGCCTGATGATCGAGGTCCACGTGCGTGATCACGCAGGCGAGCGGACGCTCGATCACGTTCGTGGCGTCGAGGCGGCCTCCGAGGCCCACCTCGAGCACCACGAGATCGAGCTCGCGCTCGGCGAAGGCCTGGAACGCGAGCAGCGTCGTGACCTCGAAGAACGTGAGCTCGGGCGCGCCGGGCTGCGCGAGGAGCAGGCGAATCGCCGCCACGCGCGCCACGATCTCGTCGCGCGAGATCGGGACGCCGTCGATCCGCACGCGCTCCGCGAACGAGTGCAGGTGGGGCGAGGTGTAGAGGCCGACGCGCAGGCCCGCACACTGGGCGATGCGCGCGATCATCGCGCTCGTCGAGCCCTTGCCGTTGGTGCCCGCGACGTGGATCACGCGGAGCGCGCGCTGCGGATCGCCCGCGAGGGCACACGCGGCGCGCATGCGATCGAGCTCGAGGCGGATGCCGCGGGGCGAGAGCCCGTAGAGCCAGCGGATCGTCTCGAGGTACGCCTGGCTCCCGCCGCTCGCGCCCACGTCCTCAGTCACTCAGTGCACTCAGTCGCAGAGGTGCGCGAGCACGCGACCGATCGTGGCGCGCATCTCTCGACGCTGCGCGATGAGATCGACCATGCCGTGATCGAGGAGGAACTCGGCGCGCTGGAAGCCCTCGGGGAGCTTCTGGCGGATGGTGTTCTCGATGACGCGCGGGCCCGCGAAGCCGATGAGCGCGCGCGGCTCGGCGATGTTCACGTCGCCGAGGAGCGCGAAGCTCGCGGCCACGCCGCCGGTGGTGGGGTGCAAGAGCACGCTCACGAAGGGCACGCCTGCGCTGCGCACGCGACCGAGCGCCGCCACGGTCTTGGCCATCTGCATGAGCGACAGCGCGCCCTCCTGCATGCGGGCGCCGCCCGAGCTCGAGAGCAGGACCGCCGGCTGCTTCTCGTCGGCCGCGCGCTCGAACATGCGCGTGATCTTCTCGCCGACCACCGAGCCCATCGAGCCGCCCATGAAGCGGAAGATGAACGTGCCGAATTGGACCGGCCGGCCACCGAGGGCGCCGCGGCCCACGAGCATCGCGTCGTCGACGCCCGTCTTCTTGCGCGTGGCCTTCACGCGCTCGGGGTACGGACGTGCGTCGTTGAACTGCAGCGGATCCCCCGAGACCAGGCCCGTGTCGAGCTCCTCGAAGCTGCCCGGATCGAGGATGAGCTCCGTCCACGACTCGGCCGAGAGCGGGTAGTGGTGACTGCACGAGGGGCACACCTCGTGGTTCTCGGTGAATTCCTCGGCGCGTAGCGTGACGCCGCACTCGTCGCAGCGGCGGAAGACGCCTTGACCGATCGTCTTCTTCTCCGATGCATCGACGGAGACGCGGTTCTTGGAGAACCAGGCCATGGGGAGACGGGGGATATCACAGCGCGATGCGCGGCGCACCGCTTCCCGAGCGCGAACGTCTCCGGCGCTACTCCTTGCCGCTCTGCCCCACGAACCAATCCTCGCGATCGCGGAACAGGACGTTGAACGTGGTGAGCGAGCCGTAGCAGCCGGTGATGTACTGCTGGAGCTGCACCTTCTCCTCGGCCCCGAGGTTCGGTGTGCTGTTCACCTTCTGCTCGAGGACGCGGAGCTTGTCGCGGATCATCACGATCTTCTGGAAGAGCTGATCGAGCGGGATGCGCTTCTCCTGCGTGCCTTCCTTGCCGGGCTTGAGGATCAGCTCGCCGCCGCGCCAGCGCTCGCCGAGCTGGGTCTCGCCGAGGCCGAGCTCGTCGCGCAGGACCTCGCGGAGCACGTTGCGGAATTCGTCGATGTCCATGTCGATGTCGATCTCCTTGGGGAGCAGGCGTGCCTTGGCCTGCTCGAGATGCTCGTCGTCCTCACGCCGCGCGCGCGGCATGCCGGCCACGCGCTTGCGCTCGAGCACGCCCTTGAACGACGTGCCGCGCGGCTTGTGGTGCGTGCAGGTCGCCGAGTCCTTGAGCGGCGGCGGCCAGCACTTGAGCATGCACTCGCCCTCGCGCGGAGGGTCGTCCTCGTCGTCGAGCACGTCGTCGAGGCCGCGACCGTCCGCGAGACGGAGCGCCGTGTAGAACGAGCAGCTCCCGCAGCGTCCCGTCAGATCGCGCGCCACGTCAGTCCTTCTTCGAGAGCTTGCGCTCGGCGTCCTTCATCGCCTGCTCGGCCGCCGCTTGCTCTCGGCGCTGGACCTCCATGAAGGCCACCTTGCCGATCGCGACGAGGCTCACCCCGACGCTCGCGGCCCACACGAAGTCGCGCGAGCCCGAGAACGTGGCGACGCCGAGCATCAGCACGACGGCCGCCTCGATCGCCACGAAGCCACGCGACTCGAGCGGACCGCCGCGCGTGCCGATGCCCATCACCGCGATGATGCACACGAACGGCACCCACAGGTCGGGATCGACCCAGCCGACGGCGTTCTCGAGCATCACGATCGCGATGACCACGAGCATCGCGATGCGGATGAGGCCGTTGCGGTTGGCGTTCTTCTCGGGAGGCAGCGTGGCGCGCGGCGGCGGCTCGTCCGCCTTGGCGACGGCGGGCGCGTCCGCGCCTCTCGCTTCGCTCTTCTTCGCGGCCTCTTCGGCCTGGGGCTCGCTCGCCTTCGAGGTGCTGGGCTCGCTGCTCTCCGACATCCGCGCGACGGTATCACGACGCCTCGCGCGAGGTGTGGTCCACGTGGTGTCGAGCGCTCTCACGCCCGAGGTCGCGCACGCGCACGCAGCCAGCGAGTGAGGAGCGCGAGCACCACGCCCCAGAGGCCGGCCGTGGTGAGGTCGCCGTAGCGCACCCACGGCGTGAGCTCGTCCGAGGGCCGCACGATCGCGCGCACGGTGGTGCGCTCGAAGACCCCCGTGCGCACGAGCGTCTCGCCGGTGGAGGACACCACCCCGCTCACGCCGGTGTTCACGGTGCGCACCAGGTCGCGACGCGTCTCGATCGCGCGCATCCGCGCGAGGAAGTGATGCAGGCCCGGCGCCCGCGTGCGCCCGAACCATGCGTCGTTCGTGTGGTTCGAGAGCACGGTCGGTCGATGGCTCATCACCCGCCAGACGTGATCGGCCATGAGATCCTCGTAGCAGTTGAGGATGCCGAGGCGCTGGCCCGCCACGTCGATCGCGCCTCCCTCGCGCGGCCCCGGCGTGAGCCCAGGACGAAGGACGCCGTGGAGGAACGGCACGAGCTCCCAGAGCGGGATCCGCTCGCTGAACGGCATGAGGCGCGTCTTGTCGACCACGCCGAGGACGTGCGCAGCATCGATCGCGATCACGCTGTTGTAGACGTCGTCGTCGCCGCGGGTCATCGCGCCGAGCACGATCGGCGCGCGGAGCCGCTGCGTGGAGAGACCGATCTCGTCGGGATACGCGCCGGGCGATCGCGGCGAGAGGCCGAGCTGCAGGCGGCGTAGGCCCCAGGGATACGAGGACTCCGGCCAGAGCAGGACGTCCACGCCCTGCTCGTCGAGCGAGCGCGCGAGCGACCACGTGATCGCCAGCTGCGCCTCCCACTGCGAGGCGTCGAAGCGCTCGGGCACGTCGAAGTCGTGCTGCACGAGCCCCACGACGAGGGGCGCACGACGCGCTCGCTCGGCGCGCACCTCGTCGAGCCGATGGGCGCCCCACGCGCTCGGCACCGCGAGGAGCGCGACGGCCGCGACACCCACGAGCACGCGAGCACGCGCGTGGCCGGGCCCGAGCAGCGCGATCAGCGCGAGCACGCTCGCGAGCCCGAGCACCAGGTCGAGCAAGGGCAGGCCTCCGAGCTCCACGATCTGCGCGAGCGCGAGCAGGCCGGTCTGCGAGTTGCCGATCCGCCACGGGAAGATCATCGGCGCCGAGGCGCTGGCGATCCCCGTGGCGAGGACGAACGCGAGCTCCAGCGTGGCGGGACGAGGGCCCACGAGCTCGCGCAGGAGTCGCTCGATCGCCCACGCGAGCATCGCGCCGAGCACGAAGGGCAGGCTCTGCGCGAGGAAGAGCAGACTGGCCACGAGCCACGCGATCGGCGCAGGCATGTAGGCATACGTACGGAGGAGGTCGACGACCCACGCGCACGTGGTCGCGTTGGAGGCGAGCCCCGCAGAGAGGCCCACGAGGGCCGCGCGTCGCAGGCTCTTCCGCTCGTCGCCCCGCGCGGCGTCCCGGAGCGCGCGGAGCCCGAGGACGATCAGCGCCGGCCCCATCCACGCGATGGCGAAGGCCTCGTAGGGCGCACCGCCCATGCCGATCGCCACGCCGCCGAGCGCCGCGCACGCGCACGCACGCGCCATCACCGGACGCGTGAACGACGCAGCGCTCGTCGCCAGCTCCGTCATCCGCGCAGGAGGAGCGCGCGCGGCTTGATCTCGAAGCGCGCGGGGAGGCGACCGGGCGCCTCGCCGTCGACATCGAGGAGCACGTGCTCGCGTGGATCGACGGGCTCGGCGATCACCACGCGGCCGCGCTCGTGGTCGACGCCGGGCTGGCCGAGGTGCGTGCCGCGGTAGAGGCGCGGCGTGAGGCGCGCGGCCGCGCGGAGCCCGAGCGCGTGCATCGTCACCACGTCGAAGAGGCCGTCGTCGAGCGACGCCTCCGGCGCCACGTGCATGCCCCCGCCGAAGAAGCGGCCGTTGCACACGGCCACGTTCGTGATCACGGCCTCGCGCGGCGCGCCGCCGTCGACCGTGACCCGCACACGCTGCGGCGTGTAGCGCGCCAGCGCGCGCACCGTGCCGGCGAAGAACGCCGGGCCACCGCCCATCCACTTGGGCGCCTCGTTCACGAGCCGATCGACGAGCCCGCCGATCCCGAAGCTCGTGATGTTGAGGAAGGTGCGCTCGGCCTCGCGGCCGTCGTTCGCGACGTAGCGCAGGTGCCCCACGTCGATCGCGCGCACGGGCGCGCGCCACATCCTTCCGACGACGTCCTCCACCGTCGCGCCATCGCTGCCCACGTTGCCCGCGCCGAGCGACTTGCGGAAGTCGCCGCCCGTGCCCGACGAGATCGGCGCGAGCCACGCCTCGGGGCGGATCGCCACGCCTCCGCGGAAGAAGCCGTGCGTCGCCTCGCTCAGGGTGCCATCGCCACCGATGACCGCGATGCCCGTCGCGCCGGCCTCGAGCGCCTCTCGCACGAGGCGTGTCGCGTCCTCCGGCCTCTCCGTGAGCGCGACCCGCACGTCGGCGCCGAGATCACGCAGCGCGCGCTCGACGCGCGGCAGCACCTTGGCGCCGCGTCCCGCGCCCGCCCGGGGATTCGCGACCAGCGTCAGCGCCGTCATGCCCACTCCAGCGCCGTCATGCCCACTCCACGGCCATCGTGCTCACTCCACGGCCGGCACGATCTCCACCACGGAGACGTACTCGGGATCGGGATCGTTCGGGATCGTCTGGAGCGGTGCCCACGAGTCGAGGATGTCGAAGCTGCCGACGCGCACGGCAAAGGCGATCTGCCGCGTCGCGGGCACCCCCAGCACCGAGAGCGGGAGCACGGTCTCGCACGCAGTGGCCGTGCAGGCCGAGCGCTGAGCGAGCACGAGGACGTGGGCCTCGGTCTGCCGGAGCGCGCGCCAGCCGAGCGTGGGCGAGCCGGCCGTGACGCTCTCGGGCCGCCGCGCGCCGCCCCAGCCGAGCTCCGGACGAAACGTCGCGTCGGTCGCCGTCAGCGAATTCGACAGGACCGAGTCGACCTGGCCCGTTCGATCGCCGAGCCCCGACGGCGAGAGAAGCACGCCGTCGGTGACGTTCGGATAGTCGACGTCGAGGAACACGCACACCGTCGTGCTCGCGAGCGGGAACGTGCCCTCGAACGCGATCGCGAGCTCGTCCCGCGTACGCACGTAGAGGAAGCGCGTGAGCTGCGTACCCGAGTACGGGCCGAACGAAGTGAGGTCGGTGCTCCGCTCGATCGCGGTGCTCCACACCGCATCGTCGAGTCGCCCGTCCACCACGACGGGGCTCGATCCGCCACCATCGGAGCCCACGTCGAGCACGCGCGCGTCACGCGACCACGCATCGGGCAGAGGGCCCGCGTCCGGCCACTGCGCGTCCGGCGGCGGTGGCGTGTACGCATCCACCGGCCCCACGTCGCGCGTGATCCGGTGCGCGTCCGGGAGCTCTTCGATCGTCATGGGCGCGGGACATCCGCCCGCCAGCGCGCTGAGCGCCAGGCTCGTCGTGACGACGCCCGTCGCGGCGCGGGACGCAGTGATGCGCGAGCGAGCCTCGTGGAGATCAGTCGGCATAGGGCAGCACCTCGAACGGCCGCGTGCGACCGTACCATCGCTTCAGCTGCACCCGAGGTTTTCCGTCGGCGAGCACCTCCCCGTCCTCGCCGCGCGCGTACTCGATCGTGCAGTAGGTGAGCCCCGAGTCCTGGCCGAGGTGCTGCACGTCGAGGTTGATCATCTTCATCCACGTGCCGGTGTTCACGAGCAGCTTGCCCCCCGGCAGCTGCAGGAACCGGGGCCCGTGGCTGTGACCGAGGATCAGCGTGCGCACGCCCCGCAGGCGCCTCACCTCGCGCAGCGCCGCCGCGTCGAAGCCGCCGAGCGCGATGAGGTCCTCGCGCACCATCTCTGGCAGCTGCGGCAGGCGCGCGATGCGATCGCGCCAGGCGCTCAGGTTGAACACGCGCCAGCGCAGGAAGTACTGGGCCGAGCGCCAGAAGAACTGGAAGAGGAAGCGCGTGTCGAAGAGCACCGCGCCGAGGAGGAAGCGGCCCAGCGGCTGGATGCGATCGACGAAGCTGCGCAGCTCCTTGGCCGGGTTCATCACCTCGAGGATCCAGAGCGTTCCCCACGGCAGATCGAGCACCTCGACCCCGTCGCGGTTCTTCTTGGTCATGCGCCGGTAGTCCACCCGATGGATCCGCTCGAGCTGATGTCCGTGCCGGATCTGGATGCCGTCGGGCAGGTAGTAGGTGTCGCTCTGCGTGACGAAGTGGATGCGGTCGGGGGAGGCCGTGGGCGCGACGTAGCGGCGGAACAGGGCCTGCGGGCCGGGCATCCACATGTCGAGATCGTGGTTGCCGGGGATGAACACGACGCGTCGTCGCTCCTTGGCCAAGAAGCGCGACAGCGCGGCCACGAAGCGCGGGTGACCGTCGAGGCACTGCCGGAGCTTCTCGCACGCGACCGCGTCGGTGACCTCCGTGGGCCACCGGCCGCCGATCTTCACCTTGAGCAGATCGAAGATGTCGCCGTTCAGCACGAGCTCGAGCTCGCCCTCCCCCACCACCTCGTCGTAGTGCGCCAGCAGGCCCTCGAAGTCCTCGTCGTGTCGGAAGTCCTCGAAGGTATTGGGCTCCCCCGGACGCACCCCGGTCCCGAGGTGCAGGTCGCTGAGGACCACGCGGAGGAGCTTCATCGAACGGAAAGCCTATCACCGGGCCACTGTGGGCTCGGGGCCTGCACACGTGGGCCCTCACCGGTGGTGCGCCCTGCCTTGACCCACCTCCGAGCTGCCTCGATACTCACGATCTTGCGGAACGGCGCAATTTCCTGCGCCCTGGTTGCCTGCGGCGGGTCGACGACCGCACGAGGTCCCTCATGACGATGCGCTCCTCCCTCGTCTCCTTGTCCCGCGTGGCGCCCCTGGCCGGTGCGCTCCTCGCGCTGACGCTGATCGGCTGCGACGAGAACCCGGGCCTCGAGATCCCGGACGCCGGGACACCGGACGCGCGAGAGGCGCCGGCCGACACCAACGTCGGCTTCGGAGACAGCTCGTTCAGCATCGGGACGCTCGGCATCACGCGCGTCGTGCCCGATCACGGCCCGTTCACCGGCGGCACCACCGCCGTGCTCCGCGGCACCGGCTTCACCGACGAGTCCAACGTCAGCTTCGGCACGCACGCCGTGCAGCCCGCCGATCACACGCTCGTCGATGCCCGCCGCCTGCAGGTGGTCGTGCCCGCGGGCGACGTCGGCACGGTGGACGTGAGCATCCAGGTCGGGGACCAGACCTTCACGTTGCCCGACGCGTACACCTACGACGCGATCGCGGTCGATCCGAGCTCGGGCGCCGTGAGCGGCGGCACCTTCGTGAACATCGTCGGTTCGGGCACGAGCTTCGCCGACGGCGACACGGTGCTCTTCGGCCGCATGCCCTGCACCGATCTCGACATCGTGTCGGCCACCCGCATCACCTGCCGCACGCCGCCCATGGCGGCCGGCACCGTGGACGTCACGGTGGTGCGCGCCGCCGACCACAGCGAGACCGTCGCGGTCAGCGCGTACACCTACTACGAGACGGCCGATCCCTTCGGTGGCGGCCTCGGTGGCGGCCCGATCACGGGCAGCATCAACCTCACCGCGATCGACGCGATGACGGGCCTGCCGGTGCCCGATGCCTTCGCGATCATCGGCGACGATCTCTCGACGGAGCACCAGGGCCTCACCGACGTCATGGGGCAGATCACGTTCTCGGGGCCCGACATCATGGGCACCCAGACGATCCACGTCGCCAAGCACTGCTACCAGCGCACATCGGTGATCTCGTTCGACGCGCAGGACGTCACGGTCTTCCTCACGCCCTGGATGGATCCGAGCTGCGGCATGGGCTCGGGCGGCGGCGGCGGTCGCGGCCGCAACGGCGCGTTCATCGAGGGCGAGCTGATCTGGCGCGGCCCGAACGAGTACGGCCCCAACCCGTGGTCCAACATCCCCGAGCCCCGCACGGGCTGGAACCGCGTCGCGTACGTCTTCACCACCCAGGCCGCGCCGACCTACCCCAACCCCGATCCCGCCTCGGGCGGCGGCACCAACCGCGTGCTCGAGCGCATCGTCGAGGGCGTGTCGGAGCTCGGCTACCCGTACCGCATCTTCGCGCGCCCCGCGGGCCTCGCCGTCTACGCGCTCGGCGGCCTCGAGAACCCCACCGCGGGTCAGTTCATCCCCTACGTCATGGGCGTCGCGCGCAACGTGCTCGCGGGCCCCGGTGAGACGGTGACGGGCGTGGACATCGTGATGGACATCCCCCTCGACCACTACGTCGAGGTGGGGCTCGGCGCGCAGCCGGCGGCCCTCGACGAGGGCCCCGATCGCTATCGCCTGCAGGCCTTCCTCGATCTCGGCGGCGAGGGCGTGGTCGTGCGCCAGTTCAGCACCTTCGACTTCGACACGGTCCGCCGACGCGACGCCTCGCGTGCCTTCCGCTTCGTCGCGGAGCCCGCGCTCCTCGGCACGCTCACCGATGCGCGCTACCAGATCTCGGCGGGCTGGTACACGGGCGAGTTCGATCAGTACCCGTACACGACCACCACGCTCAACGGCGTGACGGCGGTCGACGACGTGGTGACGATGCCCGACTTCCTGGGCGTCCCCGATGCCGTGGCGCCCACGAACGGCGGTCCGATCCCCGCCGACCGCATCCTGCGCTGGCGCGCGACGGAGGGCGGCGACGAGGCCGACTTCCACGTGATCATGATGGTCGGCGGCGACGGAAACCCGGCGTGGCAGATGTTCGTGCCGGGCAACGTCTACGAGGCGCCGATCCCTGATTTCTCGACCATCCCGGGGCTCGAGGACATCTCCGCCGGCACGATCTTCTGGGCGATCTTCTCGATCAAGGTGCCGGGCTTCGTCTTCGACGAGTTCCGCTACACGTACCTGAACGATCGCTACTGGTCGCACGCCGCCGTGAACCAGTTCTTCGCGACGCTCTGATCCCAGCGTCCAGGTCGCCAGCGTCCAGGCGCGCTACGAGGCCGCGGAGCGCAGGAGCTCAGCGGCCACGTCGCGCGTCTTCTTGGTGACCGTGAGGCCGCCGAGCATGCGCGCGATCTCCTCGACGCGATCCTGGGCGCCGAGCGGCACGATGTCGCTCCGCGTGCGCCCATCGACGATCTCTTTCTTCACGAGGAAGTGGCTCTCGCCGTAGATCGCGATGGGTGCGAGGTGGGTGATGCAGAGCACCTGGTCGTGCCTCGCGACGTCGCGCAGCTTCTGACCGATGGTCTCCGCGACCGCACCACCGACCCCGGTGTCGACCTCGTCGAAGACGTAGAGGCTCCTCGCGCTCGACGCGCCCTGCGCGCCTTCGCGGCGGGCGCCCGCGAGCGTGCGCTTGATGGCCAGGAGCGCGCGCGACAGCTCGCCACCGCTGGCGATGCGACGCAGGGGACGGGGCTCCTCGCCGGGGTTGGGCGCGATGAGGATCTCGACGTGGTCGATGCCCGTCGCCGACAGCCGCGCGCCGTCGATCGCCAGCTCGCTCGATCCCTTCGGTCCCTCGAGCGGACGGACCTCCACGTGGATGCGGGCCGAGCCCATCCCGAGCGAACGGAGCTCCTGGCTCACGCGCTCCGAGAGCGCGAGAGCGACCTCGCTCCGTGCCTTGGAGAGAGCGCGCGCCCGCTCCGCACCGACCGCGAGCGCGCGATCTCGACGCGCCTCGTGCGAGGCGATCTCGTCCTCGGCGTGCTCGAGCGACGCGAGCTCCGCGGCCACCCTCGCGCGATGCGCGAGCACGGCTTCTTCGGGCCCCTCGGCGCCGGGCGCGTACTTGCGCACGAGGCGGCCGAGCGCGTGCAGGCGATCGTCCACCTCCCCGAGGCGCTCCGGATCGAGCGCGACGTTGCGCGCGTAGTGGCCGAGCTCCCTGGCCGCCTCGACGATCTGGGCGTCCGCTGCCTCGAGGCTCGCGAGCGCCGATCCGAGCGCGGGATCGAGGTGCGCCGCGTCACGCACGCTCGCCACGATCTTGCCCAGCTCCTCGCTGATCGATCCGTCACGGCCGTAGAGCGCCTCTTCGGATCCGCCCGCTGCGCGGAGGAGCTTCTCGGCGTGGCGCAGTCGCTCGCGATCGATCGACAGCTTGACCATCTCCCCCGGAACGGGCGTGACCGCGTCGATCTCGGAGAGCTGGAACGCAAGAAAATCCGAGCGATCGGCGCGTCCGCGGAGCCGTGCGCGCGCCTCGTCCAGGACCTTGCTCGCGGCCTGGAGCTCGGCGTGGGCCTCGCCCACCGATCGAACGCGCTCCTCGAGCCCCCCGAACGCGTCGAGGTAGCCGAGGTGGCTCCACGGATCGACGAGCGTGTGGTGCTCGTGCTGCGAGGAGATGTCCGCGAGCCCCTGCGCGAGCGCGGCGAGCTGCGCGAGGGTCACGAGCCGACCGTTCACGTACGCGCGGGAGCGACCGTTCTGGCTGACGACGCGGCGCACGACGAGCTCGGCGCTCGGTGGCGCGTGGTCTTCGTCGTCGCCCTCGAGCGCGATCCCTGCGCGCGAGAGGCGATCCGCGACGGTCGTGGGATCGAGATCGAAGAGCGCCTCGACCTCCGCCTGCGCGGCGCCGGTCCGCACGAGATCGTTGCGGGCCTTCTCGCCGAGCACGAGCCCGAGCGCGTCGATCAGGATCGACTTGCCCGCGCCCGTCTCGCCGGTGAGGACGTTGAGGCCGGGCCCGAGCTCGACCTCGAGCGCGTCGATGATCGCGAAGTTGCGGACCCTGAGACACGTGAGCATGCGAGGTACGGACGGGTAGCAAGACCGCGCACTGACGGCCAGCGGGGCGATCACGATCCTGCGGGGTCGCAGCAACGCTCGATCGGCCGGCCAGGGAGCTGCTGAGGACGCTCCCGCGATCAGCCCGCGAGCTTGCCGCTCGCGTCGCGCAGGCGAGCGACGAGCACACGCACCACGCCCTGCGTGATCTCGGGACGCGTGGCCATGAGCTCGCGGAGGTCCGCCCCGC
>JAIBCE010000005.1 GCA_019694315.1 Sandaracinaceae bacterium
CGCCCCAGGCCTTCTGGGCCCGCTACACGCTCCTGCTCGCGGGCGTGGGCCTCGCGATCGCGGCCGTCGCCACCGACGATCTGCCGCGTCGCTGGCGACGCACCCTCGACGTGGCGCTCGTCGTGCTCGCCCTCGGCTCCGTGTGGCACGCGAGCTCCGGCTTCACGGTGGACGGCCCGAGCCTCGCCGACATCGCCGCGCTGCCCGAGGCCGAGCGAGAGGCCGCCTACGGCATCGACCTCGACGAGAGGCCGTGGAGCGACGCCCGCGCGCGCGTCGGTCACGGAGAGGCGTTCGCGTACGACCCGAGCTTCAACCTCCCCGGTCGGCTCTTCCCCGCGCACCAGCACGGACGGGTCGTGTACCTCGAGGCCCCGGGTCCGACCGCCGACGAGCTGGTGGAGCTCGTGGAGCGCGAGCACATCGAGAGCATCGTGCTCGGCGACGGGCCGCACTTCACCGGCGCAGAGGCAGCGCGCTCGCGCCCCGACCGCTTCCGCGAGCTCGCGCCGTGCGCACCGTCGCTGGGCGATCCGTGTGTGATCTTCGCCGTGGGGACGTTCACGACCGACGACGACGAGAACGGCCAGAATTGAAGGGAATTCGCGCGCTCTGCCGGCGCGTCACTCGGCCTCGATCACCTCGGCACGGCCACCGATCGAGACCTCGAAGAGCACCTGGTCGTGACGTCCGACGACGCGCACGCGAGCCCCGCGCGCGATCTCGCCGCCCAGCAAGCGCGCCGCGAGCGGAGACTCGACGAGACGTCCCACGGTGCGCCGCATGGGCCGCGCACCGAGCGAGGCCTCGAAGCCACCCGCGGCAGCCAGCGCGGCGCACGCGCTCGGATCGATCACGAGGCTCACGCCGCGCTCGAGCTCGAGCGTGCGCGAGAGCGCGCCGAGCATGCGTCGCGCGATCTCGACCACGTCGTCGTGCTCGAGCGGCGCGAAGTAGAGCGGCTCGTCGATGCGGTTCCAGAGCTCGGGCGGCAGGGCCTTGCGCGCGGCCTCGAGGACGCGGCTCTCGCGCTCCTCTCCCTCGCGTCGCGCGAGCTGCGCGGGATCGGGGGCATCGAACCCGATCGCGCGGTGCGCACGCTGCGTCGCCGCGAGCGCACCGAGGTTCGACGTCATCACGACCACCGTGTTGGTGAAGTCCACCGTGCGACCACGTCCGTCGGTGAGCCGCCCCTCGTCGAGCAGCGGAAGGAGCGCGAGCAGCACGTCGGGGTGCGCCTTCTCGATCTCGTCGAGGAGGACGAGCTGATACGGGCGCCGACGCACCGCCTCCGTGAGCTGTCCGCCGGACTCGTGCCCGACGTAGCCGGGCGGCGCGCCGAAGAGGCGCGCCACCGCGTGGCTCTCGCTCATCTCGCTCATGTCGAAGCGCGTCATGGCGCCCGGCGCGAAGAGCACGTCTGCGATCGCCTTGGCCGTCTCGGTCTTGCCGACGCCGGTGGTGCCGAGGAGGAGGAAGGTCGCGAGCGGACGGCGACCTCGGAAGCCCGCGGCCCCTTTTCGCAAGGCGTCTGCGATGCGCGCGAGCGCGCGGCGCTGGCCCACGACGCGCTCACCCAGCTGCGCCTCGAGCGCGAGCAGGCGCTCGCCGTCGCGCAGGAGCAGGCGATCGACGGGCACGTGCGCCTCGTCGGCGATCACACGCGCGACGTCGGCGGCCGCGACCTCGCTCGCGCCACAGCGGCGCGCGCGGGCGCCCGCGAGATCGAGCACCCCGATGGCCTTGTCGGGCAGGCTGCGCTCCGGGAGGAAGCGGATCGACAGCTCCACCGCGGCGCGCACCGCGGCCTGCTCGAAGCGCACGCCGTGGTGGGCCTCGTAGCGAGGGAGAAGGCCCGCGAGGATCGACTCGGTGGCCGACGCGCTGGGCTCGGCGACGTGCACGACCGCGAAGCGCCGGGCGAACGCGGGATCGCGATCGAAGTGCTTTCGCATCTCTTGATCGGTGCTGGCGCCGATGCACGCGAGCTCACCGCGCGCGAGGGCGCCCTTGAGCTCGCTCGCGAGGTCGTCGGGGCCCGCGCTCTCGCCCACGATCGTGTGGATTTCGTCGAGGAAGAGCAGCACGCGTCCCTCCGCGCGCGCGACCTCCTCACGGAGCTTCTTGAGCTTCTCGGCGAGCGCGCCGCGAACACCGGTGCCGCTCGCGAGAGAGCCCGCGGTCACCTCGATCACGATGCGATCGCCCAGCCCTCCGAGGGCGTGCTCGGTGCTCTTGCCGGTCGCGGCGTCGACGATCGCGAGCGCGAGGCCCTCGACGATCGCCGTCTTTCCGACGCCGGGCGCGCCGACGAGAAGGGGGTTGTTGCCGCGACGACGACAGAGCACGTCGAGCACCTGCTCGAGCTCCTTCTCGCGACCGAGCACCGGATCGATCTGGCCGCGCTCGGCGAGGAGGCAGAGGTTGCGTCCGAGGCTCGCCAGGAGGGGAAAGCGCTCTCGATCGAGGGCCCAGCGAGAGGCGGGCTCCTGCGGCGGAGCAGGGCTCGGCGCGACCTCCGCAGGGGGCGGAGGCGTCGAGGGCAGCTCCCGCACGACGCGACGATTGCGGGGTGGCGCGACGATCCGTGCAGAGGCCCTCGGCTCCGCGCGCGCGTCGGGTCGCGGCTCGCGCTGCTCGCGCGGCGGGAGCACGAAGGCGCGAGGGCGGGGCGGCGGAGACTCGCTCGGGCTCGGACGCGTGACGATCTCTCCCGGAGCGATCAGCGCGACCAGCTCCTGCTGCACGCGCACGAGCGAGACGCCCAGGCGCTCGAAGCACTGCGCCGCGGCCGATCGCGGATCGCTGCAGATCGCGAGCAGGAGATGCGACGGACGCACCACGGGCGCGCCGGTCGTGTCGTGACGCTTGGCGATCTGGAGGGCGCGCTCGCTCGCGCGCTCGAGGACGAGCTCGGGCTCGTCGCTGGCCATCTTCAGCGCGCCGACGAGGCTCACCTCGAGCACCCCCGCCGCGCGCAGCGCCTGGCCTGCGTCCGGATCGGTCTGGAGCATCTCGAGCACGCAGTGCGCGGTCGTCGGACGTTGTCCGCGCCGCTGCGCCTGCTTTCGCGAGGCGGCGAGGAGGCCCTGGAGCGCGTGGTTCGACAGCGAGCCCTTCGTCATCCCACCGCGAGTACCGGAGAGGCGACGTGCTGGACAACTTTTCAGCACCCCGCCGAGAGCCCGATGAATCGGGGGGCGGTCGCGGCCGTCGACGCTCGCCGCGAAGGTGGATACCATCGCCGGCTCTGCCTCGGAGGACTCGATGTCGTCTCGCTCGCGCACCCCGCTCCTCGCGCTGCTCTCCGCCCTCGCCCTCGGCCTCGGGGCCCTCGCGATCGCTCCGGCCGGCGACGCCGTGGCGCAGCGAGGCCTGCGCGCGTCCGTCTACGTCACGCAGGCAGCCATCCCGCGGAACCTGACGGAGCGCGCGCTCATCGGGTTCGCGCGTGGCCACCAGGCGCGACAGATGCGCGAGACGACCGACGGTCCGCTCGACCAGCGTCGCTGGCTCGGCAACCTCGTCATCCAGTTCACCGCCCCGATCGACGACCTCGAGTACCACGCGCTCTACTACGACGTGACGGACGGCGCGCGGAACTTCATCGACGACATGGCGATCAACGTGCACGACCGCACCCAGCGGACGTTCGTCCAGCGCATCACCCTTCCCCGCCCGCGCTTTCGCCCCAATCGCCAGCTCGAGATGGTCGTGACCGTCCGTCGAGCCGAGGTGGGCCGCACGCGGTTCAACGTGCTGGGCGAAGAGGCGCAGCGCAGCGGCGTCGTGACGTTCTCGGAAGAGGACACCCACGCGCGCGACTGAGCCCGCTCCACCGTACGCGACACGAGACGTGACCGAAGAGCTCGACATCCAGACCTTCCTCGCCGAGGCACGGCAAGGGAGGTGGCGCCCCGTGAACGTCCTCGTCGGCGCCGAGACGCTGCTCATCGAGCGCGCCGCGCGCTACCTGAAGAAGGCGTGCGTGGGCGACGACGGCGTGCGCGGCTTCAACGACGACCTCTTCCATGGGCAGGGCCTGGTGGGCGCCAAGGTGGTCGCCGCCGCGCGCACGCTGCCGATGATGGCCAAGACCCGCTACGTGCTGGTACGCGATCTCGAGGCGGTGGCCGCCTCCGAGCTGGACGTGCTCGCGGAGTACCTCGCCAAGCCCTCGCCGAGCACCTGCCTCGTGCTCACGGGCGACAAGCTGCTCGGCACGACCAAGCTGGCGAAAGCCGCGAAATCCCTTGCCAACAAAGGCGATGGCGCGTTCCTCGCGGTCGAGCCCCTCAAGGGCGCCCTGCTCGAGCGCTTCGTGCTGGGCGAGGTGAAGCGGCGCCGCTGCACCATCGACGCCGACGCCCAGGCGCTGCTCGTGGACGCCGTGGGCAACGATCTCGCCGCGATGGAGGACGCCATCGAGCGCCTCTCTCTGTTCGTGTCGCAGGGTGACAAGCCTGGACAGATCACGCGGCACGCCGTCGAGGAGGTCGTGCAGCGGGTGCGCGTGGACACGATCTGGAAGCTCGTCGACGCGATCGCGCTCAAGCGCCAGAAGCTGGCGATGGAGGCGGTGGGGTCCCTGCTCGCCGACCGCGAGCAGCCCCTCGGCATCCTCGGACAGATCGCGCGGCAGCTTCGCATCGTGTCGCGCATGAAGGACGCGCTCGACGAGGGGCTCCGCCCTGACGACGCGGTCAAGCGCGCCGGCGCACCGCCGTTCAAGGCGCGCGATCTGTCGGAGTCGGCGCGCAAGTTCTCGCGACCCGATCTGCGACGCGCGTTCCGCGTGCTGGCCGAGACCGATCAGGCGCTCAAGGGCAGCAAGCGCGATCCCGAGACACTGCTCGAGGAGAGCGTCCTCGCGCTCACCCGCTGACGCTCTCTCACCCGGCGCGGTGCAGCCAGACCCACGCGGCGACCGAGAGCACGGCGAGCGCGATCGAGACGAGGCCCCGCCCTCGCGTCGGGATGCGATCGCTCGCGCTGCGCGCACGCAGCGCAGGGGCCACCACCGCACCGAGCGTCGTCACCCCCAGCGTCATGCCGAGGACACCTGCGAGGAGCGCGGCGGTCTCGGCAGAGGCCCCGTGACGTGCGGTCCGCGCCGCCACGCCGTCCAGCAGCGGCGCGATCGCGAGCAGTCCGATCGCGCCCAGGGTCACGAGGCCGAGCAGCATCGCTCGCACCGCGCGTGGCCACGCCGGCTCGACGATGCGGGCCGAGGGCGGCAACGGGTGCGCCTGCGCGGGACGACGCGCCGCGTGCGTGGACGCGAGCCACGCGACCGACGCCAGATACGCGGCGACCGCGAGGACGACGAGGGAGACATGCAGGGGTCCGAGGACCTCGCGCTCCGCGAGATCGGGCCGCTCGAGCGCGGCCACGAGCGCCAGCGGCGCCGCAGCGAAGAGCAGCGCCTCGGCACCGCGCCGCATCGCCCAGCGTGTCCGGCCGCGCGCGAGCGCATCGATCCACACGCCGACGACCACACAGGCGGGGAACGCCACCGCGCTCGTGATCCCCGCCACGCCGCCGAGCCCGAGCTCCACCATCGGCAAGATCACGAGCACCCAGAGCCACGCAGAACATCCGAGCAGCACCAAACGAGCACGTCGCGCGATGGCGTCGACGTCCTGATTGGGGGCCGTGGAGACCTCGGAGTTCACGGCCCGACTCTACACGCCGTGTGGGAGCAACGAGAGTCCCCCTTCCGGTCCGTCTCCAGTATCATCGGCCGCGTGTTCCAGTGCCCGCACTGCGGAACGAACGTCAACGAGCGCGATCGGTTCTGCGCGGCGTGCGGCACCAGCCTCGAGCGGGAAGAAGCGTCGAGCCCCGGCGATCCACTGATCGGGCGCACGGTCGGCGGCGCCTACGTCATCCAGGAGCTGGTGGGCGTCGGCGGCATGGGGCGCGTCTACCGAGGCGTGCAGACCACGCTCGGACGCACCGTCGCCGTGAAGGTGATCCACCCGAACCTCCTCAGCGACGAGCAGACGGTCGCGCGCTTCTACAACGAGGCCCGCGCGGCGAGCCGACTGAACCACCCCGACTCGGTGGGCGTCATCGACTTCGGTCGCAGCGAGGACGGGATCCTCTATCTCGTGATGGAATTCCTCTCGGGCAAAGACCTCGCGACGGTCAATGCCGAGGAGGGTCCTCTCCCGTTCAAGCGCATCGTGCGGATCCTCCGTCGCGTCGCGAGCGCGCTCGGCGAAGCGCACGCGCTCGGCGTGGTGCACCGCGATCTCAAGCCCGAGAACGTGATCGTGCAGCGCTCGCGGCGGGGCGACGACTCCGTGAAGGTCGTGGACTTCGGTCTCGCCACCATCACCGGACCGCAGAAGACCTCCATCACCACGCCCGGCCTCGTGTGCGGCACGCCCGACTACATGAGCCCCGAGCAAGGACGCGGCGATCCGCTCGATGGCCGCACGGATCTCTACTCGATGGGCGTCTTGCTCTTCGAGCTGCTCACCGATCGACTGCCCTACATCGACGACACGCCCACCAAGGTGGTGCTGCGGCACATCAACGATCCCATCCCCGATCCTCGGCTCGTCGCGCCCGCGCGGAACGTGCCCGACGTGCTCGCGGACATCGCGCTCAAGGCGCTGCAGAAGGACGCGAAGGACCGCTTCCAGACGGCCGACGAGCTCGACGAGGCCCTGCGGCAGGCAGAGCTCGCGTTCGAGACCGCCGACGCCGCATCGGTGCGCTGCCCCTCGTGCAACACCTCCAACACACGCAACTCGCGCTTCTGCAACGCGTGCGGGGCCAAGCTCGAGCCCTCTGGCGCGGCGGCGCGCTTCGGAGGCGCGACCTCGTCGAACCGAGGATCCCTCTCGCCGCAGCCGCGCACGACGACAGCGCCACCGCTCGGGCGCTCGCCCCTCATCGGGCGAGACGCCGAGATCGAGCGCCTGCTCGAGGCGCGCACCGCCGCCACCTCGCGCCCCACGTGGGTGCGCCTCGTCGGAGAGCCAGGCGTGGGCAAGTCACGCCTGCTGTCCGAGCTCGCCGCGCGGGCCGATGCCGCCGCAGACTTCGTCGTGACCGCCGGCCCGCACCCGAGCCTGGCGCCGGTCCCGTACCACGCGATCCGCAAGCTCGTGAGCGCGCTCCTCGATGCGCCGATCGCGCGCCTCCAGGAGCTGGTGCAGCTCGGCGTGATCGAGTCGCCGATGGCGCGCGCGGGCGTGGCGGAGCTGACCGACCCTCACGGCGTGCCGGGGCTCCCGGGGCGTTCTCGTGCTGCTGCCGTCGGCGCGCTGCTCGCCGTCGCCGCGCGGGTCGCCGCGCAGCGGAGCGCGAGCGGCGCCATCGGCATCCTGGTCGATGACACGCACCGCTGCTGTCACCTCACGAAGGTGGCGCTGCGCGAGATGATCGCGGACCCGGAGCTCACGGGCGTGCTGCTCGTGACGAGCACCGTGCCAGGCGGAAAGCCGCAGACCACGGGGAGCCCGGCGACGATGCTGCTCAGGGGTCTGGGACCGCAGGAGGCTGCGGCGATGATCTCGGGGAGCCCTCCGCCCGCCCCCGTCGGCGTCTCCCGCGAGGCAGCGACGCCGACGGCCATGCGCCTCTACCTCCCCCTCTACATCGAGCAGCTGGCGGCCCTCGGCTACCAGAGCCTCGAGGATCAGGGCGCGATCCCGGAGCGACTCGCCGATGCAGTCGTCGCGCGCATCTCGCGGCTCGAGCTCGGCGCACGCCGCGTGCTCCAGACCCTCACGGTGCTCGGCGAGCGCGCGTCGTTCGACGCGCTCAAGGCCCTCGTCCCCGCCGCCGATCTCGAGCCGCTCGAGACGCTCATGCGCATGGGCCTCGTCAAGATGATCGAGGGCGAGATCACGGTCGCGCATCCGTTCCTCCGCGAGCTCGTCGAGGCCTCGATCCCCGCCGAGGCACGCAAGGAGCTGCACGGTCGCGCCCTGGCCGCGGAGTCTGCTGCGCAGGCGCCGCTCGAGGTGCGCGCGGAGCACGCGTTCCGTGCGGGCGAGCCGATGAGCGCGATCCTGATCCTCGAGCGGATGGGCGATCAGGCCCTCGAGCGCGGAGATCCGACCACCGCGACGCTCGCGTTCCGACGCGGCCTCGAGGTCGCGCGACGCGAGAGCATCCATGCCGGCGACACCTCGCTCGACCCGGCCGTCGTCACGCTGTCGCGCAAGCTCGGCGAGGCCCTCGATCGATCGGGAGATCACGGCGGCGCCGACGGCGTCCTTCGCGAGGCGATGGAGCTGGTCGGACCCGCGAGCCGCGAGCGTGGTCGGATGCTCCTCCAGCTCGGGCGCGTCGCCGTGCACCGCGATCGTGGCCGCGAGGCCGTGCGCCTCCTCGGTCAGGCCATCGAGATCCTCCAGCGCACGCGCGACACACGCTACGAGGCAGAGGCCCAGCTCGAGCTCGGTCGCTTGCGCCGCGACTCGCGGGAGCTCGACCAGGCCATCGCACCGCTCGAGCGCGCGATCGATCTCTTCGAGAAGCTCGAGCACCCGGCCGACGCCGAGCTCGCGCAGACGGCGCTCGTGGCCGCCGAGACCGCCGTGCGCCGCGGTGATCTCGACGCCGCGGGCGATCACCTGCTCGTCGCGCTCGGACGCGCGCGCTCGATCGGCTCGGGGGCCCTGCTCGCGCGGGTCTCGGCGGCACGGGGACGCCTCCAGCGGCGCTCGGGCAACCAGGACATGGCGGAGAAGCTCTTCCTCGAGGCGCGCGCGCTCGCGGCCGAGGCCGGCGACGCCGATCCGATGCTCGAAGCAGGTGAGTGAGCGCTTCGGATGGGGCGTTTCTCCCCGGAACCTCCCGCGGCCGTGACGTGAGTGTCCTCACGGATCGTGCGGACCGTGACGTTGGTCGCTCGGCCTCGCGTCACGGTCCTGACGACCGCGGCGCGACCGCCTCCGACGGAAACGAAGCGTTCGTCGATCGCGCCTCCCCGGCCCACCAGACACGCGGTACCGTGGGGCCGCGGGCTCACGGTGATGCGTGAGCCCTTTGTGCATCGAACTTGCAGTCGGCGCGCGCAGCGCCGTGGGTCGGCCACCGCGCCTCGGGAGTGCTCGTCTCATGAACATCTCGCCTCGTCGTTTCGCGAGCTCCGGTCTGGCCACCGGCGCCGCGACAGCCCTGGTCTCGTCCCTCTGCATCACCCTCTCCGGCTGCGCGGCGGACTCCGTCGCGCGCTCGGAACAGCCCATCGTCGGGGGAACCCGCGGCGGCAACCCTTCGGTCCTCTGGCTCTACGACACGTCGCTCGGTGCGATGTGCACGGCGTCGCTCATCGCGCCGCGCGTGATCCTCACCGCCAAGCACTGCGTGCAGCACTCCGGGGCCACGGGGCCGGCGCCTGCGAGCAACTTCATCATCGGCACGGGTGACAACGTCGGTCGCGGCTCGAGCTACCGAGCGGTCAGCGTGTACACCACGCCCGGCACCTGGACCGAGGGCGGTCGCACGGGCCTCTCGGGCGCGCTCGTCGGGGTCGACGTCGCGCTCATCGTGCTCGCCAGCGAGGTGACGGGGCTCGAGCCGATCCCGCTCATGCGCACGAGCCCGCGCGGGCTGGCCGGGCAGACGTTCACCGCGACCGGCTTCGGGCAGATCCCGAGCGGCAGCGCGGGCGTGAAGTACACGACCACAGGCACGATCCAGAGCACCGACTCGAGCCTGATCTACGTGGGCGCTGTCACCTGCCAGGGCGACTCGGGCGGTCCGATGATCACGGAGGCCGGAGAGATCGCGGGCGTGGTGTCGTTCGGCACTGGCTCCTGCGGCTCGGGCTACGGCGCCTACAACCAGATCTATCCCTTCTTCGACATGATCGACATGGCGCTCGAAGAGGGCGGCACCTGCATCGCGAGCGGGGCCGAGGTCTGCGACGGCCGCGACAACGACTGCAACGGCGAGGTCGACGAGACGTGCACGCCGCTCGGTGAGGCCTGCAGCACCGACGACGAGTGCGTCGGAAACCAGTGCCGCGACACCATCGCTGGCCGGCTCTGCGCTCACACCTGCGACGCGCGCAACCCCACCGTCGGCTGCGAAGAGGGCTTCTACTGCGCGGGCCTTCCCGGCGAGTGCGCCGGCTCGTGCGTCCCGGTGGTCGGGACGATGGGCAACGCCGCGATCGGCGCAGACTGCACGGACAACCTCCAGTGCGCGTCGCTCTTCTGCACCGATCCGGGCGATGGCCGCGCGCGCTGCCTCCAGCCGTGCCAAGCCGACACTGCCGCGTGTCTCGTGGGCGAGGTCTGCGCGAACGTCCATGGCGCCTGCGGGGCGTGCATCGACGCCTCGCTCGTCGCGGGCTCGCACAACCTCGGTGAGCCGTGCACCGACGGCTCGATGTGCTCGACGGGCACCTGCTTCGAGGACGTGTTCCCAGGTCGTCCGTCGCGCTCCTACTGCACGCGGACGTGCGCGAGCGACGAGGACTGCGGCGACCGCTTCCACTGTCGCACGACGGACATGGGCGACCTCTGCGTGGCCGGCCCGCGCGGGGGCCTCGGCGATCCTTGCGCCGAGAACACGGACTGCATCGACGGCAGCTTCTGCGCGGCGCGCGGTGAGCAGCGCTGGTGCGCCGCGTTCTGCAGCGACGCCGAGCCCTGCCAGGACGGCTTCGAGTGCGTCGAGGCGAGCGCGGGTGTCTTCATCTGCGCGCCGGACGCAGGCATCGCGGGCGACGACTGCACCGTGGCCGAGGACTGCCTCTCGGGCGTGTGTGCGGCGGGCGCGAGCTCGGACGCGCCTGGCGCCTGCACGCGCGTCTGTGGACCGGACGCGCCCTGCCCCTCGGGCCTCGAGTGCCGCCGCACCGCCGACGGAATCACCGCCGTCTGCGTGTGGCCGCCCCCCAGGCCCGTGGCGCCGCCTTCGGGTGGCTGCACGGTCGCGCGCACCGCGCGCTCGAGCGATGCGCTCGCGGTGCTCGGTCTGACGGCGCTCCTCGGCCTCGTGGCGCGTCGCGCGCGCCGAGGTGCCAAGTGAGCGCCTCGTCCCGCGCGCTCGCAGGCCTCGCCGCGCTCGGCCTGACCTCGGCCCTCACCGCGTGCGCAGCGCAGCCCATCGATGTCGCCCGCGAGGCGATCGTCGGTGGCACGCGCGAGAGCGGCTACCCCGCGGTCTTCTTCATGTACCGGACCGACGGAGCGGCGTGCACCGCGTCGCTCATCTCGCCGCGGGTCGTGCTCACGGCACGCCACTGCGTCGTCAACGGCAGCGGCACGGCGGCGGCGTCGCCCGGGATCTTCCGGCTGTACGTGGGCAGCGATCCGCGCTCGTTCACGGCGGAGTATCGCGTCTCGCGCGTCGAGATCATCCCGGGCTCCACGGCGGACATCGGGAGCGGACGCGCCGAGGATCTAGGCCTCCTCATCCTCAGCAGCCCTGCGCGGGAGACACCCTACGACATCGCGCGAGACACCACGCCCGGCTCGATCGTCGGCGCCACGAGCACGGCGGTGGGCTTCGGAGAGATTCCTTCGGGCAGCTCCGGCGTGAAGTACCGCGTCAGCACGAGCGTGAACGAGGCCTACTCGGGCCTGCTCTTCGTGGATCCCACGGTGTGCTCCGGCGACTCGGGCGGGCCTCTCATCGGACCCGACGGGCTCATCTATGGCGTCGCGTCGTTCATCTACAGCCCGGACATGATGAGCGAGCCTCGCTGCGGCACGGCGCCCGGCGTCTACAACCAGATCTGGGCCCAGGTCGCGTGGATCAACAGCGTGATCGAGTCCGTGGGCGACGGCTGCTTCCCGGAGACCGAGGTCTGCGACGGAATCGACAACGACTGCAACGAGATGGTCGACGAGGTGTGCTCGCCGCTCGGTGCGCCGTGCACCGACGGGAGCGAGTGCTCGGGCGGCCTCTGCGCCGGCACGCCGGCGGGCTCGGTCTGCTCGCAGACCTGCGATCCCATGCGGCCCACGCTCGGCTGTCCGCCGAGCTTCTACTGCGCTTCCGAGCCAGGCTTCTGCGACGGCTTCTGCGTGCCGGGCGCGCTCGGCGTGGCGCCTCTCGACACGGCCTGCACGGCCGACACCGACTGCGAGAGCGGCCTCTGCCGCGATCCGGGCGATGGTCGCCGTCGCTGCCTCGACCCCTGCCGAGGCGATCGCGGTGACTGCCTCGACGGCGAGGTGTGCGTGGCCGCCGAGGGCGCGTGCTCGGTCTGCATCGACGCCAGCGAATTCGGGAGCCCCCACGGCCTCGGAGAGGTCTGCAACGACAACAGCCAGTGCCGCTCGGGCCTCTGCGTGATGCGTGCGGGCGTGGGCGAGTGCACGAGCCCGTGCACGACGATCGACGAGTGCCCCGAGGGCTTCTCGTGCGTCGAGGGTGGCTGCCAGCTCGAGCGCGAGCAGCCCGTCGGCGGTCCGTGTCTCTCGAGCGTGGACTGTGCGCTCGGCGCCGTCTGCGCGGCTCAGGGCGATCGGCGCTGGTGCACCTCGACGTGCACGGCGGACGCCCCATGCCCCACGGGATTCCAGTGCCTCGACGCGGGCGGCTCGATGATCTGCGCGCCGATCGGCGGGCTCGTCGGCGAGGGATGCTCGAGCGACGGCGAGTGCTCGACGGGCATGTGCCGCGACGGCGCGTGCACGCTCCCCTGCTCCGCCGATAACCGCTGCGGTCCCGGCTTCCTCTGCGAGGCGCTCGGCGACGGCTCGCGCGCGTGCTTCGCGCCCAACGCACCGACGCCCCCGTCGCGCTCTCCTGGCTGCAGCGCGCAGTCGTCGTCGGGCGCCCCGGGGCCACTCATGTCGCTCGCCCTCGCCGCAGCGATCGGCCTGACCCTCTCGCGCCGCCGGCGCTGAGCGAATCGGGCGATCCGCCCCTCTGCCCGGGCGAAGCTCTGGGCTGGGCCACTCTGGGCAGAGGGACTCGCTCGTGCCCCCCGGTCAGCGGGGCTCGAGCGGGAGCTGCCACACGAACACCCCGTCGCGCGAGCACCGGAGGCGCACCCGGAGCACGTCGACCCGGCGGAGCACGACGGGGACGCGGACCACCGGAAAAGGGACGTCGGGGGACAGGTCGCACGCGAAGAGCCGTTCGGCGCCGTAGAGAGCCTCGATCCACGCGATGTGGTGATCGTGTCGCTGCTCGTGGAGGGGCTCGCCGATCCGCACGACCAGGTCGAACGAACGGCCGAGGCGCGGGCGCGCAGGCAGCGCGACGGCGGGCAGGTGCATGCGGTCGGCGCCCGTGACGTCGTTGGCGAGGGGCCGGCCCGGATCGTCGGCGCCTTGCCGACAGAGCTCCTGCGCAAGGGCGGGCTCGGTCCACGTCGCCGAGAGCCCCAGGGCCGAGAGCGCGCCCGCGCTGGAGACGAACCTGCGGCGGGCGATGCGCTCGCTCATCGTCCGCAACGCTAGCACGCGCCCGCTGGCCTACGGCGAGGCGACCGTGGCCACCGAAGGCGGGGAGGGAAGGACGCTGACGCCGGGCCGTAGACTCTTCGGAACCAGGCTCACGCGCGGCGGAGAAACGTCGGAACTTCTCCGGAGCGCGGGTGTCCAAGGCCTCACGCGGTCGCGTGTCCATCTCGTGACCGGCCCGATGTCGCGGGCTTGTCGAGCCATTCTTCGGCCGACACACGAGAAGCTCTGGGCTGGCCACACGAGAAGCTCTGGAGGACGTCGATGGAGATCAAGCTGAACCTCGGGATCTTGGTGTTGCTCGGCGCTGTCTGGGCATCGCTCACGGTCACCGAGGAATCAGCGGCCCTCGACCCGAGCCTCGAGTCCACCCACGAGCTCTCCGCCCTCGAGGATCGGTGGGCGACCCACCGCGACGATCCGGCGCTGGCCGAGGAGCTCGCCGACGCCTACCTCCGCCTCGATCGTCCCGAGCTCGCCGTGGCTGCGCTCATGACCGCCGACGACGACGTCCTGTCCGATCCCGCCGTGGCCCACCGCCTCGCCCGCGGCTACGAGCGCACTGGCCGCCTCGAGGACGCGCTCTCGACCTCCTCGCTCGCCCTGGCCCGCTGCGGTCGCGCGCTCGGTGTGGCGGGCTCGTCCGAGGCCACGCCGGTGCCCGAGCACGGCTGCTCGGAGCGCACCTACGCCGCCCTCGACGTGCACCACGCGGCGCTCGCCCGCATGCACGCCTGGGGTGTGACCGATCCGCGCACCGATGCCCGCGCCGACCGCGCCTACGGCATGGCCGTGCGCGCCGCTCGCCTCGTCAGCGCCTCCGCCAACTGACCGGGGCGCCAACGGACCGGGGTCACTCCACGCCTCGTAACCCCCCGGGATCATTCGGCTCCGGCGGGCACTTTGACGCGACCCCCCGTCCGGGCGGGTCGAGCGCCATCCTGGCGCTCCTGGGACCGCACCACGAGGGCCACACCCGCCGCGACCAGGACCGCCGCCACGCCGAGCCGCGCCGTCGGCACCTCGCCCAGCACCCACCACGCAAGCAGCGACGCGACGATCGGCTGCACGAAGATGTACGTGGCCACCAGCGACGGCGTCGCGAAGCGCAGCGCCCAGGCGTTGGCGAGGTACGTGAACACAGTCGCGACCAGCACCACATAGAGCACGAGCGCCCACGCGCGCGGACCGAGCGCGGGCGCGTCCTCGAGGAGCGCAGGGCCACCGAGCGGCAGCGCGAGGAGCGCGCCCCACGTGAAGCCCCACGCCACGACCGGCAGGCTCCCGTGGCGCGTCGCGTAGCGCCGGATGAGCACGAGGTAGATCGCGTACACGAACGAGTTCGCGGTCACGAGCAGGTCACCCCACCACGCCAGGTCGCCGGCGCTCGTCGCGAGCGCATCGGGCAGGACGAGCGCCACCACCCCCGAGATCGCGATGCCGATGCCCGCGAGCACACCGCCACGCGCGGGCTCACCCACTCCGAGCCGCGGCGCGAGCGTGAAGAGCCCGAGGCCCACGAGCGCCGTGAAGACCGGGATCGTCGCCACGAGCAGCGTGGCGTGGGTGGCGGTGGTGAAGCGCAGCCCCGTGAGGAACAACCCCTGGTTGCCGAAGATCCCGAGCGTCGCGCACGCCGCGATCCCCGCGCGATCACGCCACGTCATCGGCTCGGCCCGCGTGGGTCGAGCGCGATCGAGCGCGACCAGCACGAGGCCCGCGCCGGCCAACCGCACGAGCGCGAGGGCGAGCGGATCGAGCTCGCGCACGAGGATGCGACCGGCCACCGAGAGCGACGCGAACGCGAGCTGCACCGCGAGGAGCGCCGCGTGGATCCGCGAGGCCGGCGGCCGCGCGCTCTCGCTCACGTGCTCGACCTGCGAAGCCGCACCGTGCGACGCGACGCGCGCTTGAACGGCAGCTCGTAGCGCACGTCGGCCTCGAGCACGTGGCCCTCGGGTGGCGCTTCCTGCGCGAGGAGCACCAGCGTGGAGGGCGCGAGCGCCAAGCCCACCTCGGCCCACACGCGCGGCTCGAACGTGGCGCGCGCACACGACACCGAGGGGCTCGCCATCGACGCCGCGACGGCAGGAGGAAGGGAGGGACGCCTCGGCTCGACCCGCCCCTCGTGCGCACGAACGCGCGGTGCGAGATCGAGCGAGCCCATCACCGTGCGCAGGAACGCCACGCGCTTTCCCTTCGGCTCGAGCAGCGCGACCGCGAGGTCCTCGCGCAGGATCGCGAGCGCGAGCGCGGGCCCGCCTGCGCCCGAGCCGACGTCGAGGAGCGCCTCGCCTTCGTGCACGAGCTCGCGGCGCGCGAGCACGAGCGCGTCGGCGACGAGGATCTCCGCGATCTCGCGCGGACCGTCGGCGGCGGTGAGATCGAGGTGCTGGTTCCACTCGCTCGCCAGCCTGCAGAAGGTGGCGACACGCTCGCGCAGCCGCGACCACACGACCTCGTCGGGCACAGGCCGCCCCAGCGCCTCGGCGAGGGCTTCGATCGCTTGCTCGTACGGGTCGCTCACGCTCACGGCGCGCGAACTCTGACGTCGCTCGGCGACGCGGACAACCGATGATCCGCGCTGGCCTCCTCGACCTTTGGGCCACGATCACACCCTGCACTTCTCGGGGTGGGCCGACGATCACCACGCCACGCGCACCACCCGTGGCCAGTAGCGCTCGGGCGAGCGCGCGCGTCGCTCGGCGCCGTCGCTCGCGGTCGTGCCGATCGCGTAGCTCACGACGATCTCGTCCGGACGCGTCGGATCGAAGAGCTCGAGGTGCACGATCGGGCCCGCGCAGTAGGCGTCGGGATCGTCGGCGGGCAGCTCGCAGGGAACGAGCGTCGTGGGCGGCGACCACGGCCCCTCGGGTCGCTCGGCTCGCGTGAGCTCGATCGTGCTCCCGAAGCCGACGGCGTAGAGGTGCACGAGGCCTCCGCGCGGATCGGCCACGACGGGCCCTCGATGCGGGCCCGAGCCGAAGACCACGACGGGCGTGCCCACGCCCCACCCGCCCTCGCCGAAGATCTCCCACGCGCTCGGCTCGCGCTCGCGACCGAGCGGCGCTCGACCGACGTGGCAGTCCTCGAGCAGATCGTGCGGCACGCCGGGACAGCCGTACGCATACACGTGATCGCCCCAGACGAGCGCAGCGTCGCCGAGATCGTCGTCCTCGCCGAAGAGCCACGGCAGCGGCGAGCCGAGGCGCACCGCGCCCACCGACGAGAGCCCCACGCCAGCGCCACGCACGCCGAACGCGGCGGCCGGATCGAAGACCCACCCGCGCACGAGCACCGCGGGCCCGCTCGGCAGCGCGAGCGACTGCGCGAGCGCGAGGTAGTCGTAGGCCTCGCTCGGATCCACCTCGAGCGGCGCCGCGTCGCCCAGCTCCTCGCACGAGGGCGCCACGTCGACGAACGCGAGCGAAACGCCGTCGTCGCCGGGCATCACCCACGCGCACCGATCCCCGATCGGCACGGGCACCGGCGCCTCGTGCACACCGTCGATGAGCCCGCCACCATGACCGAAGAGGGGCAGGCATCGATCGCTCGTGAACGGGCGCTCGTACACGCTCGCGCCCTCGGGGCAGGCCCAGGTCTCGCCTACACACGCCGCGTTCACGATCCGCAGCGGATCGCACGGCGCGTCGCGCGTCACGCACGTGGGCGCCGCGAGACCACACGGCGGCGGCGGCGCGCCTCGCTCGTGCGCCCCGTAGCAGCCCGAGACCCCGAGCCAGAGGATGCTCGCGAGGAGCGGCGCGCGCGCGGGCCGCGCGGTGCTCGGTCCCTCAGGTTCGTTGATCGTCATTCGCGCTCGCTCCACTCGACGCAGCACGGAACGCACTGCGTGCTGCCGAACGAAAGAGCAGCCCGCGTGCCACGGAAGCCACCCCTCACGCAGCGACATCTCCGGATCCACGCGCAGCGTTTCTCGCATCTTCGCACCCTGCGCGCGTCGACGAGGCGCGGGGCGTGCCTTCGGCGCGGATCACTGTGAGGTTGGTTCGGCACGGAGCACTGTGAGGTTGGTGCTACACCTCCGCGCCGTGAGCGAGACGAAGCAGCACCACGCGGCCGCGGAGCGTGACGCCGAGGCGGATCCGGATCGCGAGCGCGCGAGCCTGCCGACCGGCACCTACACCGGCATGGACGTCGCCGACCTCGCGACCATCGATCTCGAGGAGCGCGGCCACGGCGATGCGCGCGTCGCCGCCACGCTGCGGCTCATCGACGAGGCCTCGCGACCGCGCCCCTTGCCCGAGGTGCTCGCCGCCATCTGCGCGGAGATCTCCGCGATCCTCCACGCCGACGTCGTGAGCCTCTATCTCCGCGAGCGCGGCGAGGACGGCCGCGAGGATCTCCGCATGGCCGCCAACGTCGGCTTCCCCGCAGGAGCGGTGAGCCACGTGCGCCTCCGTGTGGGCGAGGGCATCACGGGCTTCGTGGCGGAGTCGCTCCGGCCCGCGTCGGTCGTGCTCGCGCCCGAGCACAATCGCTACAAGCACTTCCCCGAGCTGCGTGAAGAGCGCTTCCCGATCTTCCTCGCGGTGCCGCTGCTCGTGGGCCATCGCGCCGAGGGCGTGGTCGTGCTCCAGCGTGCGCGCGATGCGTTCGGCGACGACGAGATCCTCCTCGCCACCGCGCTCACGACGACCTTCGTGCTCGCGATCGAGCGCGCCGAGGATCACCGCACCGACGTGACCCCCGCCGAGGAGCCGCAGGCCGCGCGCCTCGAGGGCGTTCCGCTCGCGCCGGGCCGCGCGATGGGCCGCGTCGAGACGCTGCCCACCTTCGAAGGCCTCGCGGCGATCGAGCGCGCGAACGAGGGCAACGTCGCCGACGACACCAGCCCCGACGCGATCACGCGTCGACGCGAGCGCATCACGCTGGCGCTCGACGGGCTCGTCAAGGACCTCGCCTCGGTGCGCAAGCGCCTCGGCCCGCAGCTCCCCACCGAGGCCGCGGCCGGGCTCGAGACGCTCGCGCTGCTCGAGACGGACGGACGCCTCCGCGAGGCGCTCCTCGACGAGGGCGCCAAGCAGAACGTGGCCCTCGGCATCCGGAAGGTCGCGCGCGACTACGTGCAGGCGGTCTACAAGGCCAAGCGCTCGATGCCGCCCACGGCCACGAGCGCCGCCGACACACGGGCGTGGCTCGTCGAGCGCAGCGCGGAGATCGAGGAGCTCTGTCTCGTGCTCGCCGCGCGCCTCGTGGGCGATCGCGCCCCAACGGGCGGCTCGGTGCTGCTCGTGCCCGATCGGCTCACGGCGATGATGGCGCTCGCCGCCGCAGGCCAGCGCACGGCCGCGATCGCGATCTGCCATGAGGTCGATCTCGTGCGCGCAGGCCTCGGCGTCGCCGTCGCGCGCGCCGCGCAGATCCCCACGGTGGGCGACGTGGGCGGCCTCTTCGCGTGGGCGCGTCGCGGCGACACGGTGCTCGTGGACGGCGACGCGGGCGTGGTGCGCGTGCACCCCTCGCCTGCGCAGATCGCCCAATTCCGCTCGGGATCGCGGGCATGAGCTACGGCCTCGTCCTCGTCCTCGCGCTGGCGCTCTTCGTGGTCGCGTCGATCGCGCACTACGTGTTCTGGACGCGCCGTCTCGAGCGTCCGATGACCTACGCGCTGAGCGAGCGCCTCGAGACGCCCGACGGCGCCGCGATCGAGCTCCATCGCCTGCCGGGCGATGCGCCGACGAGCCCCATCCCCGTGCTGCTCGTGCACGGCGTGGGAATCGATCACCGCAACAACGACATGCTCCCCGAGGTCTCGCTCGCGCGTCACCTGCGCGCGAGCGGCCGCGACGTGTGGCTCCTGCGCCTGCGGAGCGGCGGGATGTCGCGTGTGTTCAAGGACAAGAGGAAGGTGCGCTTCGCGCGCATGGCCGAGCACGATCTGCCGCTCGGCGTGCGCGAGGTGCTCACGCGCACGGGCCAGCCGCACCTCGACTACGTGGGCTTCTCGATGGGCGGCATGCTCGCGTACGCCGCGATCGGCGCGCATCGCATCGATCCCGCGCTCCTTCGTCGCGTGGTGATCATCGGCTCGCCCGCGCGCGTGGGGCACTACGTGCCGTTCCGACATCTGCTCACGCGCCTGCCCGAGCCGCTCGTGCCCACGCTGCCGCTGCGTCTCGGCTCGCGCATGGTCGCGTTCGCGTCGGAGTGGATGACGACGCCCGTGCATCACCTCGTCTACAACCCGCGCAACGTGGAGCGCGGCCTCGCGGGCCCCGCGATGATGACGGTGGAGGACATCCCCGGTCCTCTCAACGTCGACTTCCTGAGCTTCATCCGCCGCGGCATCGTGCACTTCGAGGATCGCGACGTGATCGAAGGTCTCCGTCACGTGTCGATCCCGGTGCTCTTCTTCGCGGGCGAGCGTGACCGTCTCGCGCCGCCCGAGGCCGTGCGTGTGGCCTTCGACGCGTGGGGCGCCGACGCCGGCGAGGTCGACAAGCGCTTCGTGCTCCTCTCGGTGAAGGAGGGCGCGAGCGCCGACTACGGCCACGGCGATCTCGCGATCGGCCGCGCTGCCAAGCGCGACATCTTCGAGCCCATCGAGCGCTTCCTCACGCCCGCGGCGTAGCCGCACGCGCACGTCGCCTCCTGCGAGGTGACAGACAACCTCGCCCGCTCACTGTTACCCTCGCGGCGTCTTGGGGACGTCGTCGACCAACTTCGGCTTCCTGGTGGAGCACCACCCGCGCCTCGTGATGTTGGGGTCACAGGCCGAGCTGCTGTTCCACGTCGACCCGCCCGCCTCGATCACGAAGGTCCGCCTCCTCGCCGAGGACCTCGCGCAGCTCGCTGCCGCGCGCGCCGGCCTCTTCGTCGATCGCCGCGAAGCCCAGGTGGATCTGCTTCGGCGCCTCCGCGACAAAGGCCTCGTCACCGCGGACGTCCACGACGCCTTCCACGCGATCCGGAAGGCCGGCAACGCCGCCGCGCACGACAACGCCGGCACGAGCGGTGAGGCCCTCTCGCAGCTCCGCCTCGCGTTCGTGGTGTCGGTCTGGTTCCACCGCACGTTCTCGAAAGATCGGCTCACCTTCAAGCAGCCCGCGTTCGTCGTGCCGCGCCCGCCCGAGGACGCCGCCGCGCGTCTGCGCGCCGAGCTCTCCGCGCTGAAGAACGCGCTCGCCGTCGCGAACGCCACCGTCACCGCCACCAAGCAGACGGCCGAGCAGGCCAAGGCCGCGCGCGAGGCCCTCGAGGAGCAGCTCCGCGCGGAGCTCGACGACGCGAAGAAGAAGGCGCTCGAGGCCGACGAAGCGCGCCTCGCGGCGGAGGCCAAGGCCCAGCTCGAAGAGTCCGAGCGCCTCGCGGCGATGGCCCTCCTCGACGAGGTCGCCGCGCGCGAGGCCGCGCTCGCTGCGGATCTCGCGAAGCTCCAGGTCGCGAGCCTCGCGGCGCCCGAGCTCACCGCCGCCTTCGTCACCGCGGCCAACGACGTCACGGCCACCCTCGATCTCGACGAGGCCACCACACGCCGCCTCGTCGACGAGAAGCTCCGCGAGGCAGGCTGGGAGGTCGACAGCCAGACGCTTCGTCACGCCCTCGGCGCTCGCCCGCAGAAGGGCCGATACCTCGCGATCGCCGAGTGGCCCACGGAGAGCGGCCCTGCCGACTACGTGCTCTTCGCGGGCCTCGTGCCCCTGGCCATCGTCGAGGCCAAGCGCAGCAAGAAGAACGTGCCCGCCGTGCTCCAGCAGGCCGCGCGCTACGCGAAGGATCTGCTCGAGCTCGAGGGCCTGGACATCCCTCGCGCGGCCGACGGCGAGCCGGGCTTCCCCGAGGCCAGCCCGCCGCAGACCTCGGCGAAGAAGGCCAAGGCCGAGCACGGTCGCTTCCTCGTCCCGTTCCTCTTCGCGACGAACGGCCGGGCCTATCTGGCGCAGATCAAGGAGGCGAGCGGCATCTGGTTCCGCGACGCGCGCCGGCCCGAGAACCTCGCGCGCGCGCTCGATGGCTGGCACTCGCCGCAAGGGCTCCTCGGACTCCTGGGCCAGGACATCGCCGCCGCGAACGAGAAGCTCGAGCGCGAAGAGACTGACTATCTCGGCCTCAGGCCCTATCAGGTGCGGGCCATTCGCGCGGCCGAAGCTGCCATTGCCGAGGGCGCGCAGACAGCGCTCCTCGCGATGGCCACCGGCACGGGCAAGACGCGCACGTGCATCGGGCTCTGCTATCGCCTGCTCAAGACGGGCCGCTTCCGCCGCATCCTCTTCCTCGCGGACCGCACGGCCCTCACCACGCAGACGGAGGACGCCTTCCAGGAGGCGCGCCTCGAGCAACTGACCACCTTCGCGCAGAGCTACCAGGTCAAAGGGCCCAAGACACCCGAGGTCTCCGTCGGCGACACGAAGCTGCACATCGCCACGGTGCAGAGCCTCGTCCGCGGGCTCTTGTACGGGCCCGACGACACGCCACCTCCGCCCGTCGACACCTACGACTGCATCGTCGTCGACGAGTGCCACCGCGGCTACACGCTCGATCGCGAGCTGTCCGAGGGGGAGCTGCTCTTCCGCGACGAGTCGGACTACCTCTCGAAGTACCGGCGGGTGCTCGAGCACTTCGACGCCGTGAAGATCGCGCTCACGGCCACGCCGGCCCTCCACACGCGGCAGATCTTCGGCGACCCGGTCTACACGTACTCGTACCGAGAGGCGGTGATCGACGGCTTCCTCGTCGATCACAGCCCGCCCACGCGCATCGTCACCGCGCTCGCGGAGGACGGCATCACGTTCAAGACGGGCGAGAAGGTCCCCGTCTACCAGCCGCGCACGCAGACGCAGCAGCTCGCGCTCCTGCCGGACGAGATCCAGCTCGAGATCGATCAGTTCCACCGCAAGGTGATCACGCGCCCGTTCAACGAGGCCGTGGCGCACGAGCTCGCCAAGCACATCGACCCGAGCCTGCCGGGCAAGACGCTCGTCTTCTGCGTGAACGATCTCCACGCGGACATGGTCGTGGACTGTCTCAAGCAGGCGTTCGTCGCGCGGTACGGCAGTGTGGAAGACGGCGCCGTCGAGAAGATCACGGGCTCGGTCGACCGCCCGCTCGAGGCCATCCGTCGCTACCGCACGGACCGCCGGCCCTGCGTGGCCGTCACGGTGGATCTGCTGACGACCGGCGTGGACGTGCCCGAGATCGACAAGCTGGTGTTCCTGCGCCGGGTGCGGAGCCGCATCCTCTACGAGCAGATGCTCGGGCGCGCGACGCGCCTCTGTCCGGACCTGCACGGCGCGGGTCGGCCCAAGGAGGTCTTCCAGATCTTCGACGCGGTCGATCTCTACGCGGCCCTCGCGAACGCGACGGATATGAAGCCGGTGGTCGTGGATCCGTCGCTGCGCTTCAAGGACCTGGTCGAGGATCTGAAGAGGCTGAAGGACGCCGCTCACATCGAGCACGTGCTCGGCGAGCTGGTGACGAAGCTCGCCCGCAAGGTGCGTCGTCTCGATGCGCGCATCGCCGAGCGTCTCGCGGACGAGCTCGGCCAGAGCCCCGAGGACCTGGTCCGCACGCTGCGGAGCGCGAGCCCCACCGACGCCCGAAAGCTCTGGCTGGATCACCACCCACACCTCGCGGATCTGCTCGACGCGCGCCCCGCCGGCGACGGCATCGACGGTCTCTACGTCTCGCACCACGCCGACGAGGTGCGCCGCGTGGAGCAGGGCTACGGGCCGGGGCGTCAGCGTCCGGAGGACTACCTGGATGGCTTCGCGAAGTACGTGCGCGAGCACCTGAACGACCTGCCCGCCCTGGTGGTGGTGACGCAGCGCCCCAAGGACCTGACGCGCGCGCAGCTGAAGGAGCTGCGATTGGCGCTCGACAAGGCCGGCTATCCCGAGTCCCACCTCCGCGCGGCCTGGGCGCAGCGCACGAACCAGGACATCGCCGCAAGCATCCTCGGCCACATCCGCCAGGCCGCCCTCGGCGACCCGCTCATCGACTACGACGAGCGCGTGAACCGAGCCCTCAAGAAGATCCTCGCCTCCCGCCCCTGGGACCCCACCCAGAAGAAGTGGCTCGAGCGCCTCGCCAAGCAGCTCCAGAAGGAGATCGTGGTCGACCGCGAGTCCCTCGACGCCGAAGGCAGCCTGTTCGCGGCGGAGGGCGGGTCGAAGAGGCTCGAGAAGGTGTTCGAGGGCCGGCTCGGAGAGGTTCTGTCGAATCTCAGCGAAGCCGCCTGGAGGGAGGGAGCATGAGCAGGGACGAGGTCGGGGCACGATGACGACACCCACAACGTGGATGGTTCGGGCGGGTCGAGGCGGAGATCAGGTCGACGCCTTCCTGGCAGATGGCGTCGTCGGCATCGGGTACGGCGCGTCCGAGTTCAAGGGGCTGCCGCCGACACTCACGCGCGAGGCGATCGTGGCCGGAATGAAGGCTGCAAATCCCCACTGGTCCACGGCCAAGCTCGCCGTGATCTCGGGGCAACTCGTGCGCTTCGTGACGGAGATCAAGGCCGGGGACCGCATCGTCACGGGCGACCCCGAGACGCGCACGTACTTCGTCGGTCGTGCCAGCGGGGAGCTCCGCTGGGAGGGTGGCAAGCCGCTGCCGATTCGGCGAGGCGTGAAGTGGACCGGGCGCGTGGCACGCGACGCCCTCAGCGTCTCCACGCTCAACACACTCGGCGCGATTCAGACCCTCTTCCGCATCTCCGACGAGGTCGCGGACGAGCTGGTCAAGTTCGAGCGCCCCATCACCGAAGAAGCTCCGCCACCTGCGCCCAAGGCTGAGCAGACGGCTCCCGCCGATGTCGTCCCGGCCGACCTGCTCGGCGCGCCGGAGCGGGCCAAGAGCTTCATCGACGACATGATCAACCGACTGGACTGGGACGAGCTCCAGGACCTCGTCGCAGGCGTGCTCCGGGCGATGGGCTACAAGACACGCGTGTCCACGCCCGGTCCGGATCGGGGAGTCGACATCTTCGCGTCACCCGACGGCCTCGGTCTGCAGGAGCCGCGCATCTTCGTCGAGGTGAAGCACCGCCAGGCCGCGATGGGAGCCCCCGACCTCCGCACGTTCCTTGGCGGTCGCAAGGCCGGCGACAAGTGTCTCTACGTGAGCACGGGCGGCTTCAAGAAGGACGCGCACTACGAGGCCGACCGATCGACGATTCCGATCACGCTGGTGACTCTTCCCGTGCTGCGAGACCTCCTCCTGGAGCACTACGAGCGATTGGACGAGGAGACGAGAGCGCTCGTTCCTCTTCGGCGTGTTTACCTACCCTTCGATCCCAACGACTGAACCACGCACAGGAGATCCACCGATGTCAGGGGGCACGAACAAGGCGACTGCGAAGAAGCCCCGCGCACGCAAGCGCGGCAAGGGCATCTTCTGCCTCGAAGGGGATTGGTGGAACGACCTCAACCAATCCGGCAGCGTGAAGCCCATGCTGGACCTGATCTCCGCCGGGGCAGACATCGCGGTTCCGTCGGTCCACCGCGACGTCGCGACGCGCGATGAGCTCGAGTTCTACCTGCGGAAGTGGGTCCAGGGTCGCTACAAGACGTATCCCCTCCTGTGTCTCGCGTTCCACGGCAGCGAAGGCGCGCTTCACCTCAGCGACGGGCGAAAGGCTGAGTCGACCGTCACGCTCGACGAGCTCGCCGAGCTCCTCGACGGGAAGTGCCACGGCCGCATCATCCACTTCGACGGTTGCTCCACGGTGGTCGGCGACGTTCGCCACCTCAAACGCTTCCTGCGCCAGACGGGCGCCCTGGCGGTCACCGGATTCACGAACGACGTGCCCTGGCTCGACGCCGCGGCCTTCGACATCCTGCTCTTTGCGACCTTCCAGCAGCAGGCCCTCACGCGCGGAGGGATGAAGGCAGTGAAGCGTCGCGTGTTCACGGAGCTCCGCGGCATGGCCAGAGAGCTCGGCTTCCGGATGGAGATCCGGCCCGAATGAACCGCACGAGCAAACTGGCCGCCCTGGGGCACCCGCTCATCGACTACGACGAGCGCGTGAACCGAGCCCTCGGGAAGATCCTCGCCTCCCGCCCCTGGGACCCCACCCAGAAGAAGTGGCTCGAGCGCCTCGCCAAGCAGCTCCAGAAGGAGATCGTGGTCGACCGCGAGTCCCTGGACGCCGAGGGGAGCCTGTTCGCGGCGGAGGGCGGGTCGAAGAGACTCGAGAAGGTGTCCGAGGGTCGACTTGACGAGGTACTGTCCGACCTCACCGGCAATGTCTGGCGGGCGGCGGAAGGAGCAGAAGCATGATGCTTCACCGCGCGCTCACCGTGCAAAGGACAGGCCGATGACCAAGACACAGAGCCACGTTGCCCTCGGCCACATTCTCGTCGTCGCCCCCCAGAGGGTCTCAGCCCCAGCGACGAGTACCTCGAGGCCATGGCCTACGACCTCGTTGGCGCGGAACGCCCAAACGCGCTCGCGGAGCTCTTGAGGCACGCCGAGGGCTACTATCCGGTACTGCGGGAACTCCGCCGTATCGCGGCCCCGGGCAAACCAATGTTCAAGGGAATCGACGTCGCGAGTGCCCGGGCGATCATTGTCGACGTCTTGCGCGCGCTCCTGGCGCGAGACGTGAGGGCCGTCGCCCCCAGCGCGCAGGTGCTCCTGTCCACGGATCCTCTCCTTGAGCAACTGAGCTGTGTTGATGGCACCTTCATTGCTGGAACGGCCTACGGCGCCCACCCTCTCAACCCCACGACCTTCATTCCGCTGTCGGCCTTCCACACCTACCTTCTCGCGGAGAAGCGTGGCGAGTTCATGGCAATAGTGTCGGCTCTCGGGGCATCTGAACTGGCCCTCTCGGATGCCCAGTCGTCGAGGGAGCGATCCGGCGCGGACGCAGGCCTCCGCGAGCTGACGGGCCAAGCTCAGCTCGGTGTCAAGGCCGGACAGGGTTCGGGCAGCGCCGCAGCGTTTGACCTCTCCGCGCACTTCGGCCCTCCGCGGGGACCCATCGGGGTGCCGGACGGCATGCGTTGGGTTCGGCGGGAACCGATGTGGCAGCGCATGATCGACGAGAGGCTCCAGCGAAACATCTTGTCTCTCGAGGTGGAGTTCACGTACGCGTCGGACTTCTCAATCAACGCTTCGCTCGCCGCGGTGCTCGAAGAAGTCGGCATCGGACTCGGGGGCACGTTCGAAGCAAGCGAAACGCTTCGCCAGACCTACCGCGTCGTCTTCCACGAGCGCACGTGAGCATCGCGAGCTCTCGGCACGAGACGCGCTTCGTGCGATCGTCTCGGCCTCGCATCACCAGACGCCAGCACACCGTTTGTGATCGTCGGTGCTCGTGTGACGCGCCCCCGCCAGAGGCAGCCCGTCCAAGCCGGACGGGCGGACGACCGGGATCGACCGCCACGCCGTTGGGCTCGCGAAGGGGTCGCGACGCGCGACGGCGCAGGCGATCGACACCGTGATGACGGCGACCTACTTCGAGGTGGGGCCGTCGGATCGTCGAGGATGGGCAGCGGGGGGCCGAACGTGCGGGCTACGGGACGCTGCTCCTCGGTCTGCGAGCGGGGAACCCACCGGGTCTGGGACTTCGTCGTTTCGTCGTTGCCCGCGAGGTAGCTCGCCGTGCGATCGTCGGGGGACCGAGTGAGCACGCAATTCCACACCATCGGTCGCAGTCTCGTGTTGCTCGAGATCGGCACGCCGCTTCGCGCGCTCGATCAAGGCATGAGCAAGCCCATCCTCTTCGAGCTCGAGGGACCGGACGGGCCTGCGCATTGGGTCGTCAAGCCTCGGAGTCTCGATCGGCGTGGCGGTGACGGTCTCGTGTGCGAGGTCGCCGCTGCGGACATCGCCGTCGCCTTGGGTCTCCGGGTTCCAGCGATGGGGATGCTGGAGTTCCCGAGCGTGCCGCTCGAGGTCGAGACCTCCGAGCTCGGCCATCGGGTCGCGGAGGTCTACCGACGAGACGCGGGCGGGACAGCGTTCTGCTCGCGCTTCATCGAGGGCGGCGTCCACGCGGTGAGAGGGATGTTCGACGACCTCCGCTCTGTGCCGCTCGAGATGCAGGAGGATGCCGTCCGACTCTTCGCCCTCGACGTGTTGCTCCGACACTACGATCGAAGACCCGGCAATCCGAACCTGCTCGTCCACGAGGATCGCCTCGTGGTCATCGACCACGGGCACGCGTTCCACGGCATCGAGCAGGTGACGGAAGAGGGGCTCTCGAAGTTCGCTGACACCGACCAAGACCAGGCCGCGCTCGCCGACCACGTCTGCGCGTCGGTGGCGGCCCGCGATCGCTACGAACACGTGTTCGACGACGTCCTCGCCCGTGTTCGTGCCCTCGACGACACGACGCTCGACCGCCTCGCGTCGGCCTGGCCGGACGCGTTGGATCGCTCGCCTGACGGCACCCCCTCGGGTATGCGATCGTCCGTCGTCGCTGCCCTGCGAGCCAGGCGCGACGCGTTCCCGTCCCTCTTGAGGTCTGTCCGTGCCGCCCTCTAAAGCCGAATACCGGATCTTCTCCGCGAGCGCCGACCCCCTCGGGGAGGAGCGCTACCCGCTGGCGTTGGTCCACTGGGACGGGACGGAGCTCCGGTATGCGGCGCGTGATCGTGTGCCCAGCGCTCTGGAGAAGGAGGAGCGTGCGCTCGCTCGTGTTCTTCGCGCGATGCGTCGCCGTGTACGCGAGCTCCCGGCGACGCAGCTCGACATGGGCCTCGACACGATCTTCGACGTCCGCGCCGGTGATGGCGGGGCGACGGCGTGGTCGACGAAGCGGATCGCGATGACGCGTGACGCTGCGGATCACTTCTCGCGGCTCGTCTCGGACCTGCACCTCGCACAGCTCCGCGACGCGGCTTCGTCCATCGGGCGCGCCGAGGTGGTCGACGCGGTGCACACCCTCGGGACGCTGTTGGCGAAGACGCACCGGAACGTTCACCCCGATCACACGGTGCACGAGTTCGATCAGCTGCGATCGCCCATGTCCTGGCTCAACGGCTCCTGGGTGCACACGGTGCCCCTCGTCGTGTCGTCGACCGTGGGCGCTCACGAGGCGGTCAGGAAGGTGGCGGCGACTCTCGAGCTCGCCGTGCCCCGCAAGCATCGCCTCGTCGTCGCGTACCCGACGCCGGCGGACGACTCGGTCGGACGCGAGCTGCTGCGCGGCGTGGCTCATCTCGCGACGAACAATCCGCCGGAGGACGGCGACACGGCTCGCGTTCGGGGGGTCGCGCTTCCGCTCACGGCGGACGACGAGATCGACACGTCCGCGCTGCAGACGCTCGTGCTCGCCGAGCTTCGCACCGCGCCCTGATTCGTCGCCGTCCGCGGGTCGATCTTCGCGCCGCGAAGCGTGGGGTTCGTGCGATCGTCCGGGCCGTCCGATGACCACCACCAACGACATCGTTCAGAAGCTCTGGTCGCTCTGTCACGTCCTTCGGGACGATGGGATCACGTACCACCAGTACGTGACGGAGCTGACGTGGCTGCTCTTCCTCAAGATGGCCAAGGAGACGAACCGGGAGGAGCAGCTGCCCAAGGGGTATCGGTGGGATGACCTGACGCAGCTCGATGGGGTGCCGCTCCTCACGTTCTACCGGCAGCTCCTCCTGCACCTCGGCACGGCGTCGGGGCCGAAGGGGCCGTCGAAGCGGGTGCAGGCGATCTTCTCGAACGCGGCGACCTCCATGAAGGAGCCGCGGAACCTCAAGAAGCTCGTCACCGACATCGACGCCCTCGACTGGTACTCCGCCAAGAGCGAGGGCCTGGGCGACCTCTACGAAGGCCTGCTCGAGAAGAACGCGAGCGAGAAGAAGTCCGGCGCGGGGCAGTACTTCACGCCGCGGCCACTCATCGACGCGATGGTCGAGGTCGTCCAGCCGCAGCCCAAGGAGCGCGTCGAGGACCCGGCCGCGGGCACCGCGGGCTTCCTCATCGCCGCGGACCGCTACATCAAGGCGCACTCGAACGACCTCTTCGATCTCGACGAGGCCACGGCGCGCTTCCAGCGGCAGAAAGCGTTCTACGGCGTCGAGCTCGTGCCCGACACGCACCGCCTCGCGCTCATGAACCTGCTCCTCCACGGCATCGACAGCGACCTCGAGCTCGGCGACGCGCTCTCGAACCTCGGCAAGGACCTGCCCAAGGCGAACGTCATCCTCACGAACCCGCCCTTCGGCACCAAGAAGGGCGGAGGCCTGCCCACGCGCGATGACTTCACCTTCCCCACGAGCAACAAGCAGCTCGCCTTCCTCCAGCACATCTACCGCGGCCTCGAGCCCGGCGGCCGCGCGGCGGTGGTGCTGCCCGACAACGTGCTCTTCGAGGAGAACGTTGGGACGAAGATCCGCGAGGACCTGATGGAGAAGTGCGATCTCCACACCATCCTCCGCCTGCCCACCGGCATCTTCTACGCGCAGGGCGTGAAGACGAACGTGCTCTTCTTCACGCGCGGCGAGCACGGCAAGGATCGCGGCCAGACCAAGGCCGTGTGGGTCTACGACATGCGCGCGAACATGCCGAGCTTCGGCAAGCGCACACCGCTGGGCCCCGAGCACTTCGAGCCGTTCATCAAGGCCTTCGGCAAGAACCCGTACGGCCAGAGCAAGCGCAAGGACGAGGGCGAGGAGGGCCGCTTCCGGAAGTTCACGCGCGACGAGATCAGGAAGCGCGGCGACAACCTCGACATCAGCTGGCTCAAAGACGAGAACGCGACCTCGCACGACGACCTCGGCGAGCCCGAGGAGATCGCCACCGAGATCATGACGAAGCTCCAGCTCGCCATGGACGAGATCGAGTCCCTCCAACGAGTGCTACGGGGGGAGGAGTCGTGAGCGACAGCTTCGAACTGCAGCACCACCCACTGAACATCGACTCCCCCCCAGAGGGGTGGCACGTGATGGCCATTCGCGCGGTGCTCACCGAGGCCCAACCCGGCTACGCGTCGGGGGGAGCATGGCCGAGACTCGTCAGGCCTCATTCACTTGCGTCCGATGAACGTGACCACGGACGGGGAGATCGATCTAACGGACGTTCGAAGCGTTGAGGCCACTGGGGACCAGCGCCGGATCGGACCTGGGGAGATCCTCTTCAACAACACCAACAGCCCTGCCCTCGTCGGCAAGACGGCGCTTGTTCGGAGCGGCCCCCTCCGGGCGTTCTCGAATCACATGACCCGGCTGGTTACGAGTCCGGACGTCGCGCCGGGCTTCTTGGCCTATCAGCTTCAGCACTTGTTCAAGTCGGGCTACTTTCGGCAGTTGTGCAAGAAGCACGTGAATCAGGCGAGCATCGCTACCACCACCCTCTTGGACTCCGTCCCCGTTCTGGTCCCCGACAGGCCGGAACAGGATCGCATCGTCGCCAAGCTCGACGCGCTGCGGGCACGCAGTCGTGGCGCGAGGGAGGCGCTCGACGCGGTGCCCGCGCTGCTCGACCGGCTGCGTCAGTCCATCCTCGCCGCCGCGTTCCGAGGCGACCTCACGGCCGACTGGCGCGAAGCGAACCCCGACGTCGAGCCCGCGTCCGAGCTCCTGAAGCGCATCCGCATCGAGCGCCGCAAGCGCTGGGAGGAGGCCGAGCTCGCGAAGATGGTCGCCAAGGGCAAGCCCCCCAAGGACGACCGCTGGAAGTCGAAGTACGTCGAGCCCGAGCCCGTCGACGAGAGCGACCTGCCGGAGTTGCCCGAGGGCTGGTGCTGGGCGAGCGTCGAGGGAGTGTGTGACCTGCAGCTTGGGCAGCAGCGTTCCCCAGAGCACGCTGCAGCCGAAGTGACTCTTCCCTACGTGCGCGCCGCGAACATCACCTGGACCGGGCTGGACCTCTCCGACGTGAAGGAGATGGGCTTCCCGGATCCCGAACGCTATCGTCTACGCGTCGGCGATGTCCTGCTCAGTGAGGCGTCCGGGAGCGCTACGGAAGTAGGAAAGCCAGCGATCTGGCGCGGCGAGATCCCCAATTGCTGCTACCAGAAGACGCTTCTGCGTGCTCGACCGTTCGAATCCACGATGGGGAGTGAATGGCTCCATCTGTGTTTCCTCGCTGACGCCATCCTCGGGCGATTTGCAGCGATGGCTCCAGGAGTCGGCATCCTGCATCTCACAGCTGACCGAATGAGCTCGTGGCCAGTTCCGATGGCGCCGGTCGACGAGCAGACACGCCTCGTCGAAAGCGTCCGAAGCGCTTTGGCTACTGTGGCCGCGTTGGAAGAGACCGCCGCCAACCTCGGGGCGTCGACCGCGGCTCTTGACGCGTCGGCGCTCGCGAAGGCCTTCCGCGGCGAGCTGCTGAGTCCGCTATCGCGCGAAGAGGAGGCGTACTCGCTCGGGGGCGCGGACGAGGCCGAGGTCCTTGCGTTCGTCCGTCGCGTCATCGAGGAGGACGGTGACATCGAAAGTGGGCTCGTCCACAGTCTCCACATGGTCGGGGCTGCTGGAGCGGATAAGGTCGAGGCCGAGCGGCGTCGGTTCTTCAAGGAGCGGGGGATGCGGGTTCCGCGGATGAAGGGCGGCGCACAGGAGTGAGATGCGGTGAGTCGAGGAGAATGGTGCTCACGAGCCCCGCTCCCCTCGCCAGCCGCATTGATCGCGCACCCCGCACCGGGTGCACCGGGGTTTCTCCTCCAGGCAGATGCCCTTCGCGAGCCCGAACTCCTCCGTCTCGACCTGACCGTACGCGACGAGCACCCGGTCCACGCGCCGCATGCTTGCGCCCGCCTCCGACGCCATGCGTTGTCCGATCTGGATGGCGCGGAAGTACCGGTTCGTGTCGTCCACGAGGCGCAGACGATGGAAGATCCGCATGATCACGCGGTCTGGTTTCAGCACGTTGAGACCCAGGTCCGTCATGAAGTGGTAGACCGTGATGCCGCCGAGGTACTCGAACTCCGCTTCGAGGTCCTCCTTGAGCACGAGCAGGTCCGAAAGCGCGCCGTCGCCGATGCGGTCGCGAAGGTATGCGGAGAACGACCCGCACCTCGTGACGATCGCGGCCACTGTCTTTGCGTTCGCGATGCAGGCCTCGACTTTCCGGCGATGCCCGATCATCGCCGAGTCGTCGACGATGCGGTCGACGTCTCCAGGTCCATACTCGCGGGCAACTCTCCAATCCCCCAGGTGTTTCAGGATGGTTTCTCGTTTTGCGGTGACCGTCGCGGCCTTGAAGCCGGAGTAGAAGACGACCATCACCAGCTTCTGGAACAACGCATCGTCCGAGTCGTCGAGCCCTGCCCGCCCAACCTCTCGCTCGATAGTCGCCTCGATGTCGGGCTGGGACGTTCGGCACTCCTCGATCAGACTGCGCTCGATCGCACGAAAGATGTCGCCCACGTTCGTGTCCCTGGCCGTCATAGGTCGACTCTACGCGCGATCACCGTTTCGGCGCGACCTGAACGTGCGCCTCTGACCTCTGCCGCCGGCGTGCGGCGGATGCGATCGCCTCGGCGTGCATCGTCGCGGTGGCCGGGCCCTCACCCTAGCCCTCTCCCGCCTGCGGGAGAGAGGACTCTGCGGCGCGGCCACCGACGTCACGGTCTCTCTCCAAGCAGGATGATCTCCGAAGAGCGGGCAGCTGGCTGCTCTGCTGGTGGTCGTCGGACCGCTGGTGGGGCAACTGGCTGCTCTGCAGGGGGTCGCTCGACCGTGACCTGGGGTAGCTGGCTGCTCGGGTGTGACGACGCGACACATGTGGCGGGCAGCTGGGCGATCTCGAAGGAGCTCGTCGAGATGCGCGAGCTCCCGGTCACCGACCTCACCTCGCTCGTGAACGGCAAGCGCGTGGACGCGACCGTGCTCGCGGGCCTGCGCGGCAGCGTCGGGTTCCGCAACCAGGTCACCGACGTCGTGCAGCTCACTGCCATCTTCCGTCGGCACTGGGAGAGCGTGCGCGCGACGACGCCGGTCACGATCGACGACCTCGAGCGCGCCGAGACGCTCGCGACGAAGCTCACGCAGCTGCTCGGGATGCGCGAGCAAGGCAGCCTCGAGGCGTCGGGCGTCGGCGAGATGCGCCAGCGCGCGTTCTCGAAGTTCGTCCACACCTACGATCAGCTGCGCCGCGCGATGACCTTCCTCCGCTGGGACGAGGGCGACGTCGACTCCGTGATCCCCTCGCTCTGGGCCGGTCGCGGTGGCCGCGGCAAGCGCACCGAGGTCGAGGTCGCCAAGGACGAGACCAAGAGTGGCGAGACCAAGAGTGGCGAGACCAAGAGTGGCGAGACCAAGAGTGGCGAGACCAAGAAGGCAGAGCCCAAGAGTGGCGAGCCCAAGAGTGACGAGCCGCCGATGGACGACCTCCGGGGTCTTCCGCCGCCGTTCATCGAGGGGGTCTGATCATGCATCGCGACCCTCGATCCCTGAGTACAGCGCCCCGCGAGTTCGTGACCAGCTCCGGGCCGGCGGGGCGCTGGACTCGATTGGGAGGGGGCCCCGACGAATTCACTTCGGCGGGGGAGGGTCTGGGACAGACCCTCGGCAAGAAACGGCGAAGTACCTTCCCCAGAAGGCCGGTCACAGACTTCTGGGAAACGGTACTGAGCACGCACGAGAGGCTCGGACGTGGGCTCTGTCGGCGCAGGAGCCGGCGAGAGTGCGGACGAAGGACCCGAAGGAGGCGAAACGGTCGGCCGTGGTGACCCGTGAAGGGTCTCGACGCCGCGCAGACTCGAGCGAGGGCTCAGGTGCCCACCTCCTCACGCTCGTCCGTCGTCGGGGTGATCCCCCGACCCTCGCGCCACCCCCGTGCCGCGAGCGGAGAGGGGTCGAGAGCGTCGAGAGCCCCTCGCGAGAGGAGTGGGCGGGCGTGCGCGGGGCTCCCCTCGTGCCCGCCAGGGGAGACGGTCCGGCCGACCGCGAGGACCGTGTGCTCGGTGACGGTGCTCGGTGCCCCACGCGTCTCTGAGCATCGCGCCGCGAGTCAGCCGATCGACACGATCACCTCGTCGCCCTCGTCGCGCGCCTCGCGGTAGAAGTCGGTCAGCTCGGCGACGAGCTCCGCGAGGTGATGGTGCTCGTCCTCGAGCATGTCCTCGTCCCCGCCGAACCCCTCCTCGCGCAGGAGCTGCTCCACGGCAGGGTCGATGTCCGGCGGGCGTCGGCCGTAGGCGCCGTGCACCTCGAGCGTCGCGAGCAGCGGCAGGCGAGCGCGGATCGTCGCCTCGTCGAGAGAGACGAGCGCCTCGGCGATCGCCTCGATGCGCGCACGCGACAGACACCGCGAGGGGCCGAAAGCGCCGTGGGGCTCGCACGCCCGACCGCCGCGACCCGTGACCGCGTCGCCGATCCCGCCGGGCACGCCGCGTCCTCCGGTGAGCAACACCTCGAGCGCGTCCCATGCCTTGTCGAGGCGAAGCCTCCGCGTCGAGCCGCGCGCGGGCCGTGCGATCAGCGTGCACCGAATGCCCATGGTGTCTCCCAGGACCGAAAAGAACCGATTCCAGAGCTGTCGTCGATCAGCCGTAGACGCCGGCCGCGGCGCGATCGAGCTGCGCGTCGAGCTCCTTGTAGAGGTCGTTGTTGCCGTCTTGCACGAAGCCCTCGAGCGCACGCGCGCAGTCGGGGACCTTCTCGATGAACGAGAAGATCTCGCGGGGATCCGCGAGCGACTCCGCGTACTGGCCATAGCCGAGCTTCTGGAGGTAGCGGCCGTTCAGCACCTGCTCGAACTGCCCGCGCACGGGCACCGAGAGCATCGGCTTGTGGAGGTACACGGCCTCGCCCATGAGCGTGAAGCCGCCGCCGGCGATCACCGCCTTGGCCGTGGCGAGATCCTCGATGAACGTGGTCTCGCTGAACGGGCGGTAGCGAAGGCGTCCCTCGACCTGCTCCTCCTTGATCGTGCGACGCATGCCGTAGATGCGGCACTCGAGGCCGGTCTCCGCGAGCGTCTTGGCGAGCTCGTCGTTGCCCTCGGCCGTCTGGTACACGAGCAGGTGATCGCCCTTGCCCTTCTTCGCCGAGAGGATCTCGGGGCGCAGGATCGGCTTCACGAGCGTCGTCTTGTCCTTGCGGATCTCGGGGAAGAAGAACGTCGTGATGAGGTAGTGGTTCGCGAAGGGCAATTTGCTCTTCACGAGGGCCTTGGAGATCTCGAAGTCCGCGCGGTGCCCCTCGATGACGTCGTCGGGGATCGTGCAGCGGTTGAGGATCTGCATGTTGTCGATCGAGAGGATCGGGAGGCGATGCGCCTGGCCGTAGAAGTACGTCCAGCTCTCGAAGTCGCTGATCACGATCTCGGGCGAGAAGTCCTTGATGAGATCGAAGTACTTCACGATCTGCGCGGGGATCGCGAGGCTGCCGCCGAGCACGTTCTCGAAGAGCGTGCGCGCCCGCTGCACCTCGTTGTCTTCGTAGACGATGTGCAGGCCGCGGATGCGGTTCACGTCGCTCTTGTTGCCGAAGCGCTTCTCGAGGAAGTCCACCGCGCGCCCCGACGCGATGATCTCCACCTCGTGACCGAGCTCGAAGAGCCGCTCGAGCACCACGCGCGAGCGCATCGCGTGGCCCATCCCTTCACCGACGACGCCGTAGAGGATCCTCATGGCGGCGATGGTACCCACAAAGCGCTCCGCCTCGTCATGCCTCCGTGGCGCTTCGTGTCCGACTTCAGCTCGCGTCTGATCTGCCCCTCGAGCCGCGCTCGGATCCGCAGAGCGCGACGACCCCGTGCCTCACGGACGCACCGTCGAAGGCGCGAGCCAGTCCGTTCCTGCCCTCGGATCCGCAGAGCGCGACGACCCCGTGCCTCACGGACGCACCGTCGAAGGCGCGAGCCAGTCTCTCCCTGCTTCCGTCGAACAGGAACATGGAGGCACGCGCCGCGATGGAGGCTCGCGTGAGCCTCTGCATCCTCGCGTCTGATCCGAATCTCGGATCCGCAGAGCGCGACGACCCCGTGCCTCGCGGGACGCACCGTCGAAGGCGCGAGCCAGTCCGTTCCTGCTCCCATCGAACAGGAACCTGGAGGCACGCGCCGCGGCGGGGGCTCGCGTGAGCCTCGGCATCGTCGCGTCTGATCCGAATCTCGGATCCGCAGAGCGCGACGACCCCGTGCCTCGCGGGACGCATCCTCAAAGGCGCGAGCCAGTCCGTTCTTGCTCCACATCGAACAGGAACATGGAGGTACGCGCCGCGACGGAGGCTCGCGTGAGCCTCGGCATGCTCGCGTCTGATCTGCTCCTCGATCGGCCCTCGGATCCGCAGAGCGCGACCACCCCGTGCCTCACGGACGCACCGTCGAGGGCGCGAGCCAGTCCGTTCCTGCTCCCATCGAACAGGAACCTGGAGGTACGCGCCGCGGCGGGGGCTCGCGTGAGCCTCGGCATGCTCGCGTCTGATCTGCTCCTCGATCCGCAGAGCGCGACCACCCCGTGCCTCACGGACGCACCGTCGGAGGCGCGAGCCAGTCCCTCCCTGCTTCCATCGAACAGGAACATGGAGGTACGCACCGCGACGGGGCTCGCGTGAGCCTCTGCATCGTCGCGTCTGCTCGGACTCTCGATCCGCAGAGCGCGACGACCCCGTGCCTCACGGACGCACCGTCCAAGGCGCGAGCCAGTCCGCTCCTGCTCCCATCGAACAGGAACCTGGAGGTACGCGCCGCGACGGAGGCTCGCGTGAGCCTCGGCATGCTCGCGTCTGATCTGCCCCCCGATCCGCCCTCGGATCCGCAGAGCGCGACCACCCCGTGCCTCACGGAGGCACCGTCGAGGGCGCGAGCCAGTCCCTCCCTGCTTCCATCGAACAGGAACCTGGAGGTACGCGCCGCGATGGAGGCTCGCGTGAGCCTCTGCATCCTCGCGTCTGATCTGCCCCCCGATCCGCCCTCGGATCCGCAGAGCGCGACGACCCCGTGCCTCACGGACGCACCGTCGGAGGCGCGAGCCAGTCCCTCCCTGCTTCCATCGAACAGGAACATGGAGGTACGCACCGCGACGGGGCTCGCGTGAGCCTCTGCATCGTCGCGTCTGCTCGGACTCTCGATCCGCAGAGCGCGACCACCCCGTGCCTCACGGACGCACCGTCGAGGGCGCGAGCCAGTCCGTTCTTGCTCCACATCGAACAGGAACCTGGAGGTACGCGCCGCGGCGGGGGCTCGCGTGAGCCTCGGCATCCTCGCGTCTGATCTGCCCCCCGATCCGCCCTCGGATCCGCAGAGCGCGACGACCCCGTGCCTCACGGACGCACCGTCGAGGGCGCGAGCCAGTCCGTTCTTGCTCCACATCGAACAGGAACATGGAGGCACGCGCCGCGATGGAGGCTCGCGTGAGCCTCGGCATGCTCGCGTCTGATCTGCTCCTCGATCGGCCCTCGGATCCGCAGAGCGCGACGACCCCGTGCCTCACGGACGCACCGTCGAGGGCGCGAGCCAGTCCGTTCTTGCTCCAGATCGAGCGACAAGATGGAGGTACGCGCCGCGGCGGGGGCTCGCGTGAGCCTCGGCATGCTCGCGTCTGATCTGCTCCTCGATCGGCCCTCGGATCCGCAGAGCGCGACGACCCCGTGCCTCACGGACGCACCGTCGAGGGCGCGAGCCAGTCCGTTCCTGCTTCCATCGAACAGGAACCTGGAGGCACGCGCCGCGACGGAGGCTCGCGTGAGCCTCGGCATCCTCGCGTCTGATCTGCCCCCCGGCATGGCCTCAGGTGTCGCTTGCCGCAGCCCAGCGCGCGGCGAAGATCCGCGCATGGCCGACGCGCCCACCTACCGTGCCTTCGAGGATCGCGCCGCGCTCGATCGCTGGCTCGCGCGACACCACGCGAGCGAGACCGAGCTCTGGGTGCGCGTGTTCAAGAAGGGCGCGGGGACGCCCTCGGTCACGTGGGAAGACCTCGTCCTCGCGGGCCTCACGTGGGGCTGGATCGACAGCCAGAAGCGCTCGCTCGACGAGGTGTCGTTCCTCCAGCGCATGACGCCGCGACGGCCCAGATCGATCTGGTCGAAGAAGAACTGCGAGCACGCCGAGCGCCTGATCGCCGAGGGCCGGATGAAGCCGCCCGGCCTCGCGCACGTGGAGGCCGCGAAGAAGGACGGCCGCTGGGAGCAGGCCTACGCGGGCGCGAGCCAGATGGTGATCCCCGACGACTTCCTCGCGGCCCTCGCGAAGAGCCCGAAGGCGAAGGCCTTCTACGCGACCCTCGATCGCACGAACCTCTACGCGATCTACCACCGGCTCCACACCGCGAAGAAGCCCGAGACCCGCGCGGCCCGCATCGAGCGCATCGTCGCCCAGCTCGCCCGCAGCGAGCGCTTCCACTGACCCAGCTCGCTGGGGCGCAGAGACTCAGCATTTCCCGCGCCTCCGGCGCTCGAGGCGGGGGCCCGACCCCCGCACCCCCATCGCTCGTCGTCGCTTCGCTCCTCCAGCGCTCGCGCCTCAAGGGGGAGCTTCGCTCCCCCGCCGGCCGGCTCCCCCATCAGATCAGAGCGTCGTCTTGGATTGTTTCTCGCTCTCTCAGTTTCTGCGCGGCGCAGGCGCCGCGCGTCGGGGGCTTCACCCCCGAACCCCGTACGACCATTCGATCCCGAGAAACGATTGTTTCTCGGTCTCTCAGTGTTTCTCGCGCCTTCGGCGCGGCAGGGGGGAGCAACTCCCCCCAATCCCCCACTCGACGCTCCCCAAGCCTCGCTTTCTCGCGCGCTCCTGGGGTTGCTGCGCAACCCCGCCGCGTGGCGTCCCCAACGGCGATTTTTTCTCCATCTCTCAGAGACCGAGAGACAATCGACTCGAGAGCCGAAGGGCCGCGGGGGCGGGGGGTCCAGGGCGAGTTACGCAGGCCGAAGGCCGAGTATGTCTGAGCATCGGACCCCCTCCCCCGCGGCCCGATTCGAAGTCGGAGATTTCGTCTCCATCTCTCAGAACAGGATGTTGATCGGCTCGAGGTTCAGGCCTGCGGGGGTCGCGTAGCTGGTGAAGCTGCCGAGGCCGTACGCGATGATCCCGAAGCCATCCTCGGCCGTCATCGAGTGCGTGCCGCCAGCGAGCGGCACCACGCCCACCTCGCTCGGACCGATCGTCGTGAACGGCACCGACACCGGTGTTCCGTCGACGAGGACCGTGAGGCCCGGCGGGCGCGTGACCAGCACGAAATTCTGCCCGTTCGTGCCGGGGTTGTACGAGGTCGGCAGGATGAACGTGTAGTCCTGACGGAACTGCTCGGAGGGCACGAGCAGCGTCATGCCCGGATCGCCGCGTGCCGCCTCGGGCGTGGAGGCGAACTGCCCGCGGAGATACTGCGCGACCATCACGCCGTGGCTGGCCGTGACGTGGAAGGGTCGCGACGCCTCGAACTCGATGTACTGGCCCGCGGCGAGCGTGCCGCTGCCGCCGGCCCCCTCGATCGTCACCTCGGTGTCGCTCACGCCCGCGATCACGCGAACCACGTTGTCCGCCATGATCGAGCCATCACCCATGGGCGCGCCCACGTACTCGCGGCCCAGCGTCTCGATCGGAGGCATCTGCTCCTCGATGTGATCGCAGGCCTGCGCGTAGTACGGGACATACGCGCACGTATGTCCGCCGAACACCGCGACCGCCTGGTCCGCGGTGATGCGCGTGCCGGTGAGGTCGTAGTCGGTCTCGTTGCAGCCGAAGCGCCCGCCGTCGCTCATGGTCACCTCGCGGTAGCCAGGACGACCCGAGGCACAGTCGGGAGGCACGTCGGCGAGCACGTGCGCGACCTCCCCCTGCTGGAGGGTGATCACGAACGAGCGTCCACGCGCGGTGCGCGGCACGCGGCCATCGCTCGAGGCCGCGATGTTCGCGGTCGTCGAGATCTGCACGGTGGTGGTGCCCGGCGCGATGCCGACGATCGCGACGTAGCCAGGCTGCGCGAACGGATCCGACGTGCTGCCGCCGAACGGATCGGCCGACACGTCTGCGATCGAGAGAGGCACGTAGGCCGCCGCCACGTAGCGCCCCGTCAGCACGTGCGCCGGCAGGAGCAGCGAGGCGTCGTTGGTGTAGGAGAACGTGCCGCCGTTCTCGTACTCGAACGGGTTGAACTGGCTCACGATCACCGGCACGTCCGAGAGCAGGCGATACGCGCCGCTCTGGATGAAGCTCGACCAGCCCGCGCTGGGCACGCCGAACGACTGCCCGTCGACCCACGGCAGCACCACGTCGCGGATGCCCTGCGCATCGACGGTGCCGCTCCACGTCATGGTCGTGCCGCGCATCACGCGCACGTTCGCGGCCACCGCGTTCGGGTTGGCGATCACGACGCGGAAGTCGAACGTCGTGGGGCTCAGCTCCTGCGTGTTCGCGAGCGGCACGGGCCAGTACTCGCAGCCCACGTTCGAGCTCGTGCGCTCCGCGTCGGCGCACATGTCCGCGCAGTAGCCGTCGCCACCACACTCGACCGACCAGTCGCCACAGTCGCGCCCGTAGTTGTAGCCGCTGCCGTCGGCGTTGCAGACCTCCGACACGGTGCCGTTGCAGCGTCGCTCTCCCGGTCGACACGTGACGCAGCCGAGGCGCGTGTCGCACTGCTCGGGGCAGACGCTCTCGTTCGTGCGCGTCTGGCCGTCGGCGCCGCACACGTAGAGCGTCGTGCCGTAGCAGCCTTGTTGGCCCGGCGTGCAGCGGAACGTGAAGGGCGCATCCACGCCGATCGGCGTGCCAGTGTCGATGCCGGGCTCGCCGCCACCATCGGGTCGCGTCACGCGTCGCTCTCCGCAGCCGACACCCGCCATGAGCGTGAGCAGGGCGAGCGAGAGCGCGAGGACGTAGGCCGGGCTGGTCTCGAGACGTGCACCGCGGCCGAGAGACGAGGGGGAGAAGCGAGTCGCCATGACGCCATCGTACGGCAAGGCTCGGGCGATCACGAAAGCTCGCGAGAGGCACGCGGTTTTCTCGTATCCTCTCGCGCCGTGAACGACGCCCGTCTCGCACGCCTCCACGCGATCGTCGCGACCGTGCCGCTGGCGGCCTGGGCGGTGTTCCACGTGTGGGAGCAGTGGGCGGCGTTCCGCGGGCGGCTCGCGTGGCTCGTCCGCATGCACAGCACCTCGTCGGGCCCCGCCGTGGCCGCCGAGCTGCTCGTGGGCGTCGCGCCGCTCCTCGCGCGGGCGGCGCTCCACGTCGGCGCGCTCGTGCGGCGCGAGCGCCTGCCGGGCATGGCCCGCGAGGGCGACACGGCGCTCGGCGTGGGGCTCGGCTTCCTCGCGCCGTGGGCGAGCAGCGTCGCGATCCTCTTCCTCCTCTGGCACGTCGCGTGGCTCTGGGGCGCGAAGGTGATGGGCGCCGACTCGGTCGAGCTCTACGACGCGATGCAGCGCACGCTGGGGCTGCCGTGGGCGCTCGTGCTCCACGCCGTGGGGCTCGGGGCGATCGCGTGGCACCTCGCGGCGGCGCTGCCCGACGGGCTCGAGGCCGTGGGCCTCGTGACGGGACCGGAGTCGCGCAGCTCCGCGCGCACGGTGACGCTCGCGATCGGCCTCTGCCTCTTCGTGCTCACCGCGCAGCTCGTCGGCTGGCTGGGCACGGGCACAGGCACCTTCTGGCCCATCCAGGTCGTCGGGCAGTGAGCCCACGCCGCGCCGTCGCGCGCGTCGGCGAGGAGGCGCCCCGGTCACGGACCGAGAAACCCTCGAAATCCGGGGCAATTCCGTCGTTTTGACATCCAGGGGCGGCCCTCGTAGCTTTCCGCGCTTTTTCCGCCCCCAACGCCGCGTCTCGAGGACCTCGATCCATGGCCAAAGCCGCCGCCGCCTCCGCCCCGCTCCCCGTCGTGGAGGAGCTGCACTTCAAGAGCGAGAGCGCCTACCTCTGTCTCCTGGTGAACCGACGCATCGGGCTCATCCGCGTGATCGACTTCCGCTCGGGGGCACTGCCCGCCAAGCGCCTGTTCATCCAGAACGTCGCGAAGCGCGAGAGCATCGAGAAGGTGATCCTCCTCGTCGAGAAGGACGAGGTCTCGAGCTGGACCCGCGTCGGCTTCGTGCGCGAGGGGACGATCCCTGGCTTCTACAAGCGCTCGGATGGCCACCTCGTCGGCTGCGTGATCGGCGATCGCACGGCCTCGATCGAGGTGAACGACGAGGGGCAGAAGCTCGCCGAGCGCACGGTGAACGCCGCGAAGAAGAACGCGCGCGAGGTGCCCGAGGTGCTCACGAACGTCACCGTCGAGATCGCCGACGAGCAGGACGCGCTCGAGGCGCGCGACGTCGCGTGGAAGAAGCCGGCCGGCACGCTCTCGGGCTTCGACGCCTTCGGCCGTGAGGCCGAGCGCTGCTTCTACGCCGCCACGGCGAAGAAGGGCCGCACGGTCTGGATCTCCGCGGAGTACCAGGACTGCTTCGGTCACGCGCTCGTCGAGACGCTGCGCTCGCCGGCCGACGACCTCGACGTCATCGGGCTCACCGGCGGCTTGCGCACGATGTGCGACGACCTCAAGGAGCGCGGCATCGTGAGCGCGTTCACGTTCGCGCCGTCGGACGACATCGGCCTCGCCACCGCGTACGTGGCCGCGGGGTTCCGCAAGACCGGCGTGCTCGCGCGGGGCGCGCAGAACAACGGCGAGCGTCGCGACGCGATCCTCTGGACGCGCAAGCTCGCGAACCCCGGCGGCGAAGAGCAGGAGTGATCGATCAGGGCCGCGCGCGCTCGGCGGGACGACCGCGCCGCGCGCGCTCCCACGCGGCCCAGTGCGCGATCACCGCTTGGGCGAAGACCCAGTGAGGGCTCGGGTGCGCCCAGAGGCCGCGATCGAAGCGCGTGCCGGCGATCGAGGCGACGACCTCGCCCCGCGAACCGCGAAACGAGAGCTGGTAGGTCACGGCCTGGCCATCGCGTGAGGCCGCTTGCTCCGTGACGTCGAGCCGCTCCACGTCGGCGAAGCGCACCACCACGTCGCGTCGCACGAAGAGCGTCTCGAAGTGATCGTGGACGCCCTCCTTGCCGAGGTAGTTGCACGCAGGCCGCTGGGTGACGAGGGGCGTGAGCGCGAGCGCCGCGAGCACGCCGATCGTCGGGTACACGAGCACTGGGTCGGGCCTCACGTGCACGAGCGCGAGGAGCGCCAGCACCATGAGGCCGACGAGGAAGGCGACGAGCGCCGACGAGAGGATCACGAAGCCCACCACCCGCACCGTCATGGAGCGATCGCGAGGACGAAAGCCCGAGCGGCGCTGGTTCGACCAGGCCGAGATCACCTCGCCGATCGCGGGATCGGGCCGCACGACGTACACGGTGTCCGCGTCGCGTCGTCCCTCGTGATCCGGCCAGTGGGGCGCAGCGGCGTCACGGTACCCGGTGGCTCGATCGTGCACTTCGGTGGCCATCATCGCGCTGCGCGACGATTCTCGGAAGCGCTCGGCGTCACGACGAGGCGTCGATCACGGCAGGGCGTCGACCACGTGGAGGCGACGTGCGTCGCGGACGACCTCACCGTCGGCATCGAGCACGCTCACCACGAGATCGACGTCGGCGTCGGCCACGGCCGCCGGCGCCGTGATCGAGAGCACCACGATGTCGCCGCCGCGGAACCAGCCACCGCACGCGTGCGTGAGCCGGCGCTCGTTGAGCGCGATCTGCGTCGTCCCGAGGATCGTGCCGTCGGTCCGGCTCACGTCGTAGCGGAGCACGAGCATGTCGGGCGAGGTGGCGAGACCGAAGAGCGCCGTGGCCGGCAGGTGATAGCCACCCTGCGGACCGTGCACGAGCTCGATGTCGCCGCCGTCCGCGAGCTCGACGAAGCTGGCCTCTCCGGTGCCGAGGACGATCCACGGCGGCGCGCCGCCGCCCACGGTGCACGCTGCGTCCACGGGGATCACGGCGGCATCGGTGCCGCCCCCGCCGCCGCAGCCGTGGAGCACGGCGGCCGCCAGCCCCGCGCCGACGAGCGCGCCGACACGGCCCGAGCACGCGATGGTCGGGCCGAACCGCCGGGCAGGGCCTCGGTCGACATGCGCGGTGCTTCGGTCGACCCGCGAGAACCTTCGCATCATGACGCATTCTGTAGCAGGCTCTGGCCCCCCTTCGACACGAGACCCCCGCATGCGCACCCACCGCTTGACCTCGCTCACCCTCTGCACCTCCGCCTCGCTCGCCCTCGCAGCGTGCGACTCGCCCCCGATCACGCTCGACAACGACGCGGCCATGCCCATGCCCGACGCCGCGATGATGGTGGACTGCACCGGCCGGCCGTCGGACGCGCCGAGCCCCCGCGGCGAGCTCGCGGGCGTGCTCGACGAGGCGCGCGGTCGCATCGTGGTCTACGGCGGCAACACGGCCGCGCCGGTGATGTGCATGCCCATGTACAACCTGGTCGACGAGATGTGGGCGCTCCACCTCGACTGCGCGAGCTGGGAGCGGCTCACGCCGGCGGGCGGACCGGGCGTGCGCGCCCGCGCCGCGATCACGACGGATACGAGCCGCGATCGGATGGTGCTCTTCGCGGGTCGGCTCCGAAACGACGCAGGCTTCGGCAGCTACGTGAACTTCAACGACGTGTGGGCCTTCGATCTCGCGACCGACACGTGGAGCCAGATCGAGACGAACGGCGGGCCGCCCGCGGTGCGCTCGAGCTCGATCCTCGAGTACGACGCCGCGCGCGATCGCCTGATCGTGTTCGGCGGCAACAGCTCCACGAGCGGCCTCACGCTGACCGGCATGGGCGACACGTGGGCGCTCGATCTCGCCACGGGCACGTGGAGCGAGCTCACCGGCGACGCCCCGCCCGCGCGGCTCTTCCACGCGAGCGCCATCGTGGGCGACCACCTCTACGTGTTCGGCGGGACGCCCAACTTCGATGGCCCGTTCATGAACGACACGTGGGCGCTCGATCTGACGACGGACACGTGGAGTGAGGTCGTGACGAGCGGCGATGTGCCGGCGACGCGCTTCGGCGCCGAGATGTTCCACGACGCGGCCGGCCACCGCCTGCTCGTGGCGTTCGGGCACGACGACACCTCGCTCGGCAATCGCAACGACGTCTATGCGCTCGACCTCGAGACGAGCACGTGGAGCGTCGTGCACCCGGGCGACACGTTCGGCGGCACGGCAGGCGGGATGTGCATGTTCCCCGCGGACTTCACGACGCCCGAGGAGGGCGCCCCCGAGCGCCGCTACTCGTTCGTCGCCACACAGGACGCCACGCACGCGTACGTGTTCGGAGGCAAGACCGACTGCGGCAACGTGAACGACGTCGTCTCCCTCGACTTCGGCACGGACGAGTGGACCTCGCTCCGCCCCGCCACCGGCGGCGAGGCCTGCAACCGCAGCGGCCGCATCGGCTGCACCACGCTCTGCTATTGATCTACTACTTCCGAGAATCTTCGCGCGGCGCGAAGATTCGGAAGTTTGGGCTGCGGGCTTCGCCCGCGCTGGGAGACCGAGAAACAACCGTTTCTCGGGATCGAATGGTCGTACGGGGTTCGGGGGTGAAGGTCCCGACCCCGCCGAAGGCGCGAGGACCGCGCGCGAATGGCAGTGCGCCGTCCGTGCTCCCCACGGCGGCGTGACCGCGATACTCTCCCGCCGCCCATGGTCGCTCGCGTCACAGGTCGTCTCGCCGTTCCCGATCGCGACGTCTACGCGAACCTCCTGCGCGACACGCGCGGCCTCCGGCGCGATCAGGCCTCGGCGCGCGACGCCTGGTACTCGGCCCTGCCGTGGGAGCGGAAGGAAGAGACGCTCTTCGAGCTCGAGGCGCTCCTCAAGGGGATCGCGTGCTTCGGCAACCCGCGGAACCACCCGGGCCAGCCCGACGCCAAGAGCGCGGTCGCGCAGGACTTCCACGAGCACCTGCGCATCCTCCGCGACGCAGCCTCGCGCGTCGTGCAGCTCACGCGTCAGCTGCTCGGCGACAAGGAGCGCGCGTACACGTTCACGCGCTACCTCGAGAGCGTGCTGCCCGAGGACTCCGCGCGCGGGCGGCTCATCCAGGAGCAGCTCACGCAGGACACGCCGGAGGAGGCGCTCCTCTTGCTGCGGAACGCGTTCGGACACTTCCTCGACCTGAGCGAGGGCCTCCTGCGCCTCGGTCGAATCTCGAACCGCATCTACAGCGCCTACCACGGCGTGCTCGTGCGCGAGGTCGGCCGCAACACCTTCTTCAATCCGCTGATGGCCCTCGAATTCCGGCAGGAATTCGACCGAATTCGCTCGGTGGAGGTGCTCGACGCGCTCCACTCGATCGAGAGCGAGAGCGCGCACCGCGTCTGCGCCCTCACCTTCCTCACGTTGTTCCGAGGCCTGCGCTACCTGTCGGTGATCGACCAGTACGCGGCGGAGCCGTCGGCCACGCGGCGCGCGTACGTGATCCTCGCGGCGATGCGCAGCGACGTCCGCACGCTCACGCGCTACCTCGCGCGGCGCGCGGCCGAGGCCATGGCCGAGGGCTTCGAGACCGAGCTCCTGTCGCTCACGGCGCCCGAGATCACGCGCGGCTTCCAGGGCCTGGCCGCCGAGGCGTATGGGCTGGTGCGCCTGCGCGGGACGCTCGAGAACCTCGCGAACACGCTGCGCGTCGAGGTGCGCCGCACCTTCGATCACGAGCTCCCCTCGCTCGAGGCCAAGATCGGCGAGCGTGAGCTCGGGCCCCAGATGGTGATCGCCTCTGCGCAGACGCGCGCCTCGCTCCACCACGCGATCGTCACGCTGTGCGGCGAGCTCCGCCCCGGCGCCGACTTGCCAGAGCTCGAGAAGGATGCGAGCGCGCGACGCGCCACGAGCGAGCGCCTGCGCCGCGAGATCTGGATGTTCCAGCGGATCCTCAAGGCCTTCCTCGCGATGAGCGAGAGCTCGCGCGCCGATCCCGATCAGTGGGTGAGCCCCGCGAGCTTCCAGTTCGTGCGCGACTTCCTCGGGCACTTCCGCGCGATCGGCTACCAGCTCATCCGCAGCCACGACTACGAGCGCCTCGATCCGTTCCTCAAGGCGCTCGACGAGCTGCGCGACGTGGATCTCGTCGAGGGCGCACGCATCAAGAACGCCATCGAAGAAGGCGCGGCGTTCTCGGAGTTCCTCGGCGTGCTCTTCGAGCAGGTCTCGAACCGCGCCGAGCTCCAGGGCGTGCCCTTCGATCGTCAGGCCGCGGCCGAGATGCTCAAGATCTACCTCGGTCGCTCCTGAGTTTCCTGGGTCGAGGGACCTCTGGCCCCTCGAGCTCCCCGTCGCTCACTCCGGCGCTACGCGCCTCCGCATCGCTCCTGCTCCAGGGGTGAGCTGCGCTCACCCCGCCGCAGGGCGCCCCGGATCGATTCTTTCTCGGTCCCTGAGTCTTCTGGGTCGAGGGACCTCCTGCACCTCCTGCCCCTCGAGCTCCCCGTCGCTCACCTCGTCGCTTCGCTCCTCGCCATCGCTCCCGCTCCAGGGGTGAGCTGCGCTCACCCCGCCGCGTGGCGCCCCGACGACTCTCGCGGTCCTTGAGTCTCCGGGGTCGAGGTCACACGACGATGACGGGCAGCTCGGGGTCGAGCGCCGCGAGGTCGGCCGGATCGCTCGTGACGACTGCGTGATCCCGCACGCGCGCGCAGAGGACCACCGCTGCGTCGACCACGTCGGAGGTCCCGCGCGCGGCGAGCAGCCGGCCGACGGCGCGCGCGACCACGTCGTCGAACGGCACGGGCTCGTGGTCGCACGCCGAGAGGAAACGCGAGAGGCGGGCCTGACGTGCCGGATCGCGGAAGACCTGCGCGAGCACGGTGGAGGGCAGGGCGAGCGACGCGCCGACGGCCAGCGCTTCGCGGAGCAGCGTCAGCACCACGCGATCGCCTCGCTCGATGGCGATCAATGCACCGCTGTCGAGGGTGAGCCCCATCCTGCGCGCGGCGCGACCGCGTCCCTCGGCCTTGCGCCCCGTCACGCGCGCTTGCGTCCCGTCACTCCCGCAGCGGCGAGAGACCGACGCGCGCGAGCGCGCTCGAGGGTGCTCGGCGGTCCTCCCGTCTCGCGAAGGAGGTCGTCGAGCACGTCGCGCAGTCGCTCGCCACGAGCGTGCGCGGAGATGGCTTCCGCGGCGAATGCGCTCACGGAGCTCGCTTCACCGCGGCGCACGGCCGCCTTCGCGAGCGCCAGCGTCTCCGGGGGCAAGCTGATCGCGATCTTCACGGCGGTCATACCGGTGGAATACCGTGGCACGCAGGGCGACGCAAAGTCCCGCGCCGGGCGATCGAGAACCATCGCTCGACGCTCCTCGGAAGCGCCTCGATCAGTCGGCGAGGACGAGCGAGCCCGTGAACACGTGGCGCGCGGGGCCCGTCATGCGGATGCGCTCCTCGCGCGCGCCCACGACGATCTCGAGCGAGCCCCCGGGCAAGCGCACCTCGACCGCCTCACCGCGCGTCGCGCGGCCCGTCTCCACCGCGGCCACGGCGGCCGCGCACGCGCCCGTGCCGCACGCTTCGGTCCAGCCCGCACCTCGCTCGTACACGAAGAGCTCCATCGCGCGATGCCCCACGCCCTCGAGCATGCGTGCGAAGCCCACGTTGGCCTTCTGGGGGAAGCTCGCGTGGTTCTGGATCAGCGGACCGAGGCCGAAGCGCGCGGCGCCCGTGGTGTCGAAGAGCACCGCGTGGGGGTTGCCCATCGACACCGCGGTCACACGCACCGGCACGTCGAGCGGGCGCAGCTCCGCGTCGATCATCGGCGTCTCCGCACGCAGCGGAACGTCCTCGGGCCGGAGGCTCGCGGCGCGCATCGCGACCTCGACGCGGCCGGTCGAGGCCTCGCTCGAGAGCACACGCACGAGGTGTGGCCCTGCGTCGGTGCCGATCGTCGTCGCCTGGCCCACCGCGAGCCGACACGTGCGCGCGAGGTGCAGCGCCACGCAGCGCAGGCCGTTGCCGCACATCTCGGCCCGGCTTCCGTCGGCGTTGATCACGCGCATCGCGTGCCCCTCGCCCTCGGCCTCCACGAAGAGCACGCCGTCGGCGCCGATGCCGCGGTGCCGATCGCAGATCGCGATCACCTCCTCGGTCGTGAGCTCCGCACGCCGTCGATCGACCACGACGAAGTCGTTGCCGAGCCCCTCGTACTTCTCGAACGCGATGGTGCGGCCCATCGCCACGTTCTCACCCCGCGATCGCCCCCTCGCAAGCCGAGCGAGCCGCTCCGACGCGCGGCGCCAGTCCCATCGTGCACGGGGCCGGGCGCTCGTGCGACGATCCCGCCCATGTCCGGTCGTGACGTCTTCGTCGGTCGACAGCGCGAGCTCGACGTGCTCACGCGCGCCGTGGAAGGCGGCGCGCGCCTGCTCACCGTCACGGGCCCCGGCGGCGTCGGCAAGTCACGCCTCGTGCGCGAAGGGCTCCTGGCCCTGCGCGACTCGCACGAGGACATGGTTCCGTCGGTGCTCTGCGAGCTGGGCGAGACCTCCACGCTCGAGGGCCTCGTCGATCGCGTCGTCGACGCGCTCGGGGGCTCGGGCGCGCGACGCAAGGACCTCACGCGCCTCCTCGCGCAACGCGCTCCCGTGGTGCTGGTGCTCGATCCGTTCGATCGCCTCGTGGTGCACGCGGCCGTGCTCTCGGAGTGGCTGCGCGCCGTGCCGGCCCTCGCGATCGTGGCGGTCAGCCGTCAGGTCCTGCGCCTGCCCGAAGAGGTCGTCCTCGACGTGCCCGCGATCACCGACGAGCCCACCGCGGTGCGCCTCTTCGAGGCGATCGCCGAGCGACATCGCCCCGGCTTCGCGCTGAGCGACGCCGATCGTCCGGCAGCGGCGGCGATCGTGCGCGAGCTCGATGGCCTTCCGCTCGCGATCGAGCTCGCGGCCTCACGCATGGCGGTGATGAGCCCGCAGGCGCTCTTGCACCGCCTGCGCAATCGCTTCGACGTGCTTCGTCGCGGCTCCGCGGAGGGCGCGCGCCACCACGCGCTCGAGGCGTCCATCGCGTGGAGCATGGAGCTGCTCGGTCCCGCCGCGCGCGACGCGCTCGCACAATGCACCGTGTTTCGTGGGGGATTCACGATCGAAGCGGCCGAGGCTGTGGTGCGCATCGACCCGGCCCCGGCCGCGCAGGCAGGCAGCGGCGACGTGCTCGATCTCCTCCAGAGCCTTCGCGAGCGCTCGCTCCTCACGGTGACGGAGCCCTCGACCGTGGGCGAGCTGCGCCTGCACCTCGGCCAGAGCGTGCGCGCGTTCGTCGAGCCCTCGCTCACCGAGCCGCAGCGCGACGCTGCCGAGGATCGACACGCGCGCCACTACGTGGAGCGCGCGGAGGGCTGGGCCAAGGAGGCCTCACAGCGCGACGGCTGGCGCGCGCGTGCGCGCATCGCCGCCGAGCGCGACAACCTCCTCGCGGTCGTCGAGCGGATCCTCGGCCGACCGAACGTGAGCTCGCGGAGCGCCGACCGTGCGCTGCGCGCGCTCGTGGCGCTCGGCCCCGTGCTCCTGCGCGAGGGATCGCTCGAGATCACGCGGAGTCACCTCGAGCGCGGCCTCTCCGTCGCGCAGGGATCGGGCGCCGATCCTCGACTCCAGGCGCGCGCGCTCCTCCTTCGCGCCGAGGTCAAGACACGCGTGGGCGATCTCGAGGGAGCCGATCGCGATCTCGCCGAGGCCATGGTGCTCGCGCACCACACCGGGCAGCTCGACGTCGAAGGACGAGCGCTCGTCTTGGCCGCGCGCCTCTCCACCACGCGGCGCGAGCCGTCGCGCGCCACCCTCGCGCTCGATCGCGCCGAGTCCATCGCGCGCGAGCAGCGCGACGAGACGCTCGCGCTCGCCTGCCTCGGTGCACGGGGCGCGCTCCTGCTCCACGCACGCGATCTCGCGGGCGCCGAGCTCCACTTCGAAGAAGGCCTCGCCCGCGCGAAGCGCGGAGCCGACGTGTCGGCGGAGATCGCGTTCGCCCGACGCCTGGCCTACCTCGATCTCGCCCACGAGCGCGCCGGCGCAGCCCGCGAGAGGCTCGAGCACGCGGCGCGCCTCGCCGCGCGAGAGCACGAGCCGCGGGCGGAGATCCTCGGCGCGGTGCCGCTCGCGATCGCGCTCGCGCTCGAGTCCGGCGCGGGTGATCGCTTCGCGGCGTCGATGACGTTGCTCGAGGAGGCGACACGACGGGCCGGCGAGAGCGGGTTGCCGACCTTCGAGCCCGTGGCGCGCGGCTTCCTGGGGCTCTTCCACGCGGCGCGAAGCGAGCGAGGCGAGGCGCGCCTGCTCCTGGGCGAGGTGACGAGCGAGGACGCGCCGCGCCGTGCCGCCGACGTGGACGTGGTGCTGCTGCTCGCGCTCGCGCGCATCGAGTCCCACGCCAACCGCAGAGAGGCCGCGAAGAAGCTCGTGACCCGCGCCCTCGCGCGCGCCGACGCGACGATCGACAGCGCGCTCGTGGCCTTCCTCGGCGACGATCCGCTGGCGCTCGACACCGCACATCGCTCTGCGCTCGTGTCGCTCCTGCTCCTCGTGCGCGCGAGCCCCACGCCGCTCGGCAGCGTGCCGCCTCCGGCCGAGAGTCGCCCCGTGCTCGCGCTCGGCCCGGGCGCGCTCTGGTTCCGCGTCGCCTCCGAGCCGCGCGTCGATCTCTCACGGCGCAAGCCGCTGCGCCTCATCCTCGATCGGCTCGCCGCGCCCTCCGACAAGACCCACCTCGCGTGGGACGATCTCCTCGAGGCCGGCTGGCCCGGTGAGCGCATGCGCGCCGACGCGGGCGCGCACCGCGTGCGTGTCGCCGTCTCGACGCTCCGCAAGATGGGCCTCCGCGACGTGCTGCGGACCGAAGAGAGCGGCTACCGCATCGATCCCGCGTTCGAGATCCAGCGCAGCGAGTGATCCGCCGTGACCGCTCCCCGCCGTGACCGTCCCCCGCCGTGATCGTGGCGGGCTCAGCGCGCGCTCTTGAGCGCCGCCTTCGCGGCCACGGCCTCCTCGACCGTGCGCGCATGGGCGGCGCGATCTGCGGCCGTGAGGGCGCGGACGACGACGCTCGCCGCCGTGAGCCCGAAGGTGCCCGTGACGAACGACGCCGACCCATCGATGCGTGCGCGCTTGTCGCAGGTGTAGAGGCCATTGTCCTTGTTGGGACAGACGCACACGAAGCCGTCGGCGCTGTCGTACGAGAGCGGTGCGGGGGTGGCCTGCGGCTCGTCCGAAAAGACCGCGACGATGCCCGTGGGCGTGCCGCGATCGATCGCGATCCCGTACTGCTTGCGCAGGATGCCGCGCACGTCGCGCGCCAGGCCGCACCCTTCCGTGTCCGCGAGATCCGAGACGCGCACGCGTGTGGGATCGAGTCGTCCCGCGGCGCCCATCGAGCTCACCACGGGGATCTTCCGCGCGAGGCACTGCGAGAGCAGGTGCGCCTTGGCGCCGATGGAGTCGATCGCGTCGAGCACGAAGTCGATCTCGCCCGCGAGCAGCCTGTCCGCCCTGGACGCTTCGTAGAATTCGAGGACTGGCTCGATGCGCGCGGTCGGTGAGATCAAGCGGAGGCGCTCCGCCATGATCTCGGCCTTGGGTCGCCCGATGTTCCCCTTCATCGCGTGCAGCTGGCGGTTCGTGTTCGTCACGCACACGTCGTCGAAGTCCACGAGGACGAGGTGGCCGACGCCGCTGCGCGCGAGCGCCTCGGCGGCGAAGGAGCCCACGCCGCCCATCCCGAAGATCACGACCCGCGAGGACATGAGCCGATGCAGGCCCGGCTCGGTGACGAGTCGCGCCGCGCGATCGAAGCGGCGATGCGTCTTGGGCGTGGTCTCTTCGGGCGCGGCCGTCGCAGCGGCGGCATCGACGATCGGGAGCGGCATCCGCGAGTGATAGCAGAGTGCGCACGACCTTCCGTTCCGCTGGAGGGGACCGGCGCGACGCGTCAGCGCTCCGGCGCGAAGAGCCTCGCGGCGTTGTCCGAGAGGTGCGCTGCGAGCTCGCCGCCGCTCGTGCCGCGCACCTCCGCGAGCGCGTCCAGCACGGCCCGAAGCTCGGACGGCTCGCCGCTCCGCCGTGCGCTCCCGTGCACGTGGGTCCCCGGCGCGTCCGTCTCGAGCAAGACGCGATCGAGCGGCACCGCACGCGCCGCCTCCTTCGGCCTCCGTGCGCGAGGCCAGGTGATCGACGGCCCGATCCCGAAGAAGAAGCCGAGCCGCACGAAGCGCGGCACGAGCTCCGCCGGTCCGCCGAACGCATGCAGGATGGCTCCATGACGACGCGGCCCGAGGGACTCGAAGAGAGCGAGCGTGGCCCCGATCGCACCGTGCGCGTGGACGATCAGCGGCAGCCCCAGGCGCTCGGCCACCTCCGCGTGCGCCCTCACGATGCGAGCCTGCTCCTCGAGGGAGACGCCCTCTCGCCGCGCCGTCTCGCCGTCGAGCCCGCACTCGCCGATCGCGACGGCGTCGAGCGAGCGCGCGCACCGCTCGAGCGCCGCGAGCGCCTCCTCCCGTGCCGCGAACGTGAGCTCCGCCAGGCACTGGGGGTGGACCCCTACCGCGAGCGACACGCGCGCCAGGTCGAGCGCCCGGAGCCTCGGGAGGCCATCCCACTGCGAGGGCGCCGTTCCCGGCACGAGGATGCGCTCGACCCCCGCCGCGCGCGCGCGAGCCAGGGCTGCGGGCACATCGTCGCCCAGGGGGGACGCGTCGAGGTGACAGTGGGTATCGAACAGAGCGCTGGATGGCACTGGCACCCGACCTCGACGGATCCTGCCGACGGATCATCTCGACTGATTGTCTCGACTGGCCCTCTCGACTGGCCCTCTCGACTGGCCCTCTCGACGCCTGTCTCGAGCTGGCTGAGATCGCGACCGAGGCTCGCGGGCTCAGCCCGCGACGGGGAGCTTCTTGGCCTGCTCGACGCCCTTGCCGGTCAGCCCCTCGAAGAAGTCGTTGCCCTTGTCGTCGACGACGATGAACGCGGGGAAGTCGACCACATCGATCTTCCACACGGCCTCCATGCCGAGCTCGGGGTACTCGAGCACCTCGACCTTCTTGATGCAGTCCTGGGCGAGGCGGGCGGCCGGCCCACCGATCGAGCCGAGATAGAAGCCGCCGTGCTTCCTGCACGCGTCCGTGACCTGCGCGGAGCGGTTGCCCTTCGCGAGCATCACGAAGCTACCGCCCGCGGCCTGGAAGGCGTCGACGTAGGAGTCCATGCGGCCCGCCGTCGTCGGCCCGAAGCTCCCCGACGCATAGCCCTTCGGCGTCTTGGCGGGGCCCGCGTAGTAGACGCAGTGATCCTTCAGGTACTGCGGCATGCCTTGCCCCGCATCGAGGCGCTCCTTGATCTTCGCGTGCGCGATGTCGCGCGCGACCACCATCGGGCCGGTCAGCGAGAGGCGGGTCTTGATCGGGTGCTTCGAGAGCAGCGCGCGGATCTCGCTCATCGGCCGGGTCAGGTCGACCTTCACCACGTCTCCCGAGAGCTCGGCGGCCGCCGCCTCCGGCAGGTACTTGGCCGGATCGGACTCGAGCTCTTCGAGGAAGACTCCGTCCTTGGTGATCTTGCCCAGGGCCTGTCGATCCGCCGAGCAGCTCACTGCGATGGCCACGGGACACGACGCGCCGTGGCGGGGCAGTCGGATCACGCGGACGTCGTGACAGAAGTACTTGCCTCCGAATTGCGCACCGATCCCCGTCGACTGCGTGAGCGCCAGCACCTCGGCCTCGAGCTTCACGTCGCGGAAGCCCCGCCCCCGCTCGTTGCCCGTGGTGGGCAGGGAGTCGAGGTAGCGCGCCGAGGCGTACTTGGCCGTCTTGAGCGCATACTCGGCGCTCGTGCCACCGATGACGATGGCCAGGTGATAGGGCGGGCATGCCGCCGTCCCGAGCGACTTGAGGTTCTTCTCCAGAAAGGCCCGCATCGACTTCGGGTTCAAGAGCGCCTTGGTCTCTTGATAGAGGTAGCTCTTGTTCGCCGAGCCACCCCCCTTGGCCATGAAGAGGAACTTGTAGGCCTCTCCGTCGGTCGCGTAGAGCTCGATCTGTGCAGGCAGGTTGTCGCCCGTGTTCTTCTCGGTCCACATGTCGAGCGGCGCCAGCTGCGAGTAGCGCAGGTTGAGCGACTCGTAGGCCTGGGCGATGCCCCGCGAGAGCGCCGCCTCGTCACCCCCTTGCGTGAGCACGCCCTGCCCTCGCTTGCCCATCACGATCGCGGTGCCCGTGTCCTGGCACATCGGCAGGATGCCCCCGGCCGCGATGTTCGCGTTCTTGAGGAGATCGAGCGCCACGAAGCGGTCGTTGCCCGAGGCCTCGGGGTCCTCGAGGATCTTGCGGAGCTGCGCCAGGTGGCCAGGGCGGAGCTTGTGGGCGATGTCGCGCATCGCCTCGAACGCGAGCTGCGTGAGCGCGTCGGGCGCCACCTCGAGGAACGTGCGCCCGCCCGCGTCGAAGCTGCGGACGTGGTCCTTGGTGACGAGTCGGTAGGGCGTCTCGTCCTTCCCGAGCGGGAGGATCTCCTGGAAGTCCTTCATCGTGACGTCTCCTCGTGGCGCATCGCGCGGGGCGAGCGCGTCGTCCGCGAAGCTCTCGATCTGCTCGTCGATCTCCACGGGGCGCGAACCATAGCGCAACCGCGCACGCCCTCACGTGCGTGAGAGAGCGTTCACCCTTCCGTCGGCGATCCCGCGCCTCAGGCGCGTGCCGCTCGTGGTGCGTTCACCTCTCGCTCACGGCGTCAGGGCGACGAGCTGATCGACGCCGCCGGCGCTCGTCAGCAGCAGCCCGCCCAGGCTCGTCGTGCCGCCCAGCGTTCCGGCGAGTGCGCTGGCCCCGTCCGCGCGCAGGGCGCTCGAGAAGCTCAGCACATCGACGCTGACCGGGCCGAGCGACGTCAGGGAGATCAGGCCGCCGGTGTCCGCAGTCATCCAGACCACGTTCGGTGTGTAGAACGCGTCGGGACCCACGGGCCTCCCTCCGAACGACAGCGAGCCGCGCGCGCTGAAGATCGTGTGGATACGGCCCATCCCGTCGACCTGGAAGCGCTGCACGCCACCCCACGTCTCGCCCGTGCCCGTGTGCCCGACCACCCAGCCGATCGCGCCACCCACATAGCCGACGCCCGCGAGGAAGCCACCATCGCCCCCGCTGGTCAGCGTCGTGCCGTTGACCGTCGTCGAGCTGAAGAACTCCCCCGCGAACACCCACTTGGAGGTGTCGCTGGCGTGGACATCCGTCACGCGCTCGTTCGACGCGGTGGCCACGGGGCAGGCGCTTCCGCAACCGATCCCGCTGCTGCAGCGCGCGGCCCAGCCATCGAGGCCACCGCCCGCGGGCATCATCGTCCCGCCGAGCATCCACGCGCCCGCGGAGTACTGCCCTCCGAGAAAGACGTCGTGATCGAATTCGCGCACGTCGAGGGCGTCCACCGCGATCGACGCGGGGCCCGAGATCGCGACGATCGAGACGGGGCTGCCGTCCGCGAGCGCCAGGCGCGCCACCCAGCCATCGTCACTGGCGGTGATCGACATGCCCGGCGTGAGCTCCAGATCGCTCTGCGTGTATCCGCCCGCCACCACGTGGCCGTTGAAGACGTCGATGTCGAGCGCGCGGCCCTCGGCCGCCATCGCGGACGGAAGGACCCGTGACCAGAGCGCATGGCCATCCGCCGTGTCGAGCGCCGTGACGAAAGGACTCTGCGTCGCGAGCGCCGGACCGACGGTGCCACCCACGAGCAGATCGCCCTCTCCGAAGCAGGTCCCCACCACCACCACGGTGCTCCCCGAGATCGCCAGTCGGTACGCGCTCACATCGCCCATCACGCTCGCCTCGATGGTGGTCGCCCACCGCACCGTCGAGAGCGACGCGTCGAACGACAACACGTCCACGCCGAGGCCGGGGGCCGTCACGTCCACACCGTCCACGTGGAGCGCACCGGCGAAGGTCGTGACCACATAGACGTTGCCTGCGCCATCCACGGCCACATCCAGCAGGCCGAGCGGAACCGAGTCGTCCGACGAGCCTCCCCACGTGAAGGCGCCCGTCACGGCCGGGCACGTCCCCATCCTCTCGCAGCCATCGCCCCCCGCGCCGAGATCGTGATTGCAGTCCACGAATCCCCCCGCGCAGAGGGGCGCGCTGCAGACTCCGAGGTTGCATGTGGCCATCGTGTGCGGCTCTTGGAGGCAGTCCCTCGTGCACGTGCCGCAGTGACTCGGATCGTTCGCGGGGATCTCGCAGCCATCCAAGGGGTCGCCGTTGCAGTCCTGCGCACCTCCCAGACACGACGCGATCGCGCACGTGCCCGTGGCGCAGGTCCACGACGCACCAGGCCCCATGCACGGGTGGCCGCACGTGCCGCAGTCGAGGACCGTCCGACCGTCCGTCTCACACCCATCGTCAGGCAGCGAATTGCAGTCGAGCATGCCACCGCTGCAGCTCTCGACGACACACGCCCCCGCGCTGCACGACCAGCCCGCGGCGAATCCAGTGCACTCGCGCACGCACGAGCCGCAGTGAGAGACATCGCGCGACGTGTCGGTCTCGCAGCTGCCATCGTGGTCGCAGTCGGCGAGTGGCGCGACGCAGCCGTCCGCTCGCTCGCACCGCCGAGACACGGGATTGCAGTGCGCGTCCGCGCCGCACGTGTCCCCGCACGAGGCACAGTCGAGGTCGGTGCCGAGCATCGTCTCGCACCCGTCGTCCAGCGTCGTGTTGCAGCTCTCGTAGCCCTCGAGACACGCGACACCACACGATCCGTCGATGCAGAGAGGCACGGTCGCGGCGCCGCCCGCGGGGCAGACGCGCCCGCAGACGCCACAGCCCATCACGTCGCTCGAGAGATCCGTCTCACACCCGTTGGTCGTCAGGTGATCGCAGTCGGCCTGTGGGGCGGTGCAGCGCAGCACGCTCGTGGCCCGGCAGCTCCCCGCGATGCACGTGAGCGCACCACACACCGAGGCGGGCACCTCCTCGTCGATGCGCGCGTCGCAGTCCTCGTCGGTGCCATTGCAGGCCTCGATCTGGCTCGGGTGGCGGTCGACGTTCGCGTCGTCGCAGTCCCCTGCGCGCTCGGTGTACCCGACGGCGGCGCCACATCCCACCAGCGTCCCTCCCGTCGCGTTCCCCCATCCGTCCGCGTCAGCATCCCGATAGAAGAGCGTGGAGAACACCCCCTCGTCCGTGGCGCGATCACAGTCGTTGTCACGACCATCACAGATCTCGCTGGCTCCACCGCCCGTCGCCGCATCCCGATCGTCGCAGTCGGCGCGGTCGGGGGCAGGGGCAGGCGTGCATCGGGCATCGGGTCGTCCGTCGAGATCGTCGTCCTCGGTGTCTCCAGGGCCGATCTCGAAGTCCGGGCGACCATTGCAGTCGTCGTCGAGGCCATTGCACTGCTCGCGCTGGCCGGGATGACGCGCCGCGTCCGCGTCGTCGCAGTCGGTGCCGAGGAGCGAGAATCCTGGCCCCGGCACCGCGCACGACTCCGTCGCGCGGCTCGGATCCCCGAATCCATCACCGTCCTCGTCCAGATACCAGCGGACGATCACGGGCGCGTCGGCGGGGTCGGCGACTCCATCACAGTCGTTGTCGATCCCATCGCACGCCTCGAAGAGCGTGGGGCTCCGCATGGCGCTCGCGTCGTCGCAGTCGTCGCCGAGCGCGACGTAGCCGCCCGCGCCCGGACACGCCATGCGGGACGCGGCGGGATCACCGTGCCCGTCTCCGTCGAGATCGCGGAACACGAGCGCGAGCACGTCCTCGTCGATCGATCCGTCGCAGTCGTCGTCGAGCCCGTCGCAGACCTCGGTCCCCGCCGGGCTCGCGCCGCGCACCGCGTCGTTGCAGTCGTCGCCGCACGCGCTGCCGTTGCAGCAGGCGCTGTCGACGAAGCCATCGCCGTCGCCGTCTCGGCCCCCGAGCGTGCTGGGATCACAGTCCTCGTCCGCGCCCTCGGCATCGCACAGCTCCGCTGCGCCAGGGTGAACGGAGATCTCGGCATCGTCGCAGTCATCGCCCAGAGGCACGCCGCGCGCGTCCACACAGCTCGACGCTCCGTGGCCATCGGCGTCCTCGTCGGGCACGCGGTGCACACAGGCGCGGAGCTCCTCCGAGCAGCCATCCGCCGTGCACGCGAGGTGATCATCGCAGTCGAGGGCCTCGCCTGCGACGCATCGGCCGGAGGCGCAACGTGCCTGTCCATTGCATGCCAGTCCGTCCTCACAGTCGCCGTCTATCAGACACTCGGGGGCATCGAGACCGGGAGCGTCGGGGACGGCCGCGTCCGGAGGCTCGCCGCCCCCGCAGCCGCCGAGAACCCCCGCGGCGAGGGTCAGCGCGAGGAACCCGCGAAACGAGGACACCCGAGAAGGGCGGCCCCATCCCCTCAGCCAGCGCGACGGACTCCGGTTCATCCCGACCCTCACCCCGACCCCGACTCTCGAGGTCGAATCACATGATGCTCATCCCGCTACAGCGCACGTATGCGCCATTCGTGTAGGCTGGCGCCCAGCCCACGCCGAGGCCCGTCAGCACCGCCGGCGACGCCGGACAGCCCTGCGGTCCGAACGCCACACCTCCCGATCCCCCTCGCGCGGATGTCCACGACCCGACGAGGAAGCCCCAGGTGTACGAGCCCGGGCTCGGCGACAGGACGGTGATCGGCGCGCAGTAGACCTGGAACTGGTCCATGTCATCCCCGACGCGCCCCGCGATCTGCGTCACGAACTGATTGGCCGGGCAGTAGTCTACGTACGGAGTACCGCTCGAATCGCCCACTGGGGCTGCCGGAGATGCGCCTCCAGCGAAGACGACCGGATACGTGTACATCGCACCGCCGGAGTCGGTGGTGATCGCGATCGGCGCGCAGATCGGCTGGAGCTGATCGATGAGCGCGCCCGAGTGCCCCGCGATGCCCACCATCGCCTGTCCTGCCGGACAGTCGGTGTCGTAGAAGGGGCCTGTTCCGTTGGCGGCGCCGCTCGTGACCGAGCCCAACTGCAGCGCGATGCCTGTCCAGGTCAGCGTGGTCGAGGCAGAGCCACCAGGGCTGGCCGAGACGGTGAAGGTCGAGCTGGCAGGCCCGAGCGCGCTCGGATTCACCGACATGAACATCGTGCAGGAGGCCCCGGGCGCCAGCGTGCCGAAGCACGTGGCGGTCCCGAAACTCACGTCCCCACCGTGCGGCCCCGACGCACTGTAGGTCATCGACCCCGTGGGGATCGTACCGGGGTTCGAGATCGTGAGCGTCACCTGCCCGCTGTCCGAGCCCACCGCCACGGCCGGGTAGGCGATGGTCGTCGGCGAGACGGTGATGGCCAGTGAGCCCGTGCCGTTCATGACGGTGGCGACCGTGCCACCCGGCGCGCCACTCACCGTGAGCGTGGCAGAGCGGGCGCCAGCCGCATTGGGGCCGAAGTACACCGTGACCGTGCAATTGCCGGCCGCGGGCACCGAGGCGCCCGTGCAGGTGTTGCCCATGGTCTGGAAGTCGGCGGGATTCGCGCCCGTGATCGTCACCGACAGCGGCCCTGTCGCGATGGAGCCGCCGTTCGTGACCACGAAGCTCTGCGGCGCGCTGAGACCGCCGATGGTCATACCCCCGAAGTTGTGAGTGGGGGTGGGCGTCATCGAGATGGGCAGAGAGCCAGCGCCCGTGAGGGCCACGTCCACCGCGCCACCGGGCGCCCCCTGCACATGGAGCGTCGCCGCGCGCGCGCCGGCCATCGCGGGCTGGAACGTCACCTGGATCTGGCAATTGCCACCCACCGAGAGAGACGCCGCCGCACAGGTGTTCGTGCCGATCACGAAGTCGCCGGGGTTCGCGCCCGTCATGGTGACGGCGAGCGCGCCCGTGGCGATCGTGCCTGGATTCGAGATCGTGAAGGTCTGTGGCGCCGTGCTCAGTCCCACGGTCTGCGTCGGAAAGGCCGCCGACGCGGGGGACGAGGCGATCGGCAGAGAGCCCGTCCCGTTCAGTGTCGTGGTGGACGTGCCGCCCGGGACACCCGACACGCTCAGTGTCGCGGTCCGTGCGCCCGCCACGGTCGGGCTGAATCGCACCGAGACCGTGCAGGTCCCCGAGGGCGCGACCATCGAGCCCGCACAGGTGTTGGTGACGATCCCGAACTCACTCGGGTTGGCCCCGCCCAGCATGACGCTCAGCGCGCCCGTCGTGAGGGTGCCCGGGTTCGACACCGTGAACGTCTGCGGTGCGCTGTTCGCGCCCAGCGTCACGCCGCCGAAGTTGTGAGTCGTCGGTGCCGTCGTGATGGGGGCGGAGCCCGTGGCCATGAGCGGCGCCGTCGTGGTGCCACCGAGCGTCGCGACCACACGCAACGTCGCCGTGCGGGTCCCCGTGGCCCCCGGCGTCACACCCACGTTGACCGTACACATCGCGCCCGCCGCCAGCGTCGTGCCCGAGCACGGATCCGTGAGCGTGAAGTCGGCCGCGTTCGGGCCGACGATCGACACCGTGAGCGTGCCCGCACCCACCGTGCCTGGATTGCGGATCGCGAACGGCGCGGCAGCGATCGGCTGACCGACGGTCGATGCGCCGTAGTCCCGACTCGTCGGTAGGGTGGAGATGAGACCCGTGCCCGTGAGCGTGGTGGCGGCCGTCGCGCCCGGCCTCGCGCTCGCCAGGAGCGTCGCGCCGCGTGGCCCGGTCGAGGTCGGCGAGAACGTGACGATCATCGAGCACGAGGCGGATGGAGCCAGCGTCCGCCCGATACAGTCGTCGGACGTGATGGCGAACTCCGCCGCGTCTGCGCCATCCACCCACGTGTCGATTCTCCCCGACACGGAGCCCCCGAGATTCCTGAGTGTGAAGAACCCGGGACCGCTGCTCGAAAGCGCTGCCACGCTCCCGAAGGGGTATGTCGCAGGGGCGAAGTCGAGCAGTGCGCAGGAGCCGGTGGTCTCGCAGCCATCGCCGCCCATCACCCCGAGATCGCCATTGCAGTCGAGTCGACCCATCGCACAGACCGGTGCAGAGCACACGCCGAGCGAGCAACTCGGCGCCACCGTACCTGGCTCGCGGGTGCACACACGCCCACACACCCCACAATTCGACGGATCGCCGTCGATGTCGATCTCACAGCCGTTGCCTGCCGCTCCATCGCAGTCGTCGGAGCCGGCCAGGCAGCCCACGACCTGGCACGCGCTCGACGCGCACGCCCAGAGCGCCTGGTGCCCGGCGCACGCGGTCGCGCACCTGCCGCAGTGATCGACGTCGTTCGAGGTGTCGACCTCGCAGCCCGTGGCGTCGAGTCCGTCGCAGTCGTCGGTGGTGCCGACGCAGCTCGCCACGCGGCAGCTTCCGCCCACGCAGCTCCAGTTGGCGCTGTGACCCGTGCATGGCGCGCCGCACGAACCGCACGACGCCACGGTGGTGTCGAGATCGGTCTCGCAGCTCCCGTTCGAGTCGCAGTCGGCCGTCGAGCCGGGACAGACCCTCGGTCGACAGCTCCGCGTCGCGTCGCACTCCTCGGTCACGGCGCAGGCGTCGCCGCAGCCCGAACAGCTCCCATCCGTCCCGAGCTGCGCCTCGCAACCATCGTCGACCACGCCGTTGCAGTCGAGCCAGCCCGCGTCGCAGTCCGTCGCGGGATCGAAGCCGCAGGCCCCGCTCCGGCACGAGGAGGCCGTCACGTGGGCAAAGGCCGGACAGGCCTGCCCGCAGCGGCCGCAGCTCGTCACGTCGCTGCCACCGTCGGTCTCGCAGCCATCGCCTCCGCGTCCGAGATCACCGTTGCAGTCGAGGAAGAGGCCGTCGCAGACGAGCGCGGTGCAGCGCGACAAGGCGCACCCCGAGCTCGCGTGGCTCTCCACGGCGCAGTGCCGGGTGCACGAGCCGCAGTGCTCCGGATCGCTGGTGATCGGCGTCTCACAGCCGTTGTCCGCCGCGTGATCGCAGTCCGCGAAGCCCGAGGGGCACTCGGCCGATCCGTGGCCGCACATGCCATAGGCACACGTGCGCGGCCCCATCGCATCAGGCATGCAGATGTCGAGGAGCGGGTCCTCGTCGACGCGACTGTCACAGTCGTCGTCGCGGGAATTGCAGCCCTCGACGGCGCCGGGAAAGCGTGTGTCCGACATGTCGTCGCAGTCGTCGTGGCTCGTCACGTAGCCCGCGACGGCGCCGCATCCGAGCGCCACACCGCTGCTCTCGCTGCCATGACCGTCGTGATCGTCGTCGCGGTAGAACAGGGTCATCCCGACGCCCTCGTCCACGCGCGTGTCACAGTCGTTGTCGCGGCCGTCGCAGATCTCCTCGCCACCTGCAGACGTGGTCGCGTCACGATCGTCGCAGTCGGGATCGACCGGCGCGGGCGAGCACCTCGCGTCCGCGTGTCCGTCGTGGTCGTCGTCCTCGAAGTCGCCCTCTCCGAGCGCGAAGTCCGCGAGGCCATTGCAGTCGTCGTCGATCGCGTTGCAGAGCTCGCGCATGCGGGGGTGTCGCGCGGGATCGGCATCGTCACAGTCTCGGCCCTGGAGCGAATAGCCATCTCCGGGCCGCGCACAGGCCTCCACCACCACGCTCGGATTGCCGAAGCCGTCTCCGTCGCTGTCCTCGTACCAAGAGGTGATCGTCGGCGCGTCCGCTGGATCCGGCGTTCCGTCGCAGTCGTTGTCCACGCCGTCGCAGGCCTCGAAGAGCAGCGGGCTGCGGTTCGCGTCGGTGTCGTCGCAGTCGTCGTCGAACACCGAGTATCCAGGCGTCACCGCACACGCGCGCAGCGGCGAGGTCGCGTCGCCGCGGCCATCACCGTCGAGATCGCGATAGACGAGCACCTGGACCTCCTCGTCCACGTTGCCGTCACAGTCGTCGTCGATCCCATTGCAGACCTCGGTGCCCGAGGGGCTCGCGCCCCGCACCGCGTCGTTGCAGTCGTCGCCGCACGTGGTGCCGTTGCAGCACGCCACGTCGACGAAGCCGTCCCCGTCTCCGTCACGGCCGCCGAGCGTGCTCGGATCGCAGTCCTCGTCGACGTGCATCGCGTCGCAGAGCTCCGCAGCGCCCGGGAGCACGGCCGGATTCATGTCATCACAGTCACCACCGAACGGCATGCCGCGCGCATCGAGACAGGCCACGTCGTAGACGCCGTCGCCGTCCGCGTCGGGGGGCCGGTTCACGCAGCGGCGCAGCTCCTCGGAGCAGAAGTCCGTCGTGCACGCGATGCTGTCGTCGCAGTCGATGCTCATGCCGGCGACACACCTGCCCTCGAGACAGCGCGCCTCTCCGTTGCACGCCAGCCCGTCCTCGCAGTCGTCGTCCGTCGCACACATGGTCGCCGCGTCGAGGCCCGAGTCGAGCGCGCCCGCGCCCGCGTCCACCATCGGCGCCTCGCCGCAGCCCGCCACCCCGAGGGCCCCGAAGACAGCCCCGAGGACGGCGCGGCGCGCGCCCGCGATCCAGAGACCGCGAGCGCTCGCCTCCACCCACCGGCGGGGCGACATCAGCAATCCCCCATGGTCTCGCAGCCGTTGGACGACAGACCATCACAGTCCGACAAGCCCATCACGCAACCCACGGGGCGACACACACCACCGATGCATGCCTGGACCTGACCTCGGACCGGCAGGCACTCGTTGGAGGCGGGCGCCTCGTCGACCGCAGAGTCGCAGTCTTCGTCCACGAGACCGCCGACCGCGCCGCAGTGCTCGATGGCGCCGGGGTGACGCTCGACGTTGGTGTCGTCGCAGTCGCCACCTCGGGTCGTATAGCCCGAGGGCGGGACACAGCCCACCATCACGCCCCCGGACGTCCCGCCATATCCGTCGCCATCCATGTCGCGGAAATAGGCATAGCTCGCGACCATCTCGTCCACGCTTCCATCGCAGTCGTTGTCGCGGCCGTCGCAGAGCTCGGCGCCTCCGGGCCCGCTGGCGGGGTCGAGATCGTCGCAGTCGGCCGGCACGGGCGTGGGCGTGCACCGCGAGTCGGCGACTCCGTCGTGATCGTCGTCCTCGAGATCGCCCGACGGCAACACGAAGTCCGCCACTCCGTTGCAGTCGTCGTCTCGACCGTTGCAGGCCTCGGCGCTCGCGGGGCTCACGGTCGCGCGTGTGTCGTCGCAGTCGGTCGCGTAGAGCGACCAGTGTCCGCTCGGGATGGAGCACGAGACGATCGCGTTCGACGAGGTGCCGAATCCATCGCCGTCCTCGTCGGCGAACCAGGTCGCGGTGACCGTCGAGTCGGCAGGGTCGGGCGTCCCGTCGCAGTCGTTGTCGATCGTGTCGCAGATCTCCGGCAGATCCGGGCTGCGGAGCGCGTTCCCATCGTCGCAGTCGTCGCCGAGCGTCGAGAAGCCCGCGCGCGTGCCGCACGCGCTCATCGCCATCGACGGATCGCCGTGGCCGTCGCCGTCCGCGTCGCGGTAGCCCATCACGAGCACGCCCTCGTCGACGCGCGTGTCGCAGTCGTCGTCGATGCCGTTGCAGCTCTCGGTGGCCATCGGGTTCGCGCCGCGCAGGGCGTCGTTGCAGTCGTCGCCGCAGGCCGTGCCGTTGCAGCAGCGCCCGTCCTGGAAAGAGTCGGCGTCCGCGTCGGGCCCGCGGGTGGCGGGGTCGCAGTCCTCGTCGACCGCCATGTCGTCGCAGATCTCCACCGCGCCCGGGTGCACCCCCGCCGCCGCGTCGTCGCAGTCGTCGCCGAAGGGCATGCCGCGCGCATCGACGCAGTGCACGTCGAAGATCCCGTCGCCATCCACGTCCGCGGGGTTGTTCACGCAGCGCCGCAGCTCTTCGCTGCAGAAGTCGGTCGTGCAGTCGATGCTGTCGTCGCAGCGCAACGGCGTCCCCGCGACGCAGCGCGCCTCGACGCACGTCTCCTCGCCATCGCACGCGAGGCCGTTCGCGCAGTCGGCGTCCTCGCGGCACTCCGGCGCCGCATCGAGCGCGGGATCGAACGCATCCGGTGTGGCCGCGTCGTCGCCGCCACCACCACCGCCACATCCCATCGCACCCGCCCACAAGCCAAGAAGAAGAGAGACCCCGAGCCCCGACCGTCGGATTGTCATCCCGCGATGCTAGCAAACTCCCCGCGGCCAGAGACAGATCGGTCGATCACCCGTGCGTCTTCACTGGAAGTTCTGCGCGGCGTACACGCCGCTCGGGCCCTCGTAGAAGCCGCATGCGACCATCGAGAACGACGTGCTCGACATGTTGAGGTAGTGGCCGTGCGCAGGCGGGCCGTAGAAGTCGCCCGGGCCCTCGTCCCACATCTGCTGCAGGCAGCCGCTCACGGTCGAGTCCACCGAGGGCCAGCCCGGGCACTCGTTCTGCGCGTAGCCACCGCTGCAGATGCGGCCGATGAAGCCCGCGTGCGCCATGCCCGGGTGCTCGCTGTCGTACTGCGCCATCTGGTTCGCGCAGGCCTCGCCGTCGCGCCAGCGCATGAGCGGCGGCAGATGCTGGCACTCGCAACGAAACTGGTTGATGCGGCGGACGCAGTCCTCGGCGGGATCGCCCGTCGAGGGCATCGGCGCGGGCATGCAGCCCGCGATGGGAAGATCGAGCGGCGTGCCCATCGTGCAGTCGCCGAGGGGCGCGATGTACGCGTCGGGGCTCGTCGTCATCGCCGCATCCACCGCAGGCGGGCTCCACGCATCCACCGGCACGGCGGTGCCCGTGTCCACCGCGACGCCGGCCGCGTCGGGCGCCACGGCGCCGCTGTCGACGTGCTCCGAGGAGATCAGCGTTCCCTCGCACGCGGTGAGCGAGGAGATCCCGAGGGCAGCGAGGGCGATCGCAGCGACGCGCATCCGCCGATCATACACGAGCGGGCCCGGCCTCGACCCACCCCCCCACGGAGCGTGAGCGTCCCGTCGCTGGGGGGTTGACCCCGGCCATCGGCCCCAGGATTATTTCGCGCACGAAATATCCGCCCGCGAAGGGATCGTCTCGGGATCGATCCCGAGACCTCGCGAGCGAGGCGGTGCGCCGCGGCGCGCCGACCGACCCCGGCAAGCCAGAAACCAACGAAAACCGAACGAGGCGAGGCGATGAGCGAGCTCAGGTACGACGGCAAGGTCGCGGTGATCACCGGTGCAGGCAACGGCCTCGGGCGCGCCCACGCGCTCGCGTTCGCCAAGCGCGGCGCGAAGGTGGTGGTGAACGATCTCGGCGGCAGCCACACCGGCGAGGGCAAGTCCTCGACGGCCGCGGACAAGGTGGTCGACGAGATCAAGGCGATGGGCGGCCAGGCCGTCGCCAACTACGACTCGGTCGAGAACGGCGAGGCCATCGTGAAGACCGCGATGGACGCGTTCGGGCGCATCGACGTGCTCGTGAACAACGCGGGCATCCTGCGCGACGTCTCGTTCGTGAAGATGACCGAGCAGGACTGGAACCTCATCGACAAGGTCCACGTCTACGGCGCGTTCAAGTGCACGCACGCGGTGTGGCCGATCATGCGTGACCAGAAGTTCGGTCGCATCCTCTTCACCTCGAGCGCCGCCGGCATCTACGGCAACTTCGGCCAGGCCAACTACTCGATGGCCAAGCTCGGTCTCGTCGGCCTCATGCAGACGCTCGCGATCGAGGGCAAGAAGAACAACGTCTTCGCCAACGCGATCGCGCCCGTCGCGGGCTCGCGCATGACCGAGACGGTGCTGCCGCAGGATCTGCTCGACGCGCTCAAGCCGGAGTACGTGACCGAGCTCGTCATGTGGCTCTGCAACGAGAAGTGCGAGGAGACGGGCGGCCTCTTCGAGGTCGGGGGCGGCTACTACGGCAAGCTCCGGTGGGAGCGCACGAAGGGCAAGACCTTCCGCCTCGGTCGGCCCGTGAGCGCCGAGGATCTGGCCGCGAGCTGGAAGAACGTGACGGACTGGGAGGGCGCCACGCACCCGCCGAACATCACGGCTGCGCTCGAGCCGATCATGGACAACGTGAAGGCCGGCCCGAGCAAGGGTGGCAATCAATTCATCGACGTCGATCAGGCGCTCGGCTACGAGTTCCCCGAGATGACGTCGCGCTACGACGAGCGCGATCTCTCGCTCTACGCGCTCGGCGTCGGCGCCGCCGAGAATCCCCTCGACGCGAACGACCTCAAGCTCGTCTACGAGCTCAACGGCGACGGCTTCGTGGGCCTGCCGAGCTACGGCGTGGTGCCCGCCATCAACTGCGTGTTCGAGCTGGGCAAGCAGGGCAAGACGGCGCCCGGGATGAACTACGGCCTCGACCGCATCCTCCACGGCGAGCAGTACCTCGAGGTGATGCGTCCGCTGCCGCCCAAGGCGAAGCTCACGCACAAGGCCAAGATCAAGGCCATCTACGACAAGGGCTCCGATGGTGGGAAGAAGGGCGGCGCGGTCGTCATCACGTCGTTCGAGTCGCGCGACGAGTCGGGCGAGGTGCTCTTCAAGAACGAGCTCTCGACCTTCGTGAAGGGCGCGGGCGGCTGGGGCGGCGA
>JAIBCE010000176.1 GCA_019694315.1 Sandaracinaceae bacterium
TGGCGTCGGCCTTGGTGATGCTCTTGGCGTCGCCCTCGTCGTCGTCCGCGTCCTTCTTCACCTCCGCGGGCGCCTCGGGCTCGGGATCGCCCAGGCGCACGGGGCGATACGGCTTCTTCTTCCAGGCTTCGTTCTGCTGGTAGTAGGCGAAGCCGGCGAGCGGGAGGATCGCGAGCGAGATGAGCTGCGAGGTGGAGAAGCCGAAGGCCTCACCGCGGCCCGGATCGTCGCGCACGTACTCGATGAGGAAGCGCCAGAGGCCGTAGGCCATGGCGAGCGTGAGGATCACCTGGCCGTGGAACTTGCGGCGCGACCACACGAAGAGCGTGATCGCGAAGAGGGTGAAGCCCGCGAGGCTCTCGTAGATCTGCGTCGGGTGGACGGGGAAGGAGTGCGCGGCGCTCTGATCGAGGCCCTCCTGCTGCACGTGGTACATGAACGCTGGCGAGCCGGTGCCGTCCGCCCAGTGCGGGAAGGTCCCGAGGCCCTGGAGCCAGCCGGGCGCGTCCTCGTCGAGGCGTCCGCCGAAGTCGCAGCCATAGAGGTAGCAGCCGATGCGCGTGAGGCCGAGGCCCAGGCCGAGCGCGGGCGCGGCCCCATCGGAGAAGCGCAGGAGCGCGATGCCCTGCATCTGACGGACCCACACGATCGCGGCGAAGAAGCCGCCGAGGAAGCCGCCGTACGCCACGAGGCCGCCGCGCCGGAACGCGAAGAACTGCGCGACCGAATCGAACTCGTCGGGGTTCGTGATCATGTAGAGCACGCGCGAGCCCGCGAGCGCCGAGAGGGCGCACACGATGAACGCGTTCGCGAGGAAGTCCTCGTTGCGCTTCGGATCGCGGAAGTAGGCCTCCCGCTTGCCGAAGTACATGACGATGCTCCACCCGAGGATCATCGAGGTGCCGAGCATCACGCCGTACGAGTAGATCGGGATGCTCGTGGGCAGCTCGAACGTGTGCTCGACGCCGAAGACCGCGAAGGCGAGGTAGGCACCCGCGACGAGCAGGCCGCCCGTCACCATCAGGCTGTTCTTGGCCCAGGCCTCTTCACCCGAGCTGCGCGCGAAGAGCGCGAACACTCCGCCCACGAGGAGGGGCACCAGCAGGCAGAGCCACCACGTGGTGACCTCGGTGCCTTCGCCCCACGGCATGGGCACGTCGAACAGGATCGGATGCATAGGGCGCTGTCTTTCGCGCGCGCCCCGGATGCCGTCAAGGTTGGGCGTCGGCGTCGGCCGCCATCGACGCGAGCGCCTCGCGGGTCGGCGGCGCCAGCGGTGGATCGATCACGAACGAGGCGGCGAAGCGCGCGAGCTCTCGCTCGTGCGTGCGCGCCTCGGCGAAGAGCTTCGCCAGCTCCTTCTCGAGCTCGCGCGGCTTCTTCTTCCACGCGCGGAACCACGGCTCGAGGCTCGAGGGCCAGTCGCCTCGCGCGACCAGGGCCCACACCGCGAACGGGAGCTGGCTGCCCAGCACGCCCTCCTCGCTCGCGCGCAGCTCGAGCACGGCGTTGACGGCGTCTTCCAGCATCGAGCGCGTCTGCTCGTCGGCGGGATCGCAGCGCCACGTGAGGTAGCGCGCGGTGAGAAAGACCTCCCACGCGAACGGCCGAGGATCCTCGTGCTCTTCGGCGGCGTCGCGTACGCGATCGACGTCGATCGCAAACGCGGCGAGGTGCACGTAGGGCACGCCGTGTCGGGCCGCGAGCCCGCGATCCATGATCGTCGGTCGTCCGAGAGACTCGCGCGCGGCCTCGAGCCGAGGGAGGGAGTGCTTCACGTCTCGAGCCTACAACGACGCGGAGTCGTCGGCCGCCGCCGACACTTCGTAGGCCCGCGACCACACACTTCCGGTGACCGGCCAACGGCCCCAGAAACAGGGCGGTTTCGCAAAGACATGGTGCTGGCTCCGTTGCAGAATAGCGGCCCTCGTCCGGCGCAGCCGTTGCCGTCGTCGTCTTAGACCATGTCTCGCTCCGACGCTCCTCCTCCACGCTCTCCGAGCGGTGGTCGTCTGCTCGCGCACCTCGGCGCGCGAAGCGGGACGATCCTCGGTCGCTACGAGCTCGTGCGACGCATCGGTCGCGGCGGGATGGCCGAGGTGTACGAGGCCGTGCACCGAGGGCTCAAGAAGTCGGTCGCGATCAAGGTGCTCTTGCCCGAGATCGCGGAGAACGAAGACCTCCGCGCGCGCTTCCTGCGCGAGGGAGAGGCCGCCGCCCACATCCGACATCCGCACGTCGTCGACGTCACCGACGTGGGCGAGGAAGGCGGAGTGCCCTATCTCGTGATGGAGCTGCTCGAGGGTCAGCCGCTCTCGGAGCTCGTCGCGATGGGGCACCTCTCCATCGTGCGCGCGCTCGACATCCTGCTGCCGATCGGCGCCGCGCTCTCGGAGGCGCACCGACGTGGCGTGATCCACCGCGACCTCAAGCCCGAGAACGTCTTCATCGCGCGCACGAGCGGCGGCAAGGCCGTGCCGAAGCTCCTCGACTTCGGCGTCTCGAAGCTCGCGCGGGGCGACCGCGCGCACACCGCCATGGCCGCCGTGCTCGGCACACCGGACTACATGGCGCCGGAGCAGGCGCTCGGTGAGACCGAGGTCGACGATCGCGCCGATCAGTACTCGTTCGCGCTGATGGTCTACGAGTGCATCGCGGGGCGGCTGCCGTTCGAGAGTCAGAACGTCGTCGCGTTGCTCCACGAGGTGGCGCGCGGCGTCACGGTCGCGCCGTCGCGCTTCGTCCCCGAGATCGCGCCCGAGATCGACGCGATCCTCCTCCGTGCGCTCTCCGCGGATCCGGCGGCGCGCTATCCGAGCGTGTCGGACCTGCTCGCAGCGCTCTTGCCGTTCGCGTCCGCGCGGGCCTCGCTCGCGTATCGCACCTTGCTCGGGGAGCGATCCGACTTCGCGTCGTCGCGGAGCGGCTCCACGTCGCGCTCGGAGATCACCGCGCAGTTCGTCCAGGCGCGCGCCGCTGCGCCCACGCAGGACGTGACGCCTGCCGTGCGCGCCACGCCCGCCGATCGCGGCGCGGCGGAGGCGCGCAACACCCCCGTGCGCGCGACGCCGACACCGACGCCGACGCCGACACCCGTCGCGATCGACGCCGAGCTCGCGCCGAGCGGTGCAACGGCGGAGGCTCCGTCGCAGCGCACGTCCGTGCCGGCTCCCGAGAGCGAGCGGGCGACTCGGAGCCGCGCACAAATCGGTGTGCTCGTGGCCCTCGTGGGCCTGCTCGCCCTCGGTCTCGCGGCATGGACGGTCCTCGTCCCCAGCGACCCGGAGCATCTTCCCGAGGTCACGACTCCGGCGCACCCCATCGAGCCGCCGGCGAGCGCCGAGCACGCGCCTCCGGTGACGCACGAGCCACCTCCGACCACCGCCGAGCCCGCGCCCGCGCCCACACCCGTGATGATGCGGATCGTGCTCGTGGTGACGCCGGGGAGCGCGTCGATCGTGCTCGACGAAGGTGAGCCCGTGACGAGCCCGCTCGACCTCGAGCTCCCGGCCGATGGGCGCACGCACACGCTCACCGCGAGCGCGCCGGGCTATCGCAGCGAAACGCTGACCTTCGTGGATCGCCCCCCCGCCCCTCGGCTCGCGCTCGTGAGGCTCGGCGGTGGTGTGCACCCACCGGGCGGTGGCGCCGCGACGACCACGAGCCAAGACGACGACATTCGAACGCAGAGGTAGCGCATGCACCGACGACCCTCGGAATCTCGCGCGACGCGCTCGCGCGTGCGGGCTCTCGCGATGGTTGTCGTCGCGGGCCTCGCGATGGCGACGCCCTCGCCGCTGCGCGCGGACGGCACCGCAGACGAGGCCGATCTGCAGTTCCGACTGGGCAACGACGCCTATCGCGAGGGCGACTATCTCGAAGCGCTCGAGCACTTCCTCGCGTCCAATCGCCTCGCGCCCAATCGCAACGTGATCTTCAACATCGCGCGCGCCTATCAGCGCCTCGAGATGTTCCCCGAGGCCTATCGCTACTTCGCCGAGGCGCTCGCGGTCGAGACCGAGCCCGCGACGCGACAGCGCCTCGAGGCCTCGCTCGCGGAGATCGCCCCGCGCGTGGCGCTCTTCGAGGTGGAGACCACCCCGCCGAACGCCGAGATCTACGTCGATCGCGTCGATCTCGGCTCGGTGGGCCGATCACCGCGCACGATCGCCCTCGCTCCGGGCAGCTATCGCGTGATCGCGCGGCTCGATGGTCACCACGACGCCGCGAGCGAGCCCCAGTCCGTCGCCGCCGGGCAGCGTGTCCACGTCGCGCTCTCGCTCTCGCGGATCGTGGGCACGCTCGTCGTCACCGGCGACGAAGGCGCCGAGGTCCGCGTCGACCTCGACGAAGGCGAGCCGCTGTGCCGCATCCCCTGCGAGCTTCCGCTGCCTCCTGGACAACACCTCCTGCACGTCCGTGCGCCCGGGCACGAGCCCACGTCGCGCGCCGTCGCGATCGTCGAGGGCGAGTCCGCGCGGACGAGCGTCGCGCTGGAGGACCAGACGGGCTCCGTCGTCGTGCGCGCCGACGTCGAGGACGCGCTCGTCCAGATCGACGGAGCGGCCGTCGGCTTCACGCCGCTCGTCGCGCCGGGCATCGCCGTCGGCACGCGCACGGTGCGGGTGAGCGCGCGAGGCTACGAGCCCGCCGAGAGCGCGATCGAGGTCACGCCCGATGGCCAGGTCGAGCTCACCGACGTGCGGCTGCGGCCGCTGCGCGAGGTGAGCGCGGCCTCCCGCACCGTGGAGCGGATCGAGGACGCGCCGGCCTCGGTCTCGGTCGTGTCCGCCGAGGAGATCCGAGCGTTTCGCTATCCCACGATCCTCGAGGCGCTGCGCGGACAGCGCGGCTTCGCGCTCACCTCCGACGGCATCTACAGCAACGCATCGGTGCGCGGCATCGGGCAGCCGAGCGACTACAACAACCGCCTGCTCATCCTGAGCGACGGCGCGACGCTCAACGAGAACATCCTCTACCAGGCCTTCATCGGCTACGACGGTCGCGTCGATCTGGGCGACGTCGAGCGCGTGGAGATCGTGCGCGGCGCTGGCTCGGTGCTCTACGGCACCGGCGCCGTCTCGGGCGTGGTGAACCTCGTACCGCGGGCGCACGACGAGCCCACGGGCGCGCGCTTCGACGTGTCGCTGAGCGACGGAAACGTCGGGCGAGGCCGGGCCGCCTTCCAGCTCCACCTCGCCGACGACGCGGGCCTGCGCGGCGCCGTGTCGGTGGCGCGCTCCGATGGTCGTGACGCGACGATGCTGTTCGACTCCGATGGCGACGGCGTGCCCGATCGGAACGTCGCGCGGAGCGTGGACGCGTTCGAGGCGATCACTGGCACGGTGCGCGGCTGGGTCGGGCCGCTCGTGCTCGCGGCGCTCTACACGGCGCGCGGCCTCACCGTGCCCACGGGCTCGTTCGGCTCGATCTTCAATCGCCCCGAGAACCGCTATGACGATCATCGCGGCTTGCTCGAGGTGCGCTTCGAGCCGCGGCTCTCGGACGAGGTGGAGCTCCGGACACGTGTGTACGCCAACTACACGTACTTCCACCTCGACTACCTCTATGGCGCCGAAGATCCGGTGACGATGGCCCCCTTCGAGCAGCCCTATCAGGAGACCTATCATGGCCTCTGGGTGGGCGGCGAAGCGCGCGTGGTGGCCCAGGTCGTGCCGCAATTGCGGGTCTCGGGCGGCGCGGAGGGCGCCTATCACCCGCTCGTGAGCATGAGGATCAGCCAGCGAGAGGCTGACGGCGCGCAGACGCAGCTCCTCGACACGTCCAATCCCTTCGGCACGGTCGCGGGCTACCTGCTCGCCGACTGGGAGCCCGTCCGCGAGCTCCGCATCTCGGCCGGTGGGCGTGTGGATGGGTGGCTCTTGCCTGCGCCGGCGGAGAGCTTCGTCTCGGTCAACCCGCGCCTCGCGGTGATCGTGCACCTGAGCGCCGTGGACACCCTGAAGCTCATGGGTGGCCGCGCGTTCCGCGCTCCGAGCACCTACGAGCAGTTCTACAACGACGGCGGGCACACCTCCCTCAGCTCGACGTGCTGCGGGCGTGGCCTCCGCCCCGAGGCGATGTACTCGGCCGAGCTCGAGTACACGCATCACTTCGACGACGACTGGTCCGTGCTCCTGTCGGGATATGCACAGTACGCCGACGACTTCATCGACACGCTCCCGGTGCCCACGGCGCAGGACCCGATGGGCCTGGGCCTCGTCCACTTCGCCAACGTCGCGGCGGACCAGGTGTCGGCGGGCGGCGACGTCGAGGTGCGGCGCGAGCTGCGCAACGGCTGGATGTTCTCGGCCAACGCGGGCGGGCTCTATGCGAGCTACCTCGATCAGCCCGACGCCGAGGGGGCGACGGCGAATCGTCGAGTGCCGAACGCGCCCTACGTCTTCGGCTCCACGCGCGCGATCTTCCCGATCCTCGATCGACTCCTGCGGGGTGCGATCCGGCTCAGCGTCGAGGCCCCGCGCCGCGTGTCGCTCACGAGCAACGAAGAGACCGGCTGGGCCGTCGTGGCCGACGTCGTCGCGTCGGGCGAGGTCGAGGAGCTCGGCCTCTCGTACTCGCTCGGCGTCTACAACCTGTTCGACTGGCAGTACTCGTTGCCAGTGAGCTCACTGGCGGCCCCCGTGCTCCCGCAGCGGGGGCGCTCGTTCATGCTCTCGCTCTCGCTGGCGCTCTGACCACGATTCGCCAACGTGCCAGTCGGAGCATGCCAGTCGGAGCATGCCAGTCGGAGCATGCCAGTCGGAGCATGCCAGTCGGAGCATGCCAATCGGAGCATGTCAGTCGGGACGTTCGTCGGTGGCGCCTTGGGCGCGAGGGGTCGTGTCAGAGTGACACGCGGAGGCTCGGCGTCAGGGTCAGGCCGTCGAAGCTCGGCCAGTAGTCGAGATCGAGGCAGAGACCGACGAACGGCCACTGGGCGCCGATCCGGCCGCGCACCGCGAGGTCGAGCCTGCCTGACTCCGCGGCCGAGGTGGCCTCGCGGGCCACGACACCGACACCTGCGCTGATGCTCGGGACGATGTAGAGGGGCTCGGGGCTGGCGATCTCGAGCACGAGCGACTCGGACAGCGAGCGAAGGTCCGTGCCGACGGCGACCGACACGAAGAGCAGCTCGGCCAAGGAGAGCTCGTAGCCGATCGCGATCGAGACGTGCTCGCGCTCGTTCCAGAGCTGGAGCGTGCTGCCTGCGAGCACCACGGGGCCGCCGTTGGCGAGCAGGCCCTCGTGGCCTCGATCGCGTGACAGCACGAGCGTGATGCTGGGCATCGTGCCGTCTCCGCGAATCGTCACGTCCTCGAGGGCGCGACCGTCGGCGAAGACAGCGACGGGGCCGCGCCCCCGCACGTCGATGCGGAGCGTCCCCGCGAGCGGCACCCCGAGCGGGGCGAAGGTGAGCCGATCCTCGTGCGTGCCCATGGCTTGGTGCTCGCCCGCGAGGGGGTGCCGCGCGAACGCGGCGCTGACCACGTACGGGCTCTCCTCCACGTCGGGCCCCACCGACAGGGTGCGCGTGCTCGCCAGCAAGACCTCCGCGGAGCGACCCGCCGGCAGTCGCCGGCGCACGCCGCGCGTCCCCTCGATGCGCAGCTCGTCCCGCGCGTCGTGGGGCTCGACGACGAGGCTCGCCTCGCCTCGGGCCTCGATCCGTAGGCGTGCCGTGACGCGGCACGTGGCCTCGATCTCGATGAGATCGAACGAGCCGCACTGGAGCCGGAGCTCCCCCTCGCGCACCACGACGTCGCCCTCGATGCTCACGATCGGAAACGGGGCCTCGGGGGCGGGCGGGGGTGACGCGGCGCGCGCCTCGGCGAGGCTCGGCGCAAGAACGCAGAGCATCACCACCGCCAAGGCGGTGCCGAGGCGGGGAGCGACGCGGCCGGGATCGGCGAGAGGCACCGTGCCAAGGACGTGCGAGGGCTGCGCTCGGTCTCGCGTCATGCATCGAGCCTGGTCGTGCGAGCGTCGGTGCGTACCTCACGGACAACGCACGTTGCAGTTCCGCGACGGAGCGGCACGCTGAGCCTCATGCACGCCCCTCTCCCCCTACGCGTCGGAGCGCGCCAGGCAGCCTGGACGGCGTTGCTCGTCGCCGCGCTCGCGTGGCCGGTCACGACCCACGCGCAGGAGGCGCAGGTGCAGGCCGCGCCCGCCGCGGAATCGAGCGCGAGCGAGCCTGCGCCTGGTTCCTCGGTCGCGCCCGACCTCAGCGCGCAGGAGCTCGAGGCGGTGGAGGCCGGGGCCGATCCGGGCCTGCACGGCGACGACGGTGGGGACGAGGGGGACAACGCCTACCTCGAGGCCTCCACGCAGCCGATCTCTCGTGAGGAGGCCCGCACCGAGGAGGAGCGTCGCCTCGACGAGGAGGCCGAGCAGCTTCCCCCGCCTCCGCCTCCCGAGTGGCGCCTGCGCGCGGGTGTGGGCGTGGCCCTGCCGCTCAACGGCGCGAGCAGCCCGTTCCTTCGATTGCATCAGGAGATCGAGTGGCAGCCCACGGTCATCGCGCCCTTCCTCTTCGGGCTCGGCGGCGCGGAGTACTTGCTCGGCGGGACGCTCGGACAAGCCGACGCCCGCATCGGCATGACGGCGTTCTTCTGCGAGGACGCGATCGTTCGCTGTCAGGCCGCGGTGGCCTTCGTCGTCGGCGCGTTCTTCGGTCAGAACCTCCTCGCCTTCGACGTGGGCGGCGAGGGTGACGTCCGCTTCCTCTTCGGCGCGCTCGAGCTCTCGATTCGCCTCGGATTCGGGGGAGGCGGCGGCCTGAACGTGCTCCACGGGAGCGGTGGGATCGGCGCCGCGTTCTGAGGCCCGCTCGGTCGTGATCCGTGCCGGGGCACACGACGTGCTCCGCTGCTCGACATGACGACTCGATGGCTCGGGTTGGCACGCGTGCGTGCCGTGGACCTGCTCACCAAGCTGGCCCTGATCGGTGGGGTGGCTTCGAGCGCCCTCGGTTGCTTCTCCGTCCATCACGACGACGACGCGGGGGTGCTCGTCGATGGCCTCACTCCCCCCGACGCGCCGGCGCTCTGCCATACGCTGACACCGACCGAGGTGCGCACGCCGCGCGTCCTCCTCGACGATCAGCGGCTCGCGGTGACGACGTTCGCGGCGGGCGCGGGCTGTGGGTGCTCGCCTCGCGTGCAGCTCACCGGGAGCGCGCGCACGACGGTGGTGCTCGAGGCGTGCGACTGCTGCGAAGAGTGCGAGTGCGTCGATCCCGGCTACGAGGCGAGCACGCGTGATGGCGGGCCACTGTCGGTGGGCACGCACGTGATCGATACGGCGCTCGGCCCGCGGGCGCTGCTCGTGACGACGCGCGAGCAGAGCGTGGAGGTGCCGGCCGAGGGCCTCTCGCTCGCGCCGGTCAGCGATGCGGTGCTCGTGGGTGGGCTCGAGCTGCGCTGGCTCTCGGTGCAGACGACGGTGAGCGTCTGCTGCGTGGAGCCTCTGGTCGCGCTCGATGCGGCGTACGACAGCGAGGGGGTGCTGGTGCTCACGCCGCGCCAGGTCCTGCAAGAGGACTGCGCGTGTCTGGGCGAGCCGACGAACGTCACGGCGTGGTGGCCCCTCGAGGTGGGCTCGGGCGTCGTCGTCCGCGCGGGTGCACGAGAGATCGTGATCCCGGGGCCGTGAGCCACGGCGAGCGCGGCTCTCGAGGAAGGGGCGCGCGCACGAGGATGCCAAGCCGCCGGGACTGTGTACTCTCGCGCCTCCGTGCCGTCCCCAGGTCGCTCGACAGGTCTCCTCGCGCTCGTCGCGGCGTCGTGCGCGATCGCCTGGCGCGCGACGCCGGAGGGCGGCGTGGCGCCGTTCTCCGCGACCTTCGTGGGCGTCGTCCTCGCGCTGCTCTCGGCGACGCTGCTCGGTGGCCTCGTCGTGGGCGCGGCGGACGCGCCGGGTCCGAGCTTCCGACGCACGCGCATCTCGCTCCCGAGCGACGCTGACCTGGCCCTCGCCGTTCCGTCGCTCGCGCTGCTGTGCTTCGTCGCCGTGATCCCTGGTCCGTGGGGCGTCGCGGGGATCTCCGCGCTCGCCCTCTATCTGTTCGTGGGCCGTGCGCGACGCGACGTGATGAGGCCGCGACTCGAGCCCGAGGGAAGGGGCGCGATCGATCTCTTCGCGAGCGGTCTGCTCGCGCTCCCGATCCTGTTCCTCGGGATGTACGTGGGCATCGCCCTCGAGATGGTCGGTGGGCGAGAGAACGACGCGTCGTACTACTTCGGTGTCGCCCGCTGGATCGCCGCGCACGGCAGGCTCGAGGAGCCGATCGTCTGGCACTTCCTCGCGCCGCCGCGCGCGATCGTGCACCCGGCGTTCGACTACTGGCAGGGGCTCACGTCGATCGTGCTCGCGATCCCCATGGCGATCTTCGGCCGCACGCACCTCGTGGCCTCGGTCACGATGGCCGTGCTCTCCGCGATCTCCGTCGGGCTCTTCGCCTACCTCGTGGTCGTGGCGCGACCGCTGGCGAGCCGTGCGGGGCAGCTCGCGGCGATCCTCGCGTTCGCGCTCTCGCCCGCGATGCAGGCGTTCCGCTTCGACACCGAGACGCTGGTCGTCTTCCACGTGGGCCTGCTCGCCGCGCTCGTCGCGTACGCGCACGGTCGCCTCGCCCTCGCGGCGGGCCTCTCGTTCTTCGTGTTCCTCACGCGCGCCGACGGGCTCGTCACGTGCGGGCTCGTGTGGGCGTTCCTCCTCCTGCGTGCGCTCCCGGGCCTGCGCACACGCGAGGGACGCGCCGTCCTCGCGCGCGTCGTGCTCACGATGGCGGGCGCGCTCGCGCTCTACGTGTACTCGAACCTCGTGCGCTTCGGAGCGCCCACGCCACCGGGCGCGCGACAGGCCCCCTTCCTCACCGACTACCTCCAGCTCTACGTCTACGATCCGCGCCGACATCCGGGCTCCATCGTCGAGCTGCTCTCGAGCCGTCTCACGCTCGCCGCCCTCGAGAACGCCTTCGACGATGTGCACCACGCCTTCGAGCGCATCGACTACGTGCTCGAGGGAGCGGCGCTCCTGACGGCGCTGCCCGTGGGCCTCGTGATCTTCTGGCGCAGCCGCACCGACGAGAGCGGCCTCCATCGCCTGAGCCTGTTCCTCTCGGTGTTCGGCGCCCTCTTCATCGCGTGGATCGGCCCCGTCGTGTTCTCCGAGGGGCGAACGCTGCACGGTCTCGTGCCCGTGATGACCCTCGCGGTCGTGATGACGGCGGAGCTGCCCGCGCGATCGCTCTCGGATGCGATCGCCAGGAAGCGGCCCGAGCTGGCGCGCGCGGTCTTCGCGCTCACCACGGCCGCGCTGCTCGTGCCCACGTTCTCGTGGCTCCGCCCGTATCGACCGCTCGCGATCCTGCGCACGGACTTCGAGGCGGAGCTCGCCGAGCTCGACGAGACGCTCGGCGGCGCGAACGTCGCGACCACCACACCCTGGTGGGTGATCGCCAACACCGAGAGCCCCGCCGTGCTCCTGCCGGCGCAGAGCGACGACACGATGGCGCGCATCCTCCACCGCTACGACGTGGAGTACGTGCTCTTCACGCGTGACGACGCCGAGGGCTGGGGCCCCGGGAGCTGGGCGATCTGGGGCCCGTACCGCGATGGGCGCGTGAGCGAGGTCGGTCCCTTCCGACTCGAGCGCGCGGCGGAGACTCCTCACGTGATCCTCTATCGCGTGATCCTGCGGTGACGCGCCACGCATGCGGCGGAGGCGCCGAGTGCGGTAGCGTTGGCGCATGAGCCGCGAATGCCCTCGGTGCCTCGTCCCGTTCGACAGCCTGAAGAAGCCCTTCGCCACGATCGACGTGTGCCCGCGCTGCCAGGGGATCTTCCTCGATCCCGGCGAGGGCATGGCGCTGCATGGCGCCGACAGCGATCCGAGCTTCCTCGTGAAGGACGGACGGGCCAAGGAGGTGGGCGACTCGACGCTCGTCTGTCCGAACCGCGCCCACGCGACGCGTCGCATGCGCGTGTACGAGGTGGGGCAGGGCGAGGGCAGCGTGGAGATCGACCACTGCCCGCTCTGCGCGGGCGTCTTCCTCGATCACGGCGAGGCCGAGGCGCTCGAGGCGCACGTGAACGCCAAGCCCACGAGCCCGTTCGCGGTGGAGCCGACCTCCAATCACGATCGCGCGATCGCGCTGGCCCAGGCAGAGCTCGACAAGCCCGCGTTCTCGAGCACCGGCACACCGACCGTGGCCTCGTCGTCGGGCTCGATCTTCTCGTGGCTCCTCGGGACGGGTGACTACGGGCGACGTCAGCACCACCCGCACCACCGACACTCCACCCGTCCCAAGCGCTGACACGAGACAGCACCCGACTTCGAATCGGGCCTTCGGCTCTCGATTCTGTCGGTCGCCGGCAACCCCGAAGATCCTCGGACGCAGGCGATCAGCGACCGAGGCGCACCACGCGTCCCGGGCGCTCGCCCGTGAGCTTGTCGTGCTCGGCGACGACGGCGCCGCTCACGATGGTGGCGCGGTAGCCGCGCGCGTCCTGGAGGAAGCGTCGACCGCCCGCGGGCAGATCCGAGACGAGGTGCGGTGAGGCGAGCGAGAGCTTCGCGAAGTCGATCACGTTGAGATCGGCCTTCTTGCCGAGCTCGATCGTGCCGCGATCGCGGAAGTCCATCATCGCCGCGGGCAGGCCCGAGAGCTTCTGCACGGCCGCCTCGATCGAGAAGCGACCCTTGGCGCGATCGCGTGCCCAGTGCATGAGGAAGTACGTGGGCATCGAGGCGTCGCAGATCGTTCCGCAGTGCGCGCCGCCGTCGGCGAGGCCGGGGATCGCGAGCGGGTGGTGGAGCATCTCTTCCACCACGTCGAGGCTCATGCCCGCGTAGTTGTAGACGGGGAAGTAGAGCAGCGCCTTGCCGTCCTGCTCGAGGAGCGCGTCGTAGATCGCCTCGAGGGGCTTGCCGCCGCTCATCACCGCGCGTGCCATGAGCGACTCGCCGGGCCCTGGCTCGTAGCTCGGGGTCGCACCGAGCGGGAACATCCGCATCGAGACGAGATCGATCATCGAGAGCAGGCGATCCGCGAGCGGCGGCACGGGGCTGCCATCGCCCGCGATCTTGTCGCTGGTCTCGGTGAGGATCCGCGCGCGGAACGACGGATCGCGCATCTCCTTCACGCGCGCCGCGAGCGGCAGGTGCGCGATGGTCTTGTAGCTCGGGAAGCCCACGAACGGATGGAAGGTCGCCTCGAGCCCGAGGAGCACGCCGATGCCGCGCGGCGCGGCCTGGAGGCGCACCTGGACGCCCTTGGCGTTCGCCGCCTCGGCACGACGGCGGATGTCCACCCACTGCGTCGGGATGAGGTCGCGCTGCATCCACGAGATCCACAGCGTGTGGCCCTTGGCGGCCTCGCCGAAGCGCTCGAGCACGTCGAATTCACCTTCGAAGCGCTCGGCGCCACGCTCCATGTCGAAGTCGCTCACCGCCTGGAGCACGCCGCGCCCCGAGGCCGCGACGGCGCGCGCGAGCGTCGTGAGCTCCTCTTCGCTCGCCTCCGACGCGGGCGTGTGGCTACCGTCGATCGCGCGGTGGTTGTCGGTGCGCCCCGTGGAGAAGCCCACCGCGCCCGCGCCCATCGCGTCTCTCACGATCGCGGCCATCGCGGCGAGATCGTCGGAGGTGGCCTTGCCCTCGGCCGTCGCGCGCTCGCCCATCACGTACACGCGCAGCGCGTCGTGCGTGAGGTAGGCCGCCACGTCCATCGTGCGCGGGCGCGCATCGACGTAGTCGAGGTACTCGCCGAAGGTCTCCCACTTCCAGGTGATGCCCTCCGTGAGCGCGCTGCCTGGGATGTCCTCGACACCCTCGAAGAGCTTGATGAGGCGCTCGTGGTCGCGCGGACGACACGGCGCGAAGCCCACGCCGCAATTGCCCATGACGGCCGTGGTCACGCCGTGCGCGGAGCTCGGCAGCATCTCGCCGTCCCAGCTGGCCTGTCCGTCGTAGTGCGAGTGCACGTCGACGAAGCCCGGCGTCACGAGGTGCCCGTCGCAGTCGATCGTGCGTGCGGCGGCCTCGTCCACCTCGCCCACCGCGACGATCTTGCCGTCTTTGACGCCCACGTTCGCGCGACGCGAGGGAGCGCCCGTGCCATCGACCAACGTTCCGTTCTTGAGCAGGAGATCGAGCATCGCGCGATGGTAGCGGTCCTACACGCGATCGATCACGGCATTCGATCGCCCCCTGGCGCGGGGGGCGGCGCGGCGGCGCGCTCGCGTGCCAGCACCTCGCGCCACGCGGCCGCATCGGCCCTCGCGCGGGCCGAGGAGTGGTGCTCCGCGAGCCAGTCGAGCGCGGGCGTCGGCACGCCGAGGACGGCGGCGCGCATCGCGTGCTCGCGTGCGCAGTCCTCGTCGCCGTGCTGCACGCAGAGGCCCGCGAGCGCGGCGCGCACGGCCGGCTCCGTCTGGTCGTCGAGGAGGCGCGCGTGCTCGCGCAGGAGCGCCTCGGCCCGATCGAGCGGGAAGCGCGCGGCCGCGCGATCCTCGAGCAGCCGCACGATCGCGAGGTCGCCCGCTTCCATCGCCTCGGACATGAGCGCCGCGGCCTCGTCGTGCTGTCCGGCGGCGAGGAGCGCCCTCACGTGGAGGCGTCGATAGCGATCGACGAGGTAGTCGCTCCTCGGCTCGAACGACGCGATGGAGGGCTCGGCCCGCCCCGGCTCGGGGCTGCACTCGAGCACGAACGCCGCGCGCACGAGGTTGGCGAAGGCGGGGTCACCCAGACGCTCGATCGTCTGCGCCGTGTGCTCGACGGCGTCGCCCGCGGGGCAGACGCCGGGCACGAAGAAGCGAGGGCCGCACGGCGCGAGCGCGGTGTGCGCGCGCCCTCCGGTGCCGGGACGAAACACCGTGTAGCGCGGCCCGACGAATGCCGTCTCCCAGTGCTCCGCGAGCGCCATGCACGCGGGGCGATCTCGTCGCATCACGGCGGCGACCGCGTGATAGCGCACGAGCCCACGGCGCAGGGCGTCGGCGTCGAGCATCTGATCGCGCAGCATCCCGAAGTCCACCTCGTCGAAGTAGAGCGGCGTCCGGCCGTCCACGTACACGCGGTAGCGACCCTGTGCATGGAAGCCGAGGAGGGCGCTGCTCGTGTAGTCCGTGTACACGTTCGATCCCTCGGGCGTGCCCGCGAGGAAGCGGGCCTCGAGGATCGGGAACACGCCGGGTGCCAGGCCTCCGTCGTCGAACACGAAGCGCGTGCCCGTCACTCGGAAGGTCCACACGGCGAGCCCCACGAGCACCAGCGCCAGCGCGCCTCGCGAGCGCGCGAGCCTCGCCTCGGCCTCGAGCATGAAGTGACGTGACAGCTCCGAGGCCCCGAGCGCGGCGAGCGGAACGCTCAGGATCGCGGCCTCGGTGACGAAGCGCTGTCCGCGATGGACGAGCGCGGCGCCGAGCAGCACGAGCAAGAGCTCCCGCATCGCCGCGCGTCGCCCGACGATCACGCCGGTGACGCCGAGCGCGAGCAGCGCGAGATAGCCCAGCACGGGGGGCGACTCGCCCGGATGAAAGGCCGCCCACGTCATGGGCGCCATCTCCGCCACGTGCGCCGCGGCGCCCGAGAAGCCATGCGAGAAGACGAAGCCGACGATGCCGAGGCCGTACGCCGTCGAGCAGGTCGCGGCGAGGAGCAGCACGAGCACGAGGCCCGCGTGTCGCAGGCGCTCGCGATCGAGCTGCCTCGGATCGGGGAGGAGCTGGATCGCGAAGATGACGGGCGCGAGCACGACGCTCCCGTGCGTCTGTGCCCACACGAACGCGCCCACCACGATCGCCACGCCGCTGCGGAGGCGCGCACGCGCGTCGCCTTCGGCGAGCTCGCGACCGAGCGCGAGGTGCATCGGCAGCCAGACGAGCGCGGCGAGCTCGGGTCGGACGGTCATGCGATCCTGGGCCACGAGCATCGCGAGCCCCGCGACGAGCAGCGTCGCCCACGGGCTCGCGCCGTAGCGACGCGCGAGGTGGAGGAGCGTGAGCGCGCAGCCGATCGCGCCCAGCACACCGAGCGCCACGAGCCCTGGTAGACCGAGGGCCGCGTGCACGCCGTAGGTGAGCACGGCCCAGAGCCACTCGGGCACGACGCAGGGATCGGAGAAGTCGGTGAAGGCCGCCGGCTCGGGCACCGTGCGCGATCCAGCCGCCAGCACGGCGCGACCGAGGAACAGATGGAAGAAGACGTCGTTGTCGATCAGCGGCCGCAGCCCGAGCGCGCCCGACACGAGCACGATCGCAGCGGCGAACAGGCGATCGAAGGGCACGCGCTCCGCACGCGGGGCGGGGGTCGGCACGCGGCCAGGCTCGTCGTCGTCAGCGGCCATCGCGGCAGCCTACACGACGGGCCGGATGGGTTTGACAGATGTCGATCGCTCTCCAATACTCGCGCGCCTTCGGCGAGGTAGCTCAGTTGGTTAGAGCAGGCGTTTCATACGCGCCGGGTCGGTGGTTCGAGTCCACTCCTCGCCAGTCTCCAAGGCTCCCAGCACGCGCGTACCCAGCACCCGCGTACCCAGCAC
>JAIBCE010000588.1 GCA_019694315.1 Sandaracinaceae bacterium
AGCGGTGGACGAGCTTCCGTCGCTTCTACGAGGACTACGGCGAGGCGCGGGAGGCGCGCGAGAAGCTGCTGTTCGCCGCGATCGCGGCGCTCGAGAAGCTGCAGGGCGACGTCGACGCGCGACGAACCGCGCGCTTCTGCAAGCTCCGCAAGCCCCCGCTGGCGAAGGTGCGCGCGCTGCCGCCGCTCGCCCGCGCGACGGGCACGTGATCAGAGCATGACGCCGACGTCGTAGAGCGCGTGGGTCCACACCGCGGTGGCGAAGCCGCGCAGGCGGTAGACCGCGGTGAGGACCAGGCCGCACGTGAGGCGGAACACGAACGATTTCACGCTGAAGTCGTCCGAGAGCGAGCCCACGTAATGGACGGCCGAGAAGGCCGCGGCCGCGAGCAGCGCCCAACCGATCTCGAGGCCCATCGCCCGCGCCCCCTTCTGCGTGCGGCGGATCAACCACACGACGCCGCCGAAGAGCACGACGCGGAACGCTAGCTCTTCGTAGAAGCCGGCGCCGAACGAGAGCACCACCGCGGCCAGGGGACCGGGCGAGACGCGCGGGCCGAGCGTGAAGCTCGCGACGTTGCGGGCCACGAGCGCCATCACCACCGCGTAGACCATGGCCTCGCCCAGCCGGAGCGCGAGGCGGCCGGGGTTCCAGGCTCGCGTCAAACCGAGCAGCCGCACCCCGAGGGCCATGAGCGCCGCGAGCCCGAAGGTCAGGCCCAGGTAGAGACCGAGCGAGCGGTTCAGTGCCGAGAGCAGCAGATCGGTGATGGGATCGAAGCCGTTGCGCACCGACAGGAAGACGACGCCCAGGTGGTAGACGAGGAACACCGGGGCGGTCAGGACCACGTCCCCGAAGCGCTGCTCGCTCGCGTGGGCCTCTGCGCGGCTCGGCCGCCGGGGCTCACGAGCTTCGGAAACCTTGGAAGCGGCCACGTGCGGACAACGTACAGCACCCTCCGATTCTGCCCACTCCGTCGTCACCATCCGCCCGCGTCGTGGTACGCTGGACAGATGAACGGGGGGTATCCGTTGTTCACCTTCGGGAGCCGGGGTCGGTAAGGGCGGGTTGGGGGAACGGCACGCGTGTCCACGTCCTTTCTCGACGACTCGTCGCGACCTTCAGGCTCGATGAAGCTCGAGCCCGAGGCATTCGGCCGCTATGCGCTGCTCGAGAAGATCGGCCAGGGCGGGATGGCCGAGGTGTTCCGCGCCAAGTCCTACGGCGTCGAGGGCTTCGAGAAGGTCCTCGTCATCAAGCGCATCCTTCCGCAGCTCGCCAGCGAGCCGAAGTTCGTCGACATGTTCGTGCGCGAGGCGAAGCTCTCGGTGCGCCTCTCGCACGCCAACGTCGTGCAGGTGTTCGACCTCGGTCGTGTGGGCGACGCGCTCTTCATCGCGATGGAGTACGTCCACGGGCTCGACCTCGCGACGCTGCTCTCGTGGGGCCGTCGTCGCGGGAAGCCCCTGCCCCCGTCGGTCGTCGCGTACATCGCCGCCGAGGTCGCCAAGGGCCTCGATCACGCGCACCGGCGTCGCGACGAGCAGCTCCGGCCGCTGGGAATCGTCCACCGCGACGTGAGCCCGCAGAACGTCCTCCTCAGCTACGAGGGTGAGGTCAAGGTCACCGACTTCGGCATCGCCAAGGCGCGCGACACGCTCGGCGAAGACGACGGTCCGCGCTCCGACGGCGGCATCGCCATCCGCGGCAAGTGGTCGTACCTCGCGCCCGAGCAGGCCCTCGGCGGCACCACCGACGCGCGCTGCGACATCTGGGCGCTCGGCGTCGTGATGTACGAGATGCTCGCGGGCTCGAACCCCTTCGCCGCCCCGAGCATGGCCGAGACGTTGCGCCGCGTGCGCGCCGCCGAGGCCCCGCCGCTCGAGCTCGCGCGCCCGGAGATCTCCGGCGAGTTCTCCGGCATCGTCCGTCGGGCCATGGCGCTGTCGGCCGAGGCCCGCTACGCCGACGCGGCCCGCCTGCACGACGATCTGTTGGCGTACCTCTACACGTCGGGCGAGCGCTTCGGCGCCCACGCGCTGAGCGAGCTCCTGCTCGAGTACCGCGGCGATCGCGAAGCGCCCTCGATCGCGATGCGCGCCGCCGATCTCGAGGTCGACGTCGACGTCGAAGAGGGCCTCGTCCGCACGCCGGTCGAGGTGCCCGAGGGCGACGCGGCGACCCCGCGCAACAGCGCCGCCGCGCAGACCGGCGACACCACCGGCGTGTCACGCGTCGTGAGCCTGGGCGAGCACCGCGAAGTGACCACCCTCGCGCTCGACATCCCCGGCGACGAGGGCGAGCACGCGCGCCTCGCCGAGAGCTTGTTGCGACGCTACGGAGCGCACATCCTCGAGCACGAGCCGGGTCGCGTCATCGGCGTGTTCGGCGTCGACATGCCCGACGGCCGCGACACCGATCTCGCCGTGCGCGGCGCGTTCGTCACCCAGCGCGCGCTGCGCGAGGCGGCTCCGGGCGCGGCGATCGGCATCCACTCGGCCAAGGTCGTGGTGGCGCCGCGCAACACCCTCGTCGAGGACGAGCGCCTCACGCGCCTCGTCGCCGCCGCACGCGAGCTCGCCGCGGCGCGCGAGGGCCGCATCGCCCTCTCGACCGCCGCGCTCCGCCACGTCCGTTCGTCACTCGAGGTCGAGCCCATCCCCGACGCGGCGCGCACGCTCGCCGTCGTGAACGGCGTGCTGGTGAAGGGCCGTCGCCCCACGAGCGAGCTCTACGCCAAGTTCGTCGGCCGTCGCGAAGAGCTCCGCGTGCTCGGCGAGATCCTCGCCGCCGCGACGCGCCGCCGCTGCAAGCTCGTCTCGGTGCGCGGCGCGCCCGGCATCGGCAAGACCCGCCTCCTGGCCGAGGTCCACCGTCGCCTGCAGCGCGGCGCCTACAACGTCGGCTGGTACCTCGCGGCGTGCACGCCCCACGGTCGCGACGTCCCGCTCGCGGGTGTCGCCGCCATGCTGCGCGTCCTCTGCGGCATCGAGGAGGGCGATCCCGAGGCGAAGATCACCGCGGTCCGCCCGCGCCTGCGCGCGCTCGGCCTGGGCGACGATCACCTCGAGAGCGTGCTCCACCTCGTGCGCGCAGGCGGCGACGTGGGCTCGGGCGACGTCGCCGCGAACCAGGAGCACGCCGCCGCGGCGCTGGCGCACATGATCTCGCGCCTCTGCGACGACCGCATGCACGTGCTCGCGTGGGACGACGTGCAGTCG
>JAIBCE010000006.1 GCA_019694315.1 Sandaracinaceae bacterium
GGCCTTGGCCTTGACGGGCTTGGCGGCGGGCGGCTTGGAGGGCGCCTCGGCCGGGGGCTTGGCGGCGGGCGGCTTGGTCGAGGGTGCCTTGGCGGCGGGAGCGACCGACTTCGGGGTGGCGGGCTTCGCGTTGGGAGCGGGGACGGAGGGCGCGGGCATCGACTTGGCGGCGACGGGCGCGGGCGTGGGGGCCGTCGCCTTGGGGGGCTCGCTCCTTCGGCGGGAGATGAGCTTGATCTTCTTGATCGGCGTGGGTGCCGGCGGCGGCAGCTTGGCCTCGAGGAAGCGGATGCTGCTCTCGATCGAGGCGGTGAGCGCCGCCTCCTCGATCTGGGCGAGCGCGTTCTCGTTCGTCTTGAGCGCGTCGTAGTAGCGCTGGCGCTCGGTCGAGTGGATGACCGCCGGCGGGTAGCCCGACGCGAGCAGCAGCAGGTTCATCACGAGCCGCGCCACCTTCCCGCTGTGCTTGGGGTACGGGTAGATGTGGAGCAGGTGGAAGTGCGCCTTGGCCGCGAGGCGCAGGACGTGCGTGGTGCGACGCGTCTCGGTGGCGTTGATCCACTGCCCGAAGGCCTTGAGCTTGGGGACGATCTTGTCGGGCGCCGCGATCTCGTGGAAGTAGAGCCGGTGGAGCGGGATGTCCTTGCGGTAGACGGGCGGCTTCTTGCCGTCGACCTCGTCGGGCGCGAGCGACGCGTAGATGTCCTTCACGACGTCGGCGTCGACGTTCGACTGCTTCTGCGCCGCCCAGCCGCGGAGGAGCGCGATCGTGGCCTTGTTCTGTCGGATCTCGTCGAAAGCCGCGACCATCGTCGGGTCCGTCGGCGGCTCGCCGCGCAGCGCCTGCGCCAGCTCGTCGGGCGAGTACACGACGCCTTCGAGCGCGCTCTCGTGGTAGATCCAGGAGAGCTCGACCTTGTCGGCCAGCTCCTTGCGCAGCGACTCCGGAGCTTGCTCCATGAGCTTCTGCAGGTGGAGCGCGCGTTGGTCGAGCTGGGCCTGTTGCTGCTGCACGGGTGTTCCTAAGGCTCGTTGTCAGTCCGCTGGCGGCGGAGCTCGCGGGCCGGAAGGGAACGGACGTGCTCGGACCCGCCCGCTCCCCAGGGGAAGCGCCCGAATTCGAGCGGATTCCGTCCGGCGAAGGGTGTCGGGAGGGGCTGGAACGACGGAAAAAAACCGCCCGACGGGCGGAGTGTAGCGCGGGGGTAAATCGCGGTCAATTCGACCGGGCGTGCGCCTCGAGCCAGGCCCGATCTACGGCGCCCACGTGGGCGTCGCGGACGCGCCCGTCCACGTCGATCACGAGCAGGGTAGGCAGGGCCGAGACCTCGTAGGAGGCCTGGAGGCGGCCGTCGGCGTCGTGCACGGTGGGATAGCTCGCGCCGAGCTCCTCGTGGGCGGTGCGAACGAACTCGTCGCGCCGCTCGGACTCCACGTTCACGCCGAGGACCGTCACCTCGGGGTGTGCGCGTGCGAAGGCCTCGAGCGCGGGGATCGATGCCCGACACGGCGGGCACCAGCTCGCCCAGAAGTCGAGCACGACCACGCGGCCTCGCAGCGCATCGAGCACGACGCGATCGCCCTCGGCAGCCCCCTCCCCGCCCACGATGGGGCTCGTGAACGAGAGCGCCTCGTGCCCGACGAGCGGGCTCGAGCTCACGGCGCAGAGGTCGCTCGTGAAGGACATGACGAGCGTGAACGCAAGGGCCGCAGCCCCCACCGCATGCCAGATCGCCCTCGAGGGAGGCTCCTCCGGCCTCGCGGCCTCGCGCATCTCTCGACCCGCGGCCTTGGCGTCCTCGACGGCGTCCGCGAGCTGCTCGACCGTGTCGCGTGCACGAGCCCGCGCGTCGTCGGGCGGGGTCGTCTCGGGGCTCGGCGTCTCGGGCTGGGTCATGAGGGCTTCTCCGACGAAGGAGCATCGCGTGTGTCGCGCGAACCAGCTCGCGAGTCGAGCGAAGCGTCTCGCATGTCGGGCGGGGGCTCGCTCGCGTCCGCTGCGCGGACGGGCAGGGAGGGTCGCGCGAAGGGCAGGGCGATACGGAACGACGCGCCGCCCTCGGGGCCCTCGAGACATGCGATGTGGCCGCCGTGCTCGAGGACGATCTTCTTCGTGATCGCGAGGCCCAGGCCCGTGCCCTCCGACTTCGTCGTGAAGTACGCGTCGAAGACGCGCTCACGCTCGGCCTCGGGCACGCCACGGCCGTTGTCACGCACCTCGAGCCAGGCGCCCTCGGCGTGCGCGCGGACCGCGACGATCACCTCACCGCGTGCGAGGCCGGCGTGCGAGAGGGCCTGCACCGCGTTGCGCACGAGGTTGTCGAGCGCCTTGCGAAGGAGGCCCTTGTCGATGGCCACCCAGACGGGCTCGTCGGCGAGCTCGGTGCGCAGCGTGGGCGCGGGGCCGCTCGCGCCGCTCGGCAGCAGGGCCTGCGGCTCGAAGGTGCGGCACGACTCCTCCGCGAAGGCCACGAGGTCGGCCCGCTCGAGCTCGGGCACCGGCAGGCGGGCGAAGTCGCTGAATTCGGTGACGAGGCGGCGCAGCGTGCGCACCTCTTCCTCGACGATGTCGCGTGCGTCGTCCAGGCGCCGACGGAAGCGCACGTCGTCGCCCTGGTATCGCTCGTGGAGGTCCTGCACAGCGAGCTGGATGGGCGTGAGCGGGTTCTTGATCTCGTGCGCGAGGCGCCGCGCCATCTCCTGCCACGCGGCCATGCGCTGGAGGTACTCGATGCGATCGCGGGAGCTGCGGATGTCGCGCACCATCGCGTTGAACGCGCGCACCAGCTCGCCCACCTCGTCGCCGCGATCGGAGGGGACCTCCACGGTGAGATCGCCCGCGCCGACCTTGCGCGCGGCGTCGGCGAGCACGGCCACGCGGCGGGTGAGGCGACGCGAGACCACGAGGCCCACCGCCAGCGCCGAGGCGATGACCGCCAAGAGCACCGACGAGTACGCGAGGAGATAGAAGGTCGACACGTAGCCTGCGCCGTCACGGAGGCGGCCGTAGACCTCGGCGACCTCGCCCGCGCGGGTGTAGCGATCGAAGGTCTCGGTGGGCGTGGTCACGACGACCTCGACCTCGATCGCGGGCCCCGCCTCGCTCGCCTCGACGTGTCGGTCGAGCGTCAGAGGTCGCTCGTGCTCGAGATCGATCGTGCGCGTCACCTCGACGGGGGCCTCGTCTCCACGACGCACCGTGATGCGCGCGAGGCGCACGCCGCGGGCCTCGGTGCTCTCCGCGTGCGCGAGCTCGCGGGCGAGCACGTCGCGGATCGCGTCCAGATCGCCCGCGCGCGTCGCGGCCACGAGCCGGTAGTCGTAGGCGATCGCGTCGGCCGTGCGATCGGCATCGGCACGCAGCGTGACGAGGTGCTCCCGGTAGAGCGCGAGTCCTTCGTCGAGCTGCGACTCGACGCGCTCGTTCACGCCCACGTCGTAGGCATCACGGAGCACGGCGTTGCCGAGGAGGAGCGCGCCCACGAGCGGCACGACGGCGACCGACACGAGCGCGCCGAGGATGCGCGTCTCGAAGCGCGAGAAGCGCAGGGTGGTGCGCTCGGCCGAGGGCGGAGGCGTGACGGGATCCGTCATGGCACCTCGACGTCCTGTGAGCGGAAGCGCAGCGAGCGCTCGGCCGCGCCGATGCCGCGGTTCACGAAGAGGCTCACGAAGGAGCCGAAGAACGAGTCACTGTCGACGGCGCCGCGCTGCGGGCGCGCGAGCCAGCGTCGGATGCGCTGCACCGTGTCGGGCGTGAGCGGGTTGAGCTCGACGGCGACGGCGAAGTACGCGCGCCGCCCGCGGATCGCTGCCCAGTCGCTCGCGCGCCCCACGGGGAGGCGCTCGGCGACGAGACAGTGCGAGACGACCTCGTCGATCGTGCCGAGCGAGATCGTGCGATCGCCCGACTCGCTCGCGAGCTGCACGCGGAAGCGCTCCTCCCAGAGGTCGTAGACGACGCGGCACGAGCGCGCGGCGACGGCGACCGGCTCGTCGCGTCCGGTGGTGTAGGCGTAGGCGCGGAATTGCAGCGTCTGCGGCAGTCCGCTCGTGAGCTTGCGCCGCGTCTCGGGATCGCTCGCGAAGTCCGCGACGCTCACGTCGAGGCGCGGCACGCCGTCGACGAAGCGCGCCCCGACGCGACGCTCCGCGAGCTGCGCGTGGGCGCTCGATCCCTGCGCGAGCCACGCGAGGATCACCGCGCCGAGCGCGAGCGCGAGCGAGCGTAGGAGGCGCGAGCTCATCCCACCGACACGAAGCCGAGGAGGGTGGAGAAGCCGATCGAGAAGACGCCGATCGAGGTGTCCATGCGCACGCCGACGTCGAACGTGAGATCGAGCGGGAGCAGATCGATGCCGGAGTAGCCGCGGATCGGGCGCTGGAAGTCGGCTACGTCGGCGAGCGTGTAGAGGCCCGCGTTCGCGTAGACCCAGAGCGAGCGGAAGTCGCCGTCGGTGCGGAAGAGCTGGATCTGGTACTCGAGGTCGAGGCGCGCCCCGAGCTGGCCGATGCGGTGCTCGGCGATGGCGTTGCGGAACGCGTTGAGCGGGCCGCGGCGGTCGAGGTTGAGCTCGAGCATGCGGCTCGGGATGAGGTCCGACAGATCGGCCGCGTAGAAGCGATAGAAGAAGGGCGTCTCGTCGAGCGCGGCGCCCGCGAAGAGCGAGACGCGCAGCGTGTGATCCCAGCCCGGGAGCGGCACCCAGTGGCGCACGAGGCCCTCGGCGCGGAAGAAGTCGTAGTCGGAGCCGAAGAGGCGGCTCGCGAGGTTCACGCGCAGGTAGAGCAGGGTGCCCGAGCGCGTGAGCGCGGCGTTGTCGCGCTCGTCGAAGACGAGGCTCAGATCGAACATCGACACCGCGCTGATGCCGTCCTGCACGAGGAAGTCGATCGGCACGACGTCGAGGCCGCGCAGCTCGCTCGCCGCGTCGGGGCGCGAGAGCACCGAGACGAGCTCGAGCTGGTACGAGAGGCGGAGGACGATGTCGGGCGAGAGCGAGATGCCCGTGCCGAGCGAGCCGCCGCCGCGTAGGTAGTTCACGACGGCCGCGCGGGCGGCCTCGCAGGGCATGGGATCGCCGTCGGGACAGCGCAGCGGCGTCACGAGGACGTCGTCGTCGCCGTAGAACTCGCGGCCGTGCACGAAGAAGCCCATCGCGTTGATCGCGAAGGGCGAGCCGAAGGCGCCCGGATCCTCGAAGCGCAGGCGCGCGCCCTGCTGCGGCTCCGACAGCAGCAGCGTGAGCGCGAACGCGTCGCCGGTGCCGAGGAGGTTCGCGTCCGAGACGCTCAGGCCGCCGTACGGGACGATCGGTGCGTCGGCACGCGCGTAGGTGCCCGCCAGACCCTCCGACACGCCGAGCACCAGGTTGTCGACCTGGAACGTCGTGCGCTCGCGGACCTCGATGCGGAGCACGACACGCCCGCGCGCCGAGCCGCGCTCGAGCGAGAGGCGCACCTCCGAGAAGAAGCCCGTGCCGAGGAGCGTGTAGCGCGTCTGCTCGAGGCGCTCGTCGTCGACGTCGAGGGGCTCGCCCTCGCGCACGGCGACGTAGCGACGGACCACGTGCTCGGCCGTCTGTGTGTTGCCCACCACGCGGATCGACTCGAGCCGGTAGACGATCGACGAAGACTCCTCACCCGCGTCGCTCTCGCTGGTGTCGCCGACGCTCTGCCCCGCGTCGCTTTGGCCCGCGTCGGTCTGGCCCGCGTCGGTCTCGCTCGTGCCGCTCTCGCTCGTGTCGCTCTCGCGGGTGTCGCCGTCGACGTTCGCCTCGTCGCCCTCGTGTTCGTCGTCGCCCTCGTGTTCGTCGTCGCTCCCCTCGCCGCTGTCGTCGGGGCCGGCGTGTGCGTGTTCGTCGGGCTCGCCGTCGTCGGTGCTCGTGGCGGCGCCTCGGTCGGCCTCTTGGGCGTGCGCGGGGACCGCGAGGATCGCCAGCGAGAGGCCGAGCCAGAGCGCGAGGCCTCTCGCGGCTCGAGAGGAGCGTCTCGCAGGTCGGCCGGAGCGGCGCACGGCCGTCATCGTCGCACACGATCGCGGGTAGGGTGGCCTCCGCGTCAACGCACGAGGATGTACGCGACGATGCCGAGGCCCACGAGGAAGGCCACGAGCAGCGCGAGCGTGACGTTCGAGCCTTCGTCATCGCGCGCGGGCTGCGTCGGGACGTCACGCTGCGCGCGCGCGGGCTCGGAGGCGGAGGCATGCGCGGTCGCGATCGAGCGCGGCTCGCTGGCGGAGGACTTGCCGTCCAAGAGCGCCTTCGCCACGCGCGGGGGCTCGACGACGTCGGCCACCGGTGCCTTCTTGGGCTTCGCCTCGTCCGACGAAGGCTTGTCGGGGCTTCCGGAAGCCTTCTGGGCATCACGAGAAGGCTTGCTGGGGTCTCCGGAAGCCTTGTCGGCCTCGCGCGAAGCCTTGTCGTCGGCGTTGGAGGGCAGGGGGCCCCGCGCGGCGGCCGGGATGTCGGTCTCGACGGAAGGCTCCCCACCGATCCACACGATCCGCACCGTCGTGTCCTTCTGACGGATCGCGCGGCCTGGCGGGCGCACGGAGGGGCGGGCCTTGGGGGGCGGCGCGCTCCGCACGCTCGCGCGCGCCTTCTCGCGCACCGACACGACGTCGGTGAGGGCCATCTCGACGACGCGGAGGAAGTTCTTGCCGGTGTCCTCGCGGCCAGGCCGACCGTGCGCGTCCATCTTGGCATAGCGGCTCGTGGCGCCGCCGTCGGGCAGGGCGCGCGCGAAGCGTACGGTGGGCTCGCGATCGGCGGGATCTTCGGGGGCCTCGGGCGGAGCGGCCTGCTCGTCGTCGGGCATGGGCGGAGGCAGGCGCGAGCGCACGTCTTCCTCCGTGCGCGACGCGATGCGGAAGCTGCCCTGATCCCAGGCGAAGACCTGATCGAGGTCGGCTTCTTCGCGGCCGTCGAGGCGGATGCCGAGCATCTCGCCGGCCTCGTAGATCACCTCGACGACGCGGCCCTCGTTGCGCATCTCGAGCAGTCCGGTGAGGCCGGCCTGTTCGCAGTAGGTCATCAGGTCGGCGGGCACGTGTACCGCGAGCGAGCCCCTGCGCTCGTGATCGTTGCCTTGCGTGACGGGCAGCGCGGGGAGGATCGCGTGCACCGCGAAGTGCCCCGAGCGCGCCTGGAGCAGAGCCTCGACGGGATCGGCGCCATTGGGCAGCGGATCCTGATCCATGGCGATCTGGCCGGCGACGAGCTCGACCTCGCCGGACTCGTCGCCCACGAGGAAGCGGATCTTGCCCGTGATCCTGCGCGACTCGATGTCGCGCAAGATCTCCAGCACACCCCCCGACGGGATGTCGCCAGAGAGCACGGGCTCGGTCGCCATCGCGGGATTCCTGCAAACGGCGATACGCGTGTCAAGCGCTCTGGGGCGATTCGTTCGGCGCGCAGGCCTGGCACGAGTGGCCGAGGACGTGCCACAAGGGCTCCATGCGACGCGTGCTCTGCTCGGCTGTGGTGCTCGTGGGCTCGTGGATCGCAGGCTGCGGGGCGGGCGCGGCGAGCTCCCGCGAGACGACACCGGTCGCGACCGACCCGTGCCCTCGCCTGCGCAGCGAGCGCGACGATGCGGTGACCGCGCTCACGCGTTGTCGCGAGGCGAGCACCGTGTGGGCTCACCAGGCGGTCTTCGATCGGGCGCTGGCCGAGGTGCGGCACGTGGGCGAGCTCGGCGCGCAGGGCGCCGTGCCTCCGAGCGACGCGCAGCGCGCCGCGGACGCGATGTGGGAGCTGCTCGACGCGGTCTCGCCCGAGCTCACGAACCACCTCGCGCTCGATCGGGCGGAGAATGCGGCGGAGGCGATCCTCCGCGATCGCGAGGGCGATCCCGCGCGCGCGGCGAGGCTCGAGGCCGAGGGCGCCCTCGAGGAGATCCACCAGGTGCTCGCGCCAGCGCCCGCCGAAGATCCGTGCGCGGGGGAACGAGACCGTGCGCGCGAGACCGCAGACGCGGCGGCGCAGTGCGGCTGAGAGGCGGGCCCGCTCGTGGCTTCCGCGCTCGAATCGACGCGCTCTCGGTCGGTGAGACCCAAGAGAACGTCGAAGCGCCCGCTCACTCCGGCTCGACGACCTCGAGGACGATCTTGCCCTCGCCCTTGACCTGCACCTGACAGCAGAGGCGCACGTCCTTGCCGTCGCCGAAGACGTGCAGGACGTCCAGCTCGTCGTCGGCCGGCGTGGAGAGGAGCGCCATGCCCTCCTTCACGCGGACGCGGCACGTGCCGCAGCTCGCCGAGCGACACGAGAACGGGACCTCGGCCTCGGGGTGCTCGTCACACGTGTCGACGAGGGCCGTGCCCGTCTTGACCTGCGTCTCGAAGCCCGACGGAAGAAAACGAACGGTCGTCATGCGGCCGCGGTTGTGCCCCGGCCTCGCGGCTCGCGCAACGGCCTTGCTCACGTCGGCCGCGCGGCGGCGCCGACAAACCCTGGTTTTCGGGGCGTTCTGGGACGCGTCGCGCTCTTGGCCTCGCCGCGCGCCGCATGTAGGATCCCCGCCCCCTCGGGCCGTGCCCGTTTTTTCGTCGAGAGATCATGAACGCTACCTCCGAACACCTGCGCAGCGAGCTCGAGCGCCTCTTCGAGCTCGACGAGCTGAAGGCGCTCACCTCGAACCTCCTCGGCCTGTCTCCGGACGAGGTCGGCGGCACGGGCGGCAAGGGCACGTTCGCCCGTGCGCTCGTCGAGCGCCTGAGCGAAGAGGGCGCCACCGCGGCCTTGCTCGACGCGATGGTCTTCTCGAAGAAGGGCGTGAAGGAGCTCGACGCGCCGGCCGAGGATCTCGCGACCGGCACCGTCGTCGATGGCTGGAAGATCCTCAAGAAGCTCGGTGAGGGTGGCGTGGGCGTCACGTACCTCGCGGAGAAGGCGGGCGAGCGCGCGGCCCTCAAGGTCGTCCGCTTCGCGCACGCGCGAGATCGAGGTGCTTCGCGTCGCTGGCTCGTGGCGCAGCGCGCGCTCGCGCAGCTCGACGACAAGGGCGCGGCGCGTGTGCTCGCGAGCGGCGTGCTCGCCGATGGTCGTCCGTGGGCCGCGACGACGTACGTGGAGGGTCAGCTCCTCGGGGCGCGCATCGCACGCACCGGCCCGATGCACTTCAACGAGGCGCGCCCGATCGTTCGCGGCGTGCTGAGCTCGCTCGAGGTGCTGCATGCGCGCGGTCTCGCGCACGGCAACGTGAAGATGGAGAACGTCTTCGTCGTGCGGCCGCAGTCGGACAAGGGTCCGACCGAGCCCACGGGTGTGCTCGTCGACGCCGCTGCCGATCGGCTCGTGTCGCGCACGGGCACGCCGCCGTCGGCAGGGCACGCGGGCGTGTTCCCGGTCGCGGGCTCGGCCAAGGCCATGGCGCCGGAGCACGTGCGGCTCGGCCGCGCGGTTCCGTCGGCCGACGTCTACGCGGTCGGGACGCTCCTCTTCGAGGTGCTCACGGGCAAGCAGCTCTTTGCGGGCGACACGGCCGCCGACGTGATGGCGCGTCAGCTCACGACCGAGCCGGAGGCGCCCTCGACGGTCGCCCCGCGCGGCTGGGTGAGCAAGGAGCTCGACGCGATCGTGCTCCGCGCGCTGGCGAAGAACCCGGCGGATCGATACGCGAGCGCGAGCGCGCTCCGCGAGGCGCTCGAGATGATCGGCCGGGCGTCGGTGCCGCCCGAGGCGCGCAAGAAGGAGGCGCTCGACAAGGGCGCGTTCGACAAGGCGAAGGCGGCGCTGCTCGCCAAGCCGGCCGACGAAGAGCTCGCTGCCGCGCTCGAGCGCGTCGTCTCTCCCGCCGAGGAGTGGAAGCTCGCGACGGATACGCTCGTCGAGGCCGCCGACAAGGTGGAGGACAAGGAGGGCAAGAAGGCCCTGCTCTTCCGCGCGACGCGCCTGCTCGAGAGCGACGCCAAGGATCACAAGGGCGCGGAGGAGATCTACAAGAAGCTCCTCGAGATCGACGCCGAGGACGAGATCGCGCGCGCGGGGCTCGAGGAGCTCAAGCGCCACTCGGGGGACGCCGAGGGCCTCGTGGAGCTCCTGCTCGAGAAGGTCGATCGCGAGAAGTCGCCGCACGATCGCGCGGCCGTGCTCCGCGAGATCGCCGAGACGTACGAGGTCCAGCTCAAGGACGAGGACAACGCCTACGTCGCCTACGTGCAGGCCCTCTCCGAGGATCCGCGTCACGAGTCGACGGTGTCGGCGATCGAGCGCCTCGCCAAGGGCAAGAACGAGCGCTGGAACGAGGCGATCTCGGCCCTCAACGACGCCGTGCAGGCCGCCGAGAGTCGCGCCGACAAGGTCACGATGTACGTGCTCATGGGCCGCTGGTACGCCGAGGAGCTCTCGCGTCCGGACTTCGCCCTTCCTTGCTACTCGCAGGCGCTGAGCCTCGATCCCGCGAGCGAGCCCGCGCTCGATGGCACGGTCGCGCTCTACCGCAAGGCGCAGAGCTACCCCGAGCTCGCCGCGATCCTCCTCAAGCGCGCCGAGGTGGCCAGCCCCACCAAGGCCCGCGACTACAAGGCCGAGGCGGCCGACATCGTGCACCGCCGTCTCAACGACGGAAAGCGCGCGACGGATCTGTACGAGCAGATCCTCGCGGAGGACGCCGCGCATCCCAAGGCCACCGAGGCCCTCGAGATGCTCTACAGCGAGCGCAAGGAGTGGGACGGGCTCGTCAAGCTGCTCGAGAAGAAGGCGCAGGGTCAGCGCGGAGCCGAGCGCGCCGACACGCTCTGTGGTCTCGCGGAGGTCTACGAGGATCGCCTGAGCAAGCTCGACGAGGCGGCTGCCCAGTACGAGGCGGCGCTCGTGGAGTCGCCCAAGCTCGTGCCGGCGCTCAAGGGCCTCGAGCGCATCTATGCACAGAAGGGTCGCTACGACGCGCTCCTCAAGAACCTCGAGGCGCAGCTCGAGACGGTCGCCACGCCGCGCCAGCGCATCGGCATCTGGGAGCGCATCGGCGGCATCCAGGAAGAGGAATTCGTCGACCACAAGGCGGCGGCGGCGGCCTACGAGCAGATCGTGGCGATCGAGCCCGGCCACGACGCTGCGAACGCCGCTCTCGCGCGCGTGTACCGTCAGCTCCAGCGCTTCGACGATCTCGCCGCGACGCTCGAGCGTCACGCGCTCGCGTCGAGCGACGAGCAGCGCAAGATCAACCTCCTCCTCCAGGCGGCGCGCGTGCTCACGGTCGACGTGGGCGCGCCCGAGCGCGCCGGCTCCATGGCGGAGCGCGTGCTGTCGGTGAAGCCGGATCACCCCGAGGCGCTCGAGCTGCTCGCGCGGCTCAAGGCGAAGTCGGGCGACAAGAACGCGGCCGTCGATGCGGTGCGCAAGCTCGCGGAGGCCGAGAGCGACAAGGCCAAGAAGGCCGACTTCTACGTGCGAGCGGGCCGCATCCTCGAGGAGGCCGGCGACAAGGACGGCGCGATCGCGCAGTACAAGCTCGCCCTCGACGCGAACAAGGACGACGCCAACGCGGCGGCCGCGCTGCGAGCCGTGTACGCGAGCCGCGGCGACGCGCACGGCGCGGCGGACCTCCTCCAGCGAGAGATCGAGGTCACCGAGGGCGCGAGCAAGAAGGCCCAGCTCTTCGCGGAGCTCGGCAAGCTGCGCCGCGATCGCCTCAAGGACGACGCGGGCGCCAAGGACGCGTTCAAGAAGGCGATCGAGCTCGACTCCACGTGCACGCCGGCCGCGCGCGGCCTGGGCGATCTCGCCTTCGACGCGGGCGACTTCGTCGAGGCGGCCAAGCTCTACGAGCCGCTGCTCGCGCGCACGAGCGAGATGAGCAGCGAGGACGCGCTCGCGACCTGCATCCGCTGTGGCGACGCGCTCCGCAAGGCGCAGCAGTTCGACAAGGCGCAGCGCGCGTACCTCAACGCCAAGAGCCTCGCGCCCACCGATCGCGAGGTGCTCGAGCGCGTGGCCGAGGTCACCTTCGACGCCGGCGCCGCCGACGAGGCGGCCGAGCTCTACCGCGATCTCCTCAAGCAGGGCGGCAAGGAGCTCACGGGCACCGACCGCGGTCGCATCGTGTGGCGCTTGGGCGATGCGCTCCGACGCAGCGAGCAGCTCGACGAGGCCAAGGGCTTCCTCGAGGAGGCCGCGCAGCTCCTGCCCGGCCAGGCCGAGCCGCTCGTCTCGCTCAAGGAGCTCTTCGCCAGCAAGAGCGACTGGGAAAAGGTCGTCTCCACGCTCAAGCGTCGCATCGACGTGGCGCCCGACAGCGAGCGCTTCGCGCTGCTCGTCGAGCAGGGCGACGTGCTGCTCGGCAAGCTCCACGACAAGTCTCGCGCGGGCAAGAGCTACGTGGCCGCGCTCGAGCTCAAGGGCGACGACCGCAACCTGCTCTCGAAGCTGATGGCCGTCTACTCGGAGACGAAGGACTGGGGAAAGCTCGTCGAGGTCATCCTGCGCATCGCGGAGCTCGTCACCGACAAGGCGCAGCTCGCGAAGTACTACAACACCGCGGCGGCCATCTCGCACGAGGAGCTCGGTCGCCTCGACGAGGCGGCGGACTACTACGAGCAGGCGCTCGATCTGAACGGGGGGCTGGCCAAGGCCTTCGATGGTCTCGTCTCCGCGCTCACGCAGAAGCAGGACTGGGCGCGCCTCGAGAAGGCCTATCGCGATCAGCTGCGTCGCAACGAGAGCTCCGCGACCCCCAAGGACGCGGCGCACCTCTGGGACTCGCTCGGTGAGCTCCTCAAGCATCGCCTCAACCGTCCGGCCGACGCCGTGGAGGCCTTCGAGAAGGCGCAGAAGCACGACCCGGACAACCGTCGTCGCGCCGAGCAGCTCGCGGAGATCTTCGCGAAGGAGCCGAAGAAGTTCTTCCAGCAGGCCGTGCGCGTCCACCAGCAGCTGCTCGTGGCCAACCCCTACCGCGTGGAGAGCTACCAGGCCCTGCGCAAGCTCTACACCGAGGCCAAGAAGCCCGACGAGAGCTGGTGCGTGTGCCAGGCGCTCACGATGCTCAAGAACGCCGAGCCCGACGAGGAGGGCTTCTTCAAGAAGCACCGCCGTCGTCAGCCCGCGGCGATCAAGGAAGTGCTCACCGACGAGCTCTGGCTCAAGCATGTGCAGCACCCCGATCAGGATCCGCTGCTCACCGAGATCTTCTCGGCGGTGGCGCCGGCGGTCTTCGCGGTGCGCAGCCAGCCGCTCTCGAGCTTCAAGCTCGACGCGGGACAGAAGCGCGAGGCCGAGAAGGATCAAGCCGACATGGCGCGGACGCTCTGGTACGCGGCGCAGGCCACGCGCATCCCGCTGCCCGACATCTACTACCGCGACGACGATCCGGGCGCGCTCGGCTACGTCTTCAGCTCGCCGGCCGCGATCAGCCTCGGCAAGGCCGGGCGTGGCTCGGCGCCCTCGCAGGTGCTCGCGTTCCTCTGCGGCCGCCACCTCGCGTACTTCAAGGGCGGCATGTTCCTGCGCTACCTCGTGCCCACGGGCTCGGGACTTCGCGCGTGGCTGCTCGCCGCGATCAAGACGCAGGTCGCGCAGTTCCCCATCCCCGGCGATCTCACGACGCAGGTGGAGGAGCACATGCGCGCCATCCAGCAGCACCTCTCGGGGCCGCAGAAGGAAGTGCTGCGTAGCCACGTGAACAAGCTGCTCGCTTCCGCGCCCGAGCTCGACCTCAAGCGCTGGACGGCGGCCGTGGACCTCACCGCGGACCGCGTGGGCTTCCTCCTCGCGAACGATCTCGAGGCGGCCACCGCGATCGTGAAGGCGAGCCCCGATGAGGCCTCCGCCGTACCGCAGAAGGATCGTCTCCGCGAGCTCCACCTCTACGGCGTGAGCGAGCCCTACCTCACGCTGCGCCACAAGCTCGGCATCGCGATCGGCGACTGATCGCACCAGCACGCAGACTCGCGAACGGCGACTCGGAGACGGGTCGCCGTTCTGCGTTTCGGCGTTCGAGCACCGCGCACGCTCGCGAGCGCTCGCGCCTCACTCGCGTCGCGACTCCGGCGTCGAGGCCTCCTCGCGAGATCCGCTCCCGAGCCGCGCACGGACGACGGACTCGAGCGGTCGCGGGGAGGGCGGCACCTCGGCGATCGCGGCGGCCGTCGCGAGGTGCACGACCGGCGGCAGCGGCACGCTCGCGCAGCGCGCGCGCAAGCGGTGCTCGAGCGCGAGCGCGAGCAGCTCTCTCAGGAAGGGCGGATGGTTCGCGGCACGCGTGCGGAGCTCGGACGTCTCGTCGAGCACGTCGAGGAGGGAGCAGAGCGCGTCCTCGGCGACGCTCCGCCGCCCCAGTGCGCGCGTCGCGAGATCGGCTGCCGCACAGGCCTCGAAGACCAAGGAGCCGAGGTCGTCGCCGAGCCACGCGACGCAGGGAGCCCAGAGGAGACGTCCCTCCTCGACGAGCGCCTCTCGAAGCCGAGCGAGGGAGCGCTGACGCACGAGGGGATCTCCCGTCCACGAGCGCGCGGCGCGCAGCGCGAGCGGGTCGGTCGTCGTCACTCGGCGAGCCTCGGCAGGCGATCGATGGCGTCGCGGACGCGGTCGAGCTCGGTGAGCGTCATGTGGAGCGACGAGAGCGCGGTGTCGAAATCCTTGCGGGTCAAGCCCAGCACGTCGGCCGCCTCGAGCGTCGCAGGGCGCTCGTCGAGGAGCCCACGCGCGAGCGCTCCGACCTCGCGCGACAGGGCACCGACGCTCGCCTTCCAGCCCTCGGTCACCTGCGCCGCGTATCGACGCGGCTGCGCGACGGGCGTACGCGGCGTCGACTCGAGGATCTGGTTCGTCGGGCTCGCGATGTAGGCCCTGAGACGCGTCATGCCGCTCGGCAGCCGCTCGAAGTGCAGGTGCCAGAGATCCTCGAAGGTCAGCGCGCGGATCCGCGGGCCGAGCCCGTGTGGCGGGTGATAGAGCGGGCGACCCTGCTCATCGGTCTTCTGGCGCAGGAGCGCGTGCGCGGCCGTCGTCGCGCCGTCTTCGTCGACGAACAGTGCCGCGCCGAGCGCATCGGTCGCGAGCTCCCTGGCCTGTGCGGCGTCGCGAATGGCCGTCGCGAGCACCTCGGTGCGCACGGCGAGATCCCCCGCTCCGTCGAGGATCGCGAGGCGCGTCGCGTCCACCATCGCGCGAACGATCTGCGGCGTGAGACCCGGATCGGCCGAGAGCGCGTAGGGCACGAGGAAGAGATCTCCCAGCGTCGCCTGGCCACGATCCTCGCTGGCCACGTGCACGCGGAGCGCACGACCGAGGCGCTGCCACCGTCCGTTCGAGAGCGCGAGGCCACGGTCGAGGAGCGTGGATCGGAGCACCGCGAGCACGCGCGTGAGGAGCGGGCCGAGCACCACCCGCTCGGCAGCAGCATGGAGTGTCGCGAGCGCAGCTCGATCGAGCACGGGGGCCACGTCTCGCTCGCGAGCCGGGGACGTGAGCAGCGCGTCGAGCGATCGCGTGGGGGTCGTGGCCACCGTGAAGAGGAAGCGCTCCGCGAGCATGGAGCCCGTGTGCGTCGCAGCTCGCATGGTGCCGATCGCGAGGACGAGCGGGGCTTCGTGCGTCGTCTCTCCGATCACGACACGTCGCTCGTCGAGAAGCGAGCGGACCGCGTCGAGCGTGGGACCGCGAACCTCGAGGACCTGATCGAGGATCAGGATCTCCGCGTCGAGGGCATGGCCCCTGACGAGCCGCTCGAGCCGATTCGCCTCGAGCGCCGGGAGCGAGAGCGGTCCGAGCACGTCCTCCACGAGCGAGCTCCCGTCGAGCGTGCGCTCGAAGACGCGCGCGCCCTCGAGCTGAGCGGAGAGCCGACGCGCGAGCAGGGTCTTGCCCGTGCCAGCGGGTCCCACGAGCAGCACTGGCTCGCCCGCGAGGAGCGCGAGCACGAGCACCGTCGCCTCTCGCTCTCGATCCTCGAGCGAGCCGCACACACGCGCGCGGAGCAGCGCGACGAGCTCCCTCCACGGTCCCGAGCACGACATGCGGCGCCATTGCAGCACGGCGCCACGCAGGCTGTCACGACGCGTCGGTCGCGGGCTCCTCGGAGGCGTGCGTGTGGGCTCGATAGCTCGGGCCCTTCTCGCGGAGCGAGGTCAGCGGGTGCCCGTCGAAGACGCGATCGTGGAGCTCCTTCCAGTCGCCGAACTCCGTGCCGAAGAGGCGATCCATGAAGGCGGCCACGAAGCCGTAGTGGCCCGTGAAGCGCGCGTGATGGAGCGAGTGGTACGAGATCGGGTTCTGCCAGATCGAGCTCAAGCGCGTCACGCGGAGGGGGAACATCTCGGCGTTCGCGTGCCCGGCGATGTTGCCCGTCCACGTGATCGCGAACCACGCGGCGAAGCCCCAGAAGCCGAGCAGGCCCAGGCGCGAGAGCACGATGCAGGGCGCGAGCATGCCCACCACCCAGCCCATGCCCTCGGCCGGGTGCATCGAGAAGCCTGTCATCGGCGTGGTCACCATGGAGACGTGGTGCCAGCGATGCATCCAGAAGAGCCGCGGGTGGTGCATCGCGCGATGCAGGAAGTAGTAGAAGATCATGAAGCCGTACCAGGGCACCCAGAAGCCCAGGAGCTCGGCGGTCCAGCCCGTGGAGAAGGTGATCGCGCCGCTCGAGATCGCGCCCACGAGGAAGGACACGAAGAGCAGGTGGAAGAGCGCGGTGCCGAGCAGCTCCGTGCGGAGCTGGCCGCGCTTGAGCGGGAGGTCGAACACCTTGCGATGCCGCGGCTGCCAGAACGCCTCGGCCGCGTAACCCATCGCGAGGCCGAGCAACGTGAGCGCCACGCACGCCCCGAAGACGGCGAGCGTGAGGCCCGAAAGCGAGAGGCTCTCGATCCAAGCGATCATCGACGACTCCGATCAGAGCTCACCGCGCACGAGCGCGTGGAGCGGGCCGAGCGCCGATCCCAGCACGAGCAGGAGCGGTGTCGCGAACATGATGAACGGACCGATGAGCGAGGCCGCGAAGATCGCGACGAGGAGCGTGAGCACCGTCGCGGCGAGACCGAGCTTCGCCAGCCGAGCCCGCGGCGCAGCGGGAGCAGCAGGGGTGATCACCTCCCGCACCGGCCGCACGCGAACGGACGGAACGGGCGAGACCAGCGTCGAAAGCGCGAGCGAGCGAGCTGCCATGACGACCTCCGGCGCGGTCTCGGGTGCCCCATCCGCACCAGCCGCGCTCACCAGCCCTATCGCGCGATAGGGCGCGCGTCAAGTCACGAAATTCAGTATTTCCCGCGTCTCTCGTCGCCTCGCTCCTCCCGGGTTCTCCCCATGCTCGCAACTTCGTTGCTGTGCGCCGGGTTCTCGTCGCTTCGCTCCTGCGATCACCGGTCCGATCACCGGCTCGCGCCTCAAGGGGGATCGCTCCCCCGCCGGCCGGCTCTCCCATCAGATCAGAGCGTCGTCTTGGATTGTTTCTCGCTCTCTCAGGTGAGCACGGATGACACCTGCCCGACGGTCGGTGCCGGTAGCTCATCGGACCGGGATCGGACGTGCGGATCAGTGCTCGATGGCGACGAGCTCGATGTCGAAGACGAGCATGCCGGCGGGCGCGCCCTCGGCGCCACGATAGGCGAGCTCTTCTGGGATCCACACGCGCCGCACCTGACCGACGGTCATGTGGGTGAGCGCATCGGTCCAGCCGCGGATGACCTCGCCGACGGCGAGGGTCGCGGGCTCGCCGCGAGAGTGCGAGCTGTCGAACATCTGCCCGTCGGTCGTCCAGCCCGTGTAGTGAACGCGCACGCGTGAGCTGCGGGTGGGGCGCTCTTGGCCCGTGCCTTCGCGGAGGATGCAGAAGCGCAGGCCGTCCGCGCCTCGACGCGCCGGCGCGGGCGGGGCCGCCACGTCGGCAGGCGCGAGCGTCGGATCCGCCGTCGGATCCCAGCGCGTGCACGGCACCTCCGCCACGGTGGCCTCGGTCGTCGTCTCGGTCGATGGGGCTGTCGTCGCGCCCGGCGCTCGACGCGCGCCGCAGCCCGCGCCGAGCGCGGTGTAGAGAACGAGCGAGCACAGAACGACCGATCGCGTGGAGCGCATGGGGCGCAGCCTATCCGGGCCTCCCACGACCGCGCCACGCGCGAGCGCGTGATAGAGCCCTTGCGTGAGCCAGGCCACCAGACCTTCGCGTGATGAGATCGTCGCGCTCGAGCGCGCGCACGTGTGGCCGCCCTACACCTCGCGCGAGCGCCACGAGGGCCACGATCCGCTCGTCGTCGTGGAGGCCGATGGGAGCTGGCTCTTCGATCACGACGGACGCAGATACTTCGACGCGATCGGCTCGTGGTGGACATGCACGCTGGGGCATCGTCATCCGCGTCTCGTGGCGCGCGTGCGAGAGCAGAGCGAGCGTCTCTTCCACGTCGCCGCGGGCGGCACGACGCACCCGGAGATCGCGCTGCTCGCGCGTGAGCTCGTGGCGGTGGCGCCGCCGGGCCTCACGCGCGCACACTTCTCGGACGACGGCTCCACGTCGGTCGAGGTCGCGACGAAGATCGCGTTCCAGTACTGGCAGCAGAACGGGCGGCCCGCGCGTCGCCGCTTCGTCGCGCTCTCGGGCGCCTATCACGGCGACACGCTCGCCGCGATGAGCCTCGCCTCCATCGAGGAATTCCGCGGCACGTTCGGACCGCTCCTCTTCGAGATCCATCGCGCGCCCTCGCCCACCGAGGTGGGCGGATGGGATCGGGTGCTCGAGTCGCTGCGTCGGTCGCTCCGTGCCCACGCCGACGAGGTCGCCGCGATCGTGGTCGAGCCCCTCGTGCAGGGCGCCTCGGGCATGCGCATGCACCACCCCGAGGTGCTGCGTGAGCTCCATGCCCTGAGCCGCGAGATCGACACCCTCTTCGTCGCGGACGAGGTCTTCACTGGCTATGGCCGCACCGGTGCGATGTGGGCGTGCACGCAGGCAGGCATCACGCCCGACCTCCTCTGCGTGGCCAAGGGCTTCACCGCGGGCGTGCTCCCCATGGCCGCGACGCTCGCCACCGAGCGCGTCTACGACGGCTTCTCCGGCGGCGCGTCGCGCGCGCTCATGCACGGCCACACGTTCTCGGGACACGCGCTCGGCGCGGCCGTGGCGCGCGAGGTGCTCGCGATCTATCGCGACGAGGCGATCCTCGACGGCCTCGAGCTGCGCGCGCGGTCGATCGCGGCCTGGACGGCCCGCATGGGCCAGCTGCCCGGTGTGCGTGCGCACCGCGCGCTCGGGATGATCGGCGCGCTCGATCTCGGTCATGTCGGCTACGGCGGCACGGGGGTGGGCCTGCGCGTGGCCGAGCTCGCGCGTGAGCGGGGCGTCTTCCTCCGACCGCTCGGCGACACGGTCTACGTGACCCCTCGCTTGAACGTGCCCCTCGAGGAGCTCGCGTGGTTGCTCGACGCCGTCGAGGGCGCCGTGCGCGCTGGGCTCGAGCGCGCCTGAGCCGGTGCTCAGCGCGAGGCGCGCTGCGTCTTCTGCGCGTCGGCCTCGTGCGGGTCGAGCTCGCTCGACTCGTCGGCAGGTACGTCCACGCGGACGCGGGGCGGCTCCGGCACGAGCTCGGCCTCGACGATCTTCACGAGGGCCGTGCCCGCCGCGTGCACCTCTGCCTCGTGTCGTCGCGCCATCGCGCCGAAGCCCGCTCGCACGATCCCATAGATGAAGACGAGCCAGAGCGGTGCGAGGCCGAGCGCGAGCGCAGGACTCACCAGCATCGCCAGCGGGATCACGAGGCCCATGCCGCCGCCGCCCACGCCACCCACGATGCCGCCGAAGAGACCACCCGCCACGCTGCCCAGGCGCTCGAGCATGTGCACCCGCGTCTGTCCGCGGCGCGAGGAGATCGTCACCTCGAGGACCCGCTGTCCGTTGTACGGGCCCTGTCGCCAGGTGAGCGTGTTGCCGATGACGCTGGCGGTGCCCATCGCGCCGAAGCGCTCCTGGAGCAGCTCGACGATGGGCTCGTGCGCCTCTCGGCTCAGCGTCCCCTGGAACGAGCGATCGATCTCGATCAGCACCGGACCGCCGAGCCAGCGCCGCGCCGTCTCGTTCTTGACGTCGTCTGGCGTGGCGGAGGCCACCGCGAGCTGCTCACGGAGCGAGGCGTTCTCCGTCTCGAGCTCTTCCACACGCGCGCGCAGCGCCTCGGTCTCGTCTCGGTACGCCACGGCCCGAGTCTACGTCCGTCGCGCGTAGCCCGTCGGGGATTGGTCGCGCCGGGGCGGCTTGGATACGATCCGCGCGCGTCACGCGACGCGACCCCCGTCACCGAGGTGAGCTTTGGATCGAGAGAGCATCCTGGCGTTCGAGCGCGAGCACGATCTGGTGGTGATCGGCAGCGGCCCTGCGGGCGAAGGCGCGACGATGAAGGCCGCCAAAGAGGGTGCCAGCGTCGTCATCGTGGAGCGCTATCGCGACGTCGGCGGTGGCTGCACGCACTGGGCGACCATTCCGAGCAAGGCATTGAGGCACCAGGTCACTCAGGTCCTCCAGGCTCGCAACAATCCCATCTTCGGGAGCGTGGTCTCGCAGGTGAAGGTGACCTTTCCGCAGCTCCTGCGCGCCGCCGACACCGTGATCGCGCGTCAGGTCGCGATGCGCCGCGACTTCTACACACGCAACCACGTGAAGGTGGTGTTCGGTCACGCCCGCTTCGTGGGACCGCACGAGATCGAGGTCTCGACCAGCGCGGGCGAGCGCCGCATCCGCGCCAAGAAATTCCTCGTCGCGGTGGGCTCTCGGCCGTATCGACCCGCCGACATCGACTTCGGTCATCCGCGCGTGCTCGACTCGGACACGATCCTCAAGCTCGACCATACCCCCGACTCGATCACCATCTATGGTGCGGGCGTGGTGGGCTGTGAGTACGCGTCGATCTTCCGGAACCTCGGTGTGAAGGTCAATCTGATCAACAGCCGTGACAAGCTGCTCTCGTTCCTCGACGACGAGATCGTCGACGCGCTCGCCTACCACCTGCGCGATCAGGGCGTGGTCATCCGCCACAACGAGGAGGCCTCGCGCGTCGAGACGCTCGACGACGGTGTGATCCTGCACCTCAAGAGTGGGAAGCGGATCAAGACGGATGTGCTGCTCTGGGCGCAGGGGCGCTCGGGCAACACGCATGATCTCGGCCTCGAGAGCGTCGGCATCACCCCGGACTCCCGCGGGCAGATCAAGGTCGATGATCACTTCCGCACGGCGGCGCCGCACATCTATGCCTGTGGCGACGTGATCGGCTATCCGAGCCTGGCCTCCGCCAGCTACGATCAAGGCCGCTTCGCGTCCCACCACGCCATCCACGGTGAGACGGAGATGAGGCTCGTCGAGCAGATGCCGACAGGCATCTACACGTCTCCCGAGATCAGCTCGCTGGGCAAGTCGGAGCGCGAGCTGACCTCGGCCGGAGTGCCCTACGAGGTGGGCCACTCCACGTTCCGCTCGCTCGCACGGGCTCAGATCACGGGCAACACCGTGGGCATGCTCAAGCTGCTCTTCCACCGCGAGACGCTCGAGATCCTGGGGATCCACTGCTTCGGCGACCAGGCGGCCGAGATCGTCCACATCGGACAGGCGATCATGAGCCAGCCCAACGGCGCCAACACGCTCCGCTACTTCATGAACACCACGTTCAATTACCCGACCATGGCCGAGGCCTATCGCGTGGCGGCGCTCAACGGCTTCAACCGTCTCTTCTGACGGGCCGCATGCGCGACTCGCCCATCCTGCTCTTCGATGGTGTGTGCAACCTGTGCAGTCGCGCGGTGCAGTTCATCGTCGATCACGAGACGGCGCCGACGATTCGCTTCTGCTCACTCCAGTCCGAGGCAGGCAGGGCGCTCCTGGCGGAGCACGGCATGCTCCACGTGATCGCCGAAGCCGACCCGGACACGATGGTCTTCGTGGAGGGAGGCCGCGCCTACGAGCGCAGCACGGGCGCCCTGCGTGTCAGTCGCTACCTCCGCGCGCCCTGGCGCTGGATCCAGCTGGGTTGGATCGTGCCCCGCATCCTCCGCGACCTCGTCTATCGCGTCGTCGCGAAGAACCGCTATCGCTGGTTCGGCAAGAGCGACTCGTGCCTCGTGCCCACGAAGGAGCTCAAGGCACGATTCCTCGCGTGAGGTGGTGGAAGCGGCCCGACGTGGGCTATTTGCCCTTGCCGAGGAAGTCCTTGATCGAGCCGACGATGGCGTCACGGTCACGGATCTCGCTCGTGACCACGCGCTCGTCCTTGCCGAGGTGCTCGCGAACGTCCTTGATGAACTGGCCGGAGCCATAGGGGCTCTCGACCTGGCCATAACAGAACATGTTGCTGATCGGCAGGAGCTTGGTCTTGAGCAGCTCGATGCACTGCAGCGTGTCGTCGACCGACCAGTTGTCGCCGTCGGAGAAGTGGAACGGATAGATGTTCCACTCGGCGGCGGGATAGTCGGCCTCGAGGATCTGGTGACAGAGCTTGTAGGCGCTCGAGATCATCGTGCCGCCCGACTCGCGCGTCTTGAAGAACGTGTCGCGGTCGACCTCGCGTGCGACCGCGTCGTGGATGATGAAGCGCGTCTCGAGGCCCTTGTACTGCTTGCGTAGCCAGGTATCGATCCAGAAGGACTCGATGCGGACGATCTCCTTCTGCTCGTCTCCCATCGAGCCCGAGACGTCCATCATGTAGACGATGACCGCGTTCGCGATCGGCTCTTCTTCGGTCTTCCACGACCGATAGCGCATGTCGTCGCGGGTCGGGATGATGATGGGGTTCTTCGGGTCGTAGGTGCCGGTGGAGATCTGACGACGCAGCGCCTGCTTGTAGGTGCGCTTGAAGTGTCGCAGCGAGTTCGGGCCCACGCGGCGCACGCCGACGTAGCGATCCTTCTGATCGACGATCTTGCTCTTGCCCTTGTCGAGGATGTTCGGGAGCTGCAGCTCCTCACCGAGGATCTCCGCGAGCTCGTCGAGCGTGACCTCGGTCTCGAGCGCGTGCTGGCCCTCGTTCTGCCCCGCCTTGCCCTTGCCGTCGCCCTCCTGGCCTTCACCGCCGAGCGGATCGCCCTCGTCGCCGTCTCCCTGGCCCACGCCGCCGCCCTGCTTGTCGGAGTAGCGGAAGCGCGGGATGTCGATCTGGGGCACCGGGATGGACACGACGTCCTTGCCCTGCTTGCCCATCAGCTCGCCGTGCGAGATGTACTTCTTGAGGTTCTGCCGGATCTTGCCGCGGACGATCTGCTTGAAGCGGCCGTGATCCTGGTCGATGCGGAGGGACACACCCCGAGTCTACACGAGAGGGGCGCGGCGTTCCGCCCCTCGGAGGGCGGCCACGAGCCGGTCGTCAGCGACAGCGCTTGAGGACCGGCCTCGCGCTCGCCGTGCGGCGGCAGGCGGTGCGGTAGTCCTCGCACGTGTAGAGCGTCGCCGAGGTGCCGCACGCGATGCCCCGCTGGAACAGCGCCGCGGGAGGCCGCGCGTCGCACCCCGTGATGCCGCCGCCGCAGGAGACCATCGTGGGGTCCGCAGCATCCGCGTATTCGGGGTTGTTCGTGCCGTTGCAGTTGTAGTCGAACGACGAGCCCCCCGACGGAGTCGTGTAGGCCGTGGGGAAGAAGAGCGTCTGGTTCGGGCGCACGTCGGGGTTGCCGTCGTGGCAGTCGGTCGACGTGGTGCCGGCCGGGACACGCGAGGTCCAGCTCCGGCACGTCGGCGTGACCGTCGGCGCCACGCAGCCCGTCACCACCGCTGCGTCGGCGGGGGCATAGCCGTCGTCGTCGCAGTCGGCGTACCACGTGTTCGTCGTCGGCTCGTCGCTGGGGTCGCAGTTGGAGTCGAGCATTCCCGGATCGCACTCCTCGACGCGTCCTGGGTAGATCTCGAAGTTCGTGTCATCGCAGTCGTCACCCCCGCAGCTGATCGAGGCGTGCAGGTCGCCGTCCATGTCCGCGGTGAACGACGGGATGCAGCCCCCAGTGGCTGGGTCGCACACGCTGCAGTCGGGGTTGCCGCAGTCGACGGGGGAGGTGGTCGCCACACACACGCCGATCAGACCGCCATTGTCGGCGGTGCTCGTCTGACACTCCTGCGCGCCGAGGCACGGATCCTGGAAGCACGTGCTGGCGTCGATGCAGTCCGGGAGGCAGCCGTAGCAGCCGTCGCCGAAGACCTCGTTGCCGTCGTCGCAGACCTCGTCGGTGTCGAGGGTGCCGTCGCCGCACGTCGTGCCCACGCAGCTGCCCGTGAAGCACACGCCGCTCGCGCCCCCGTCGGTGGTGCAGGGGGTGTTGTCGGGGCTCGGACCAACGCCGCACGAGCTTCCGTCGCAGGTCGCCTCGAGGCAGGTGATGCCGGGATCGGGGCAGTCACCGGGGCCGCCACAAGTGGGCGAGACGGTGCAGTCGGTCTCGCAGCCGTTGCCGTCGAGGAGGTCTCCGTCGTCACACTGCTCGGTGCGCGCGTCGAGCACGCCATCGCCGCAGCGCGAATTGCCGCAGATGCCGCCGCGGCAGATCAGCGCGGCCGCGATCCCCGCGCGATCGCAGGGCGTTCCGTCGTCCAGGCCCTGACAGGGGCTCGTCGGGGTGCTGTCGTGCAGCGCTCCGTCGACGATCACCGAGCATGCCGCGGCGGGCGCCGCCAGAGCCAGCAAGAGCACCAAGCGAAGACGAGCCATCGAGACCTCTCTCGCGTGAGACGATGTCAGTGACAGCGAAGCGAATACCGCTCGCGCGAGGCTTGGCGGACGCAGACCCCAGAGACCATCGCACACTCGTAGAGCGTCGCGGCCTCGCCGCAGGTCGTGCCCAGGTCGACCACCGCCTTCGCACGACAGAAGCTGTCACACGCGGCGAGCCGCGGCGAAAAGACCCGGTTGAACTCGGGCTCTTCGCTCCCGCTGCAGTCGTAGTCGAACGAAGGAGCTCTGGACGAGTCGACGTAGGGGCTCGCGAAGTAGTCACGCTGATCGGGTGAGACCGTGAGGTCGCTGTCGAAGCAGTCACTCGCCACGCTGGGAGCGCGCGCCGTCCAGCCGCCGAAGCAGGACTCGGGGGGCGCCGCCGGAAGGCCACAGGTCGAGGCCACCTCGGCGCCGGGCTCCGCGTAGCCATCACCGTCGCAGTCGGCGTACCACGTGGTCATCGTGGTCTCGTCGCCGTTGCCATTGCAGTTCTCGTCGATTCCGTCGCTGCAGATCTCGGGGAAGCCCGGCGCCACGTTGCCATTGGCGTCGTCACAGTCGTCACCACCGCAGCTCGGGCTCGCGTGCCCGTCGAAGTCCATGTCGGCCTCGACGGACGGGACGCATGCGGCCGAGAACGAGTCGCAGACCTGACAGGGCGAGGGGCAGGAGAGGACGCTCTGGCTGTCGTCGGGCACGCAGAGGCCGATCTGGCCGGTTGCCCCGGTCGTCACCTCGCAGCGCTCGTAGCCGAAGCACGGATCGCGGAGACATGCATTGTCGTCGAGGCACTCGGGCTTGCAGAAGGGCGAGCAGCCATCTCCAGGGTTCTGGTTGCCGTCGTCGCACATCTCGCCGGTGTCGATCGTGTCGTTGCCGCAGGTCGAGGCCACGCAATTGCCACCGAGGCAGATCCCGGCGCCGCCGAGGGGATCGGAGCAGTCGCTGTTGTCCGGCGCGACCTCGAACGAGCAGTCGCCCAGGGTGCAGACGCCCACATAACAGGGGATGTCCGTCGCACACTCGCTGTTGGTCATGCAGCGAGGCGTCACCGTGCAGTCGGGCTCACAGTCGTCTCCTGGGACGCTGTTGCCGTCGTCGCACTGCTCCACCGAACCGTCCGCCTTGGGGCGCGCGTCGAGCTGCCCATCGCCGCAGCGCGAGTTGGTGCAGACATCGTGGAGGCAGATCAGCGGGGCGGTGATGCCCTCTCGCAGGCACTGCGTGCCGTCCGCGAGCCCATCGCACGCATCCATGGCCATCGGGTCCTGGAGCGCGCCGTCGACGATGACGGAGCATGCGCCGAGCGGGGCGGCGAGCGCGAAGGCGAGGGCGATCGAGCGAAGAGAAGCGAGTCGTTCGGTCATGAGATCCTCGTCGTCGGCTCAGAAGCGACCCGCGGTGGAGGCTCCGAAGAGCCCCGGACCGACGAGCGGCACGATCTCGAGCGAGGTCGTGGACGCCTCGCTCGCGGTCTGGCTGTTCATGTCGAGCACGAGCCACACGAGCCCACCCGCGATCGCGGCGGTCCCGACGGGCCAGAGGATGTCGGACACGAGCGCGAGCGTTCGCGCCGAGTCGGCGTCGCTGCCCGTGCGCGACATCGCGTGTCCGGCTTGATCGAGCGCGACACCACCGAGCACCAGGCCCGTGATGAGCACCACGCCGCCGCCCGCCATCGTCAGGATCGGCCCGAGCGAGGGCCCGCTGCTCACGGGCAGCATCTCGATGCCCACGTTCACCGTCTGCCCGGCGGGCACCGCCACGCTCGCCGCGAAGTCGTGGTAGCCGCCGGCGCGCACGCGGATCTCGTGGCTGCCGGGGCTGACCATGAGCGGATCACGGCGCGGGAGCCGGCCCCGATCTTCACCGTCGACGAGCAGCACCGCGCCCTCGGGCCCGCCGTCGAGCAGGACGCCCGTGCGACCGATGCGCTCGCGGATCGCGGCCAGACGTGCGCGCGCGTCGGGCAGGCGCTCGTCGTCGGTGGAGGTGCCGTTCACGTAGGCCTCGAGCGCGTTGGCCGCGTCCGTCAGGCGCCCGAGGCGCTCGTAGGCCTGCGAGAGGTTGTACTGGAGGCCGATGCGCGCCTCGAGCGCGTACGCGCGCTCCCAGAGCGAGGCGGCGTCCTCGTAGTCGCCCTGGCTGTAGGCCGTCTGGCCACGCAGGAAGAGCCCTCGCGCGTCGTCTGCGGGCGGGGCTGCGACCTCCGCCGACGTCTGCGCGGCTTGGGCCTCTTGAGCACGCGCGACACCCGACGGCACCCACGCGCAAGCCGCCGAGACGACGACCACCGAAGCCAGACCCCATCGACGAAACGACATGCGATTGCTCCGAAACAGGCGCGCCACCGGGGCGCGCACAGAGGACTCTGCGAAGTGCTCGATCTTGCCCAGACCGTTGCTCACGCCCTCGAGGAGTGCGGTGCCCTCGAGCTCAGTGCGCGGCCCGCTCGCGCTCCGCGATGCGCGCGCGGACCTCGACCATACGCTGCTCGAGCGCGACCCACGCATCGATGACCTCGATGCGGGTGCGGCCGATGCGGCCATCCGCCAGACCCCCGGAGGTGTCGGCGAACCTGACATATTCCTGCCACGCGTTGCGCGCGTCCTGGATGCGCTCGGGCATGCGCTCGAGCGTGGACGCGATGCCGTGGAGGGCGCGGGCCTGGAAGCGCCGATCGCCGGACTCGCGCGCGAAGCGCAGGCAGTCCTGGAAGCCATCGAGCGCGCCGTTGAGATCGCCCGTGGCGCGGTTCATCTCGGCCACGTAACAGAGCGCGTCGGGCTGCGAGGGCGCCAGCGCGAGCGCCTCGCGGAAGTGGCGTGCGGCCGACTCGTGGTCGCCGACGACGAACGAGCTCATCGCCGTGCGCACCTGCTCGTGGTAGCCGGCCGGCACCTGAGCCAGGGCCGTGCCGCTCGAGGCCGAGACCCATCCTGCGATCACGAAGGCGACCGAGACACCCACCAGGCGCTTCATGGGCGGCAGGGTATCACGAGGCGCGACCCGCGGTCCGCATCCGCGCGGCAGCGTCCTCGGGCAAGACCACGCAGACGCTGGTCCCGGTCGACAGCTCGAAGCCCGCGTCCCCCCCGGTGCGGGGCACGATCTCGATCGCGAAGCCCGTGTCCTGGCCCACCGGAGGGTCGGCCACGTAGACGTTGTAGTCGGTGGCGCCCGACGCGCGGAGCGCGCGCGCAGTCAGATCCGGCAGACGACGCGCGAGCACGCCGAGCAGCGCGTCGCTCGTGGCAGAGAAGCGTGGCACGTCCGTGTCGAGCACGAGCCTCGAGCACCACGCGCGCGGGGACGCGTACGGACAGAGGCTCACCACGCCATCGGCGTCCTCGACGATCCTGCGGCCGTCGCCGCGCTCGCGCGCGAGCATGTGCAGCACGAGCGAGGTGCCGTGTGTGCGCTGGTGTCCGAGCGACACCTCGCACCGACGCGCCACGTGCGGAGGCACGAAGGGCAGGGCCACGATCTGCGAGTGCGGATGCGGCTGCGAGCTGCCCGCGCGGCGGCCCTTGTTGCGGAACAACGTGACCGCGCGCGTGCCTGCGAGCGACTCGAGCGCGCGCATGCGATCGCGCCAGAGCACGAGCACGTCGAGGGCCTCGTCGGGGCGCATGTCGACGAGGTCACGATCGTGCGCGCGCGACTCCACGATCACCTCGTGCGCGCCCTCGGCCGCCTTCGCCTCCGCATCGTCGATGGGGAGCGCGCTCTCGGCGCGCGTGAGGGGAAAGCGATTGAGCACCGCCCGTGCGCGCCAGGGCGAGCCGATCTCGGCGGTGGACCGCTCGGTGTCGCCCTCGTGCCCAGGACAGAACGGACACCGGTCGCCCGGTGGCGGGAGGCCTCCGGGCCGCATCGCGCCGATCGCGAAGCGCCCTGGGGCCATCGCGACCCAGGTGTTTGTCCACGCGTCGTGACGAAAGCTCGGCGTGCTCATGGCGTGGCGACGCGCTCGCGCAGGAGCGCCTTCTGGACCTTGCCCATCGCGTTGCGAGGCAGGGCCTCGATCGCATGGATCTCTCGCGGTCGCTTGTGCGGTGAGAGCAGCTTCGCCACGTGATCGTCGAGCGCGAGCTGCGCGAGCGTCGCGCCCTCCTCGAGCACCACGAAGGCCACGATGCGCTCGCCCAGATCGGGATCGGGCCTGGCGAGCACGGCGGCCTCGCGCACGCGCGGGTGCTCGAGCAGCGCGGCCTCCACCTCCCCAGCGCCCACCTTGAAGCCGCCACACTTGATGAGATCGGTCGAGCGCCTGCCCACGATGCGCAGGCTGCCGTCGGGTGCGCGCGTGGCGAGATCGCCGGTGTAGAGCCAGCCCTCGTCGTCGAGCACCGCGCGCGTGGCCTCGGGACGGTTCAGATAGCCGAGGAACACGGTCTCTCCGCGCACCGCGAGCTCGCCCACGGTCGCGTCGTCCGAGGCCGTGATCTCCACGCGCGCGTCGTCCACGAGCTTGGCCTCCACGCCGCGGATCGGATGGCCCACGTACCCGGGCCGCGGATCGTCGTGTCGCACCGCGATCGTGATCAGCGTCTCGGTCATGCCGTAGCGCTCGAGCACGCGTTTTCCCGTGCGCTCGAAGATCCGCTCGTGCTCGCGCACCGGCAGCGCCGCGGAGCCCGACACGAGCCTGTGTGCCTCGGCGAGCGCATCGCGCACGTCGGGATCTCGCTCGGCGGCCTCGATCAGGCGATGGTGCATCGTGGGCACCGCGAAGAGCACCGCGCGCGAAGGCTGCGAGACGCCGTCGAGGGCGCGCGCCACGGCCTCGGGCGTGAAGCGAGGCACCCACGAGAGCGCGCCTCCGCGGCGGATCGCGCCGAAGAGACCGAGCACGAGGCCATGCACGTGGAACACGGGCAGGGCGTGCACGATGGTGTCGCGTGCGTCCCAGGCCCACGCGTCGGCGAGGCCGTCGAGGCAAGCGGCGATGTTGGCCGCCGAGATCAGGGCGCCTTTCGGGAGGCCGGTGGTGCCCGAGGTGTAGAGCACGAGCGAGGGCGTGGGGAGAATCGGCCGGGCCGGGAGCGCCACGTCGTGTCCCGCCGAGAGCTCGATGCCGATCACGTCGAGCGCCCCGAGCTTGGGCGCGATCGCGTCGGGTCGCGCCGAGATCGCGAGCCGAGGCCCTGCATCCGTGAGCACGTGGGCCAGCTCCGCCGTGCCGAGCTTGGGATCGATCGGCACGCTCACGAAGCCCGCGGCCGTCTGCGCGAGCAGGGCCACGAGCGTCTCGAGCACGGGCTCGGTGAAGACGGCGATCGTGTCGCCGGGCTCGAGCCCGCGCGCACGGAGGCGCGCCACGTGATGCGCGGCCACGGCCGCGAGGCCGCGATCGTCGAGCGTGCGCACGTGCCCGTCCGCGTCGGTGACCGAGAGCGCGAGCGAGCCGTTCGGCGACGAGAGGCGAGGAAAGAGCGCGTCCATGGGGTGTACGTCGTACCACTCGCGCTCGGTTCGACGAGGGACGAGCCCGCTCCACCGTCTGGCCTCGAGCGCCGGAGGCGCGGGAAACATCGAGTCTCGTACCATCAAGCTCCTCATGGCGACGCAGAGCGGAACGGTGGTGCGACAGGCATTGCGCTGGCAACGCGCGTGCGCGGACGCGCGTCGCGGGCTCGCGCCGAGCGCCGAGCAGCTCACGGAGCTGTCGCCGGAGGTGCGCACGATCTCGTTTCCTGCCGACGAAGAGCTCCTCTCTGGGCCGCTCGGTGCACACGTCGCGGGCGTGAGCGTCAGCGAGACCGATGCCGTCGATGCGCTCACGAAGCTCGCGCGGAGCCACCGAGGGCTCTCGTCGCTCGGGTTCCATGCGTGCGAGCGCGTGACCGAGGCCATGCACAAGCTCGACGCGTTTGCGTCGCTCGAGCACCTCGACCTCACGGGCGAAGGCGTCGAGGACGAGCCCGAGCTCGTCGATGCGCTCGCCACCGCGGAGCTGCCTGCGCTCCGACGGCTCGAGCTCGCGTGGGCGTTTCCGCCGATCGCCCTCACCGCGGCGTCGTTCTATCCGCGGCTCACGTCGCTCGAGCTGAGCCTCTCCGGGGCCGACGCGCTCGGGCTCGTGCGCCTGCTCGACGCCGAGGCGGGGCTCGATCTCACGCGGCTCTCGCTCGACATCGCGCAGGCCCTCGGTGGTGGGCCGCTCGACGTGAGCGAGGCCCTCGTCACGCTCGAGCGAGAGCGGACCGGAGCGCTGCGGCGGATCAGCTCGCTCGGGGGCGCCACGCTCACGCCTTCGCTCCCGACGCTGCTCGCGCACGCGCCCTCACTCCGCACGATCGGGCTCGCTGCCCTCGCTCCGCCGCCCTCGCGCGCTCCGCTCGCGGCGCTCCCGACGACGCTGCTCGAGTCGCTCACGCTCATGGGGCCCGTGGGCGACGAAGACGCGCTCACGCTCCTTCGCGCAGCGCCCTCGCTGCGCGAGCTCCACGCGCACGACGTCGCGCTGAGCGCACGCACAGCGCAGGCGATCGGCGCGCGAGGCCCGGGCCTCGAGGCGCTCACGCTGTCGTTCCAGCCGCTCGGCGTCGAGGGCCTCGCGGCGCTCGGTCCCGCGCTCGATCACGTGCGCCGTCTCGCTCTCCACCACACGGGCGCGACGGCAGCGGCGCTCGCCTCGTGGCGAGGTCATGTCGCGTCGATCGAGGAGCTCTGGCTCCACTCGAACGCCGATTTCGGCCCCTCGGGCGCGGCCGCCCTCGCAGCGCTCGAGCTCTCGTCGCTCGCACGGCTGAGCCTCCATGGTGCGCACCTCGGCGAGAAGGGCGCCGTCGCGCTCTCGTCGGCGCCATGGCTCGCTCACCTCGAGCACCTCGACCTCGCGCTCTCGCACCTCGACCGAGACGTGATCCCCCACGGCGCGCATGCGCTCGCCACCTCGCCTCACGCATCGCCCGCCATTCGCGCGCAATTCGCCGCCTACGCGGCGGTGCCGCCCAAGTCGTTGTGGAGACGCATCTTCGGGTGAACGACTCCAGCGGCCCACACGCGCCTCGAGGAGCGACGTGAGGCTCGCACGTGGGCATCCCCTCGCGCGGCGCCACGGGCGCGTCGTCCCGATCGGCGATATGGCTCGCCGCCCATGATCCGCCTCGATCAGATCTCCAAGCAGCACGGCCAGCAGATCCTCTTCCTCGAGGCCTCGATGAGCGTCTTCCGAGGCGAGAAGATCGGCCTCGTCGGCCCCAACGGCTCGGGCAAGTCCACGATCTTCCGGCTCATCGTGAAGGAGGATCAGCCCGACGCCGGCTCGGTGGTCATCGAGAAGGGCCTCACGATCGGTTACTTCAGCCAGGACGTGGGCGAGATGAAGGGCCGCTCCGTGGTGGAGGAGGCGATCGCCGGCGCGGGCGAGGTGGCCAGCCTTCTCCACGAGCTGCGCGAGCTCGAGCACAAGATGGCCGACCCCGAGCACGCCGCCGAGCTCGACACGATCATCGAGCGCTTCGGCGAGGTGCAGGCGCGCTTCGACGAGCGCGGCGGCTATGCGTTCGAGGCCAAGGCGCGAGAGATCCTCGCGGGCCTCGGCTTCCACGCCGACGTGGTCGACGCCGACGTGGGCCGCCTCTCGGGCGGCTGGAAGATGCGCGTGGCCCTCGCGCGCATCCTCCTCATGAAGCCCGACGTGCTCCTGCTCGACGAGCCCACGAACCACCTCGACATCGAGTCGATCCTCTGGCTCGAGCAGTTCCTTCGTCAGTTCGAGGGCGCGCTCGTCATGACCTCGCACGACCGCGAGTTCTTGAACCGCCTCGTCACGAAGATCGTGGAGATCGACTCCGGCGAGCTCACGACCTACACGGGCAACTACGACTTCTACGTGGGCCAGCGCACGATCGCCGAGCAGCACAAGGAAGCACAATTTGCGCGTCAACAAGCGATGCTGGCCAAGGAAGAGGCCTTCATCGCGCGCTTCAAGGCCCGCGCGAGCCACGCGGCGCAGGTGCAGTCGCGCGTGAAGAAGCTCGAGAAGATCGAGCGCGTCGAGCCGCCCAAGCACCGCACCGTGGTCGAGTTCGACTTCGCCAAGCCGCCGCGCTCGGGCGACGACGTGGCCAAGCTCGAGCACGTCCACAAGCACTACGGCCAGCGGGTCATCTACGACGACCTCGACTTCCTCATCCGCCGCAAGGAGCGCTGGTGCGTGATGGGCGTCAACGGCGCCGGAAAGTCCACGCTGCTCAAGCTCATCGCGGGCGAGAGCCAGCCCGACTCGGGCACGGTGACGATCGGCGCGAGCGTGAAGCTCGGTTACTTCGCGCAGCACGCGATGGAGGTGCTCGACCCGACGCACACGGTGCTCGAGTCTCTCGAGTGGCAGCACCCCAAGGCGAGCAAGGGCGCGCTCCGCACCCTGCTCGGCGCGTTCGGCTTCTCCGGCGACGACCACGACAAGCCCTGTCGCGTGCTCTCGGGCGGCGAGAAGGCGCGCGTGGTGCTCGCGGGCATGCTCTTCGATCCGCCCAATTTCCTGGTGCTCGACGAGCCCACGAACCACCTCGACATGGAGACGAAGGAGATGCTCGTGAAGGCGCTCGGCGACTTCGACGGCACCATGCTCTTCGTCTCGCACGATCGGACGTTCCTGCGCGCGCTCTCGAACCGCGTGCTCGAGCTGAGCGGGCCGATCGACGGAAAGCGTCTGCCGCCGCGCCTCTATGGCGGCGGCTACACCGAGTACGTGGCCTCCACCGGTCGCGAGGCGCCCGGCGTCGGGTGAGCGCTCGCGAGGCGCCCGCAGTCCTGCGGTATGCTCGCGACATGGAGTGTCGTGTCGCCGTCGCGGTGCTCGCCGTCGGCCTCGCGATGCTCTCGGCGTGTGGCGCGACACCTCCTCCGACGCGTGGCGTGAGCTTGTCGAGCGGGTTCGTGTCGCTCGAGCACCGCTCCTCGATGAGCTCGTCGTTCGTGTTGATCGGCGCGAGCGCCACGCTCGACGGCGAGCCGTTCGGCGCGGTCTCCGTCGATGTCTCCCCCGAGGGCGAGGCGCAGGGCCTCCGTGTGCCGCTCTGCCTCGGTCGCAGGACCGTCGCGACGGGCATGCACCACCTCACGCTCGAGCTCACCTACGTGGGTCAGGGCTACGGTGTGTTCTCGTACCTGCGCGACTATCGCTTCCGCGCGCGGGGCGAGCTCGACGTGGAGCTCCCCGAGGACGCCTCGGGCGTGGCGGTGATCAGCACGGGCTACGAGAACGGCGGTGCCGCCACGCCGCTCGAGGATCGACCCTCGATCTCGTGGCACGTCGACGTCGTCCGTTTCGAGGCCGCGCGAGGCTGCGAGCCCTAGACGCTGCCGGGGCGCAGCGCATGCGCCGCGGCCCGCACCGATCAGTCGGTCTCGTGGAGCGCGAGATCGCCCTCGGGCGCCTTGCCGTCGAGCTCTTCCTGGAAGCGATGCGCGAAGAGCTGCACGGGCTCGGCCGTCTCGGGGAGGGTCCGCTTGCCGAGCACCTGATCTTCCCATTCGCGCGCGCTCTCGCGCTGCGCCAGGGCGTGCACGGCGAGCTTGGCTGCGCGGGCGTCGGTCGTGTCCTTGGTCATCGCCACGAGCGCCTCCTCGCAGCCGTGGTTCGCGAGGTGCGCGAGCGCGAGGATCGTCCGATCGTCGTTGCTCTTTCCGTCGCTCACCTGGCGCGTGATCGCGCGCAGGCTCGCGTTGCCGAAGGTGCCGACCACGCGCGCCACGTCCTTCCAGATTGGGCTCTGCTCCTCGCGCAGCACGTGCAGGAGCGGCACCACGGCGCGCCGCAGCTTGAGGTGACCGAGGGCGATCGCGAACGCGTGGCGCACGAAGGTCTTCTTCGCCGAGAGCCCGTCGATGAGCGCGTCGCCCGCTTCTTCGCCGATCTTCGCGATCGCGGGCACCACGCGCACCACCTCGTGGCGCGGCATCTTGCGCACGGCCTTGCAGAGCGCCTCCGCGTGCTCGGTGCCCGCGCGCTCTGCGAGCGACACGGCCGCCGCGCGTCGGTAGCGCGGGTGATCGAGCATGAGCAGGAGCTCGGGGACGCCAGCCTCCGCGATGCGTGCGGGATCCACCTCGCCGCCCGGCGGCACGCTCGGCGTCGAGCCGCGCACCACGCGGATCGCCTGGTACGCGAGGTCGTGCGTCTCGGAGTCGAGCGCGATCTCATTGTCGGTCGCGCTCGCGAGCAGGCGCTCCCAGTTCTCCGCGATCGCCTCGGGATCGAGGCCCGAGCCCTCGGCCTGCGAGGTCACGCGGAACGCGGCGATCTGACGCGAGACGAGCTCGCCCACGTCCGTCGCGAGGCCCGTCGCCACCGCGCGCTCCGTGAGCTGCGAGGGCAGGGCGAGGCCCACCGAGAGCGCGCGCTCGATCACGCGCGCCACCGTGGAGTCGATCGTGTCCTTGGGCACCGACGCGTACACGATCGCGTCGTCGAGCCGCTCGGTGGCGATCGCCTCGGCGACGCCGCGGATCACGGCTCGCAGGGCCCCCGCGTCCGCGGCGCGCTCGAGCCCCTCGCCGAGGAGCACGTGCCCGTCGGGCAGTGGCGTCTCGAGCACGAGGGCGCGCTCCTTCGCATCGCCGGGCAGGCCACCGCCCTCGGCGCGCAGGCGCGACGAGCGCTCGAGGATGCGGGCCACGTTCAGCTCGCGCGGCACCACCACACGCACCTCCGAGAGCCGCGTGGTTCCGTCGTGGAGGATCACCTTCACGTCGAGCTTGCGGCGCATCGCCTCGAGCAAGAGCCGATCGGCCGCGTCGCGAGGATCGAGCGCTGCCCGAGCGAGGCGCGCGCGGCTCGCGTCGAGCAGCGTGACGAGCACGAGCGCGCGCAGCTCCGCGGGGGCGGTGTCCGGGGGCAATTGCACGAGCAGATCGAGCTCGGGGCTCGCGCCCAGTCCCTCCACACGCGCCGCGTCCGTGCGCACGAAGAGCTCCACGCCCTCGCCCACCTTCCAGCCGAGCTCGCGCTCGCGCACGTCCACCGGCACCCGTCCGTCGTCGCGCGCCACGACACTCGCGATCGCCGTGCGAGGCCCCGACAGATCCGCGCCCGGCGAGCTCCCCTCCTCGGTCACCGTCGCGCTGCCCGTCTCCTCGGCGCTCGGTCCCGTGGGCGCGGCGTGCAGGCCGGTCACGTCCTCGCGCGTCGAGAGCATCGCGTCATCGACCTCCTCCTCGAGGTCCTCCTCGTCCACGAGCTCCTCGACCGCGTCTCCCGACACCTGCTCCACCATCTCGCTGTCGCGCACCATGATGGGCTCGATGGAGTCGCCGAGGCGCGCGGGCGCCGGGAAGCGTCCGGCCACGTGGCTCTTGAGGCCCGGGCTCGTCGAGACCGGATCGAGATCGTCGTCGAGCTCCTCGACCTCTTCGTCCGGCACCAGCGCCGCGATGGGGCTCGGCGGCGCGAGCGTCCCGCGGTTCGGCGGGGGCGGCACGCTCGGCGCGCGCGCGGTGCCCGGCGAGCTCGCGTGCGCGGCCGGCGGCTGCGAGACAGGGCGCTTTTCCCGAGGATTCGTGCCTTCTTCGGCGAGCGGCTCCTTGGGCAACGGCTGGAGCGGCGCGACCAGCAGGCCGGCCGAGCTCTTCTCGCGCTCGGAGACCACGCGCTCCTTGTCGGCCACGCCGCGCTCGCGATCCACGAGCGCCATGAGGCGCGACTCGAGCTCCGACTCACGCATCGCGAGATCGCGCTCGCCCACTTCGTTGCGCTCGGTGCGGTCCCGCACCTCGTCCTCGCGCTCGCGCAGCTCGTCCTCGCGGCGCGTGATCTGCTCGGCGCGCTCGCGAAGGCGCTGCTCGCGCTGGCCCACGAGCTCCTCGCGCTTGGCGACGGCCTCTTCCTTCTGCACGAGCGCGGCCTCGCGACGGGCGCTCGCGGCCCCAGCGGGCTCCGCGAGCACCGTGCGCAGCTGCGCCAGACCGACCGCCACGCGCGGCTCCTGCGGATAGCGAGGCACGAGGCCCTCGCGATCCTCGGCCAGCTGCGCGAGCCAGCGCTGCCGCTCGGCGAGCTCGTGGTGACGGATGGGATCGGGCAGGTAGATCACCACGCGACGCGCGCCGGGGTCGTGGATCACCACCGAGATCGCGAGATCCTCCGCGCCCTCGTTCCGGTGCAGGACGCCGCCGAGGAGCGGCTCTCGCAGCTGCGGGTCGCTGCCCAGGTTCGCGACGCGTGTGACCGCAGCGCTCCGGGCAGTGCCGTCGGCGGTCGTGAAGCACACGAGCTCGCGCCGCGTTCGCCCGGCCCGGCCCTCGTACGTCGGCTCGTCGTGATCGCCCTTGCGCATGGTTCCTCGTCGTCCGCGCTCGGCGCGGCCTCGTACGTCGGTTCAGGAGCTCGATCCGGATTCGCTGTTCCGTCCGGAGCGAACTGCTGGAACGACGTACGAGAAGAACCCGGAACGGAGTTCCGGGCAGAAGTACTAGGTATCGGCCGCGATCGGTAACACGGCGCGAGGCCCGGAAAGAAGGCTACGGGCGTTCAGGCCCCGGCCGCTCTACGCTCGCGCCGATGAACGCGCACGAGGCCACTCCCCCCGCGATCGACGAGCTGTCACGCGCGTGCATCGAGTACGTGCGTCGCGCGCTCGGCATCGAGCTCGACGGCACGCCCGACACGCTGCCGATCCTCGATCACTACCTCGCCAACGTGCTGAGCGATGATCGCGCGAAGGAGGAGATCAACGACCTCGTCGTGTCGTCTGCCGGTGCCTACTTCGGCGAGGTCGTGCGTCGTGCGCTCGGACACGGACGCTGGCACCTCGAGGAGGGCGACCTCACGGGCTACCGTCTCGAGCTCGAGCACGTGTTCCTCTTCTTCAACCCGATGGGCATGGCGCGCGAGGCGCTCGTGTCGGCCGATCAACCAGGCTGGATGGCGCACCTCGAGGTGCTGCCCCGCGATCGCGGGCTGCTCGACCAGACCCTCGCGCGCATGGGCGACGTGCGCGAGGACGACTACTACCGCCTCGCCGTGCGCTTCGAGGTGATCGAGCTCGTCGTGAGCGCGCTCGAGGGCGCCTCCGTCTCGCGAAAGGCGCAGGACGAGGCGTTCTCGCCCGCGGTCTACGCAGCCACCGCCAGGGCCCTGCGCGGCGAGAGCGGTGAGCGCGGCGCCGAAGAAAATTAGGTCACGGCCCGTGGGTCACAGCGCGCGAAGTCGCGCTCACCCCAGCGGGTCGCGCTCTTCGTCCGCGGGCGCGTCGTGCTGCGTGTCGAGCTCCACGGGGCGGTCCTTGACCTGCTGGGCGCGCACGTAGTCGACCATCACGTCGACGTATTGCTCGAAGGGAGGGCAGCGGATGCCCGTGCCCGAGAGCAGCTCTCGCGTGTTGCGATCGTCGTAGGCGACCTCGACGGCGAGCTGCTCGAGGAACGCGCGTGGCACGTGCGCCAGCTTCTCGAGGCCTGGCGTACGCAGCACCGCGGTGGCGAGCTGCGTGGGGAGCGAGCCTCGCGGCGTGGGCCTGCCCAGCGTGCGCGCGATGCGCTCGAAGACGGCCCGCGCCGTGGCAGGGCGCGGATCGACGAGGTGGAACGTGCGCCCGAGCGAGCGGGGGTCGTTGGCGATCGCGCAGCCCGCCTCCACCACGTAGTCGATGGGCACGAGGTTCACGGGCACCTCGGCGCGACCGGGCAGCGGCACTGGCAGATCGATCGGCGTCGAGAGCATGAGGAGGATGAGCAGGTAGGGCCCCTCGAGGCGATCGATCTCGCCGCTCCGCGAGTCGCCCACGAGGATCGAGGGCCGGAGGATCGTGGCCGGCAGGCCCTTCTTCATCGCGGCGCGCACGAGGCCCTCGCCGCGAAAGCGCGTCTCCTCCACCACGTTGCGAAAGCTCGAGCCCACGAGCTCGTCCTCGCGCACGATGCCGCGTCGTGAGCCCGCCACGAGCGCGCTCGACCAGTGCACGAGGTGCTCGAGGTGCGTCGCGCTCTGGGCCAGCTCGAGCAGCTCGCGCACGCCGCCCACGTTGAGCCGCTCGGCCACGCCGCGGTCCACACCGAGGTAGGTGGCCGACGCGCAGTGGTGGATGTGCGTGACGTCGCGGAGCAGGCTCGTGTACTCGGCGCCCGAGAGGCCCATGTCGAGCGCGGTCACGTCGCCCTCGAGCACCGTGAGGCGCGCGCGCGCCGAGGCAGGCAGGCTCGCGCGGAGCTCGTCGGCGCGCTCGAGGAAGCGCGCCGGCACGACGCAGCGCACCTGCGCCTCCTCGCTCGAGGCGAGCACCTTCTTCACGACGCGGGTCGCGAGGAAGCTCGTAGGAAAGCCCGTGACGAGGACGATCATGCGGCGCGCATCATACGCCCATCCGCGAGCAGCGAGACGCGCGGACGCGCGCCGAGCCGACGCGCGACGCAGGCACTGCGTGTGTGCCCTTCAATCGCCTCGAGCCTCGAGCGCGGCCACCACGTCTGCGAGCCCACGGTCCACCGCCAGGCTCCGCGCGCTCGCACGCTCCTTCGGAGAGAGCCCCACCCACGCGCCTCGTGCGAGCAAGAGGAGCGCCGCCTCGGGCTTGCCGCAGGCGATCGCGAATTCGAGCGGAGATCGGCCGTGCGCGTCGCGATCGGTCACCACCGCGCCCGCCCCGAGGAGCAGCGTCACGACCTCGTGATGGCGCGCGCCGTCGACGAGCGCGAGGTCGCCACCGCGCGCGCGCGCGCGCGGATCGCCTCCCGACGCGAGCAGCACGCGCAGCGAGGCGACGCGCCCGAACGAGGCCGCCCGCCACACGAGCTCGGTGGTGGCGCGCGCGCCCGAGGCCGCGAGGCGAGCGAGGCACGCGGCGCGACGATCGTCGGGGCCCTTGGCCCAGAACGCAGCCGAGAGCAGCTCGTCTTCCACCTTCGCGCCGGCGGCGACGAGCGCCTCGATCGCCTCGAGCCCGAGGGCGCTCACCGCGAACGAGAGCGGCCGCGTGCCGTCGCGACAGGGCTCGTCGGCCCGCGCGCCTCGGGCGAGCAGGGCCCGCACCGCGTCGGCGTCCCCGCGCCCCGCGGCGTGGGCGAGCACCGAGACGCCCTCGGGATCCCACGCGCTCGGATCGCCCTCGGGCTGTCGAGGACACGCGCGGAGGTGCTCGATCAACGCCCGCGCGTCGTCCTCGCTCACCTCGGGCACGCCGTGCCCGATTACGTCGTCGAACGAGCGTGCGCCCGCCGACGCGAGGCCGCCGTGGTTCGGGTTCGAGGTCTCCTCGGTGAAGATCACGCCGCCGCGGTGCACGTCCGCATGGAGCCAGCGCTCCTGGCCGCCCCCCGGAAGGCTCCACGTGAAGCGACGCTCGCGCATCGTGGTCACGCGCGCTCGTCTCTCGCGCGGCCGAGCAAGCGCTTCCACCAGCGGTTGCTCATGAAGGGGTGCTCCACCGCGAGGTAGTACGCGAGGAACACCGGCAGGAGCAGCGCGAACATCAGCGCGCCGTAGCCCAGCGTGTCGAGCCAGCGCGCGCCGCTCGCGCTGCCGGCGCCGAGCAGATCGGCGGCGAACACGTAGCGCCACGCGACCATCACGAGGAGGTAGTGGAAGAGGTAGATCGAGTAGCACATGCCGCCGAGCAGCCGCACCGGCGTCCAGCCGAGGAACGCGCGTGTGCCCACCGAGCGGAACGAGCCCACGAAGCCCACGAAGAGCACGCTCGCGATCGCGAGATCCTTCATGGGGATCGACGCCGTGGCCACGAAGGGCAGCGCGATCCACGCGGGGATCGCGAGGAGATCCCACGCCCAGCTCGTGCTCGGCGCGGCGTTCCAATCGACCGCGTAGAGATCGGCGAGGAGAAAGCCCGCGGCGAAGTAGGGGATCTGCGTGAGGATCGAGAGCGGAGGCTCGAGGCCGTTCGCGCGCGCGAGCTCCACGAGCGCCGCTGAGGCCACGATCGAGACGACGAGCGCGCTCCGCCGCACGCGCGCGCTCTTCACGAGGAACACGCGCGAGAGGAGCGGCGCGAGCACGTAGAACTGCACCTCGATCTCGAGCGACCACGTCACCATGTTGATCGCCTGCGGGTGGAACGCGCCGTACACGAGGTTGTGCACGTAGAAGAGGCTCGCCGTCGCGTGCTGCAAGACGAGCCCGGGGCTGCGCCCGAGCGCGATCCACGCGAGCGAGAAGATCACGAGCGCGATCGCATACGGCGGCTCGATGCGGGTGAGGCGCCGCAGGAAGTAGGCGCGCAGCTCCACGCGCTCCTTGCCGAGCACGCGCTCGTTCACGAACGGCACACCGAGGATGAAGCCGCTGATCACGAAGAAGAGCTCCACGCCCACGCGCATGTCGTAGAGCGTGCGAAGCCCCGCATCCGGGGTGACGGCGCGGTCGAGCGTGGTCGACACGATCGCGAGCTGGAAGTGCTGGAGGAACACCAGCGCCATCGCGAGCCATCGCAGCCCGTCGAGCGCCGGGATGTACGCGCCCCCCGAGGTCACACGCGTGAGGCGTGCGACCAGCCACGCCCAGCCCCGAAGAGCAGGCGCCGCGACGGCATCGGTCGGGCTCGACACGCGCGAGAGCGTTCCACGGACGATCTCCCGCCGACCAGATCCCGGGCACGTCTCACGTCGTGACACAAGGTCCGTTCAGGCTGCGGCTTCAAATCGCGGCCCCCGACCACGCCGAAGGCGCGAGGAAAAGGCGCGCCTCGCGGCGGGGTGAGCCAGGCCGGCCGAGCCGAAGGCGCGAGAAAGGCCGTCACACGTCGTGACACAAAAAGTTGTGGCGCGTGTCACACGGCGTGTTACAACCCGCTCATGGCTGACGAGAAGAAGACCGAGGTCCGCGACGACGACGCACCGGCTCCTGCTCGCAGCGAGCCGCGCACCGACAAGGACCGGGACAAGGACAGAGACCGGGACGAGCGCGACGCCCGCAAGGAGCGCGTGCTCCACACGCGGGTGCCGGCGGTGCTCGAGGACGAGCTCAAGCGGCTCGCCACGAACCTGCGCATGCCCGTCTCGAACGTGGTGCGGGCGATCCTCGAGGACGCGATCGAGGCCGTCGAGGTGGTCGGCGTGCGGGCGGAGGACGAGCTCAAGGGCTTCGTCGATCGCCTCGCCGAGCAGCGCAACGCGATCCGTCAGGGCGCCACCACCGCGGGCCGCGCCCGCAAGGCCGACGACGCGACCAGCAGGGTCTCGGATCGTGACGACAAGCCTTCCGAGGCCACCGACAAGCCTTCCGAGGCCGCCGACAAGCCTTCCGAGGCCACCGACAAGCCTTCCGAGGCCGCCGACAAGCCTTCCGAGGCTGCCACGCCTTCTGCCGAGCCTCGCTGTCCGGACAACGACGCGTCGCTCGACGACGTGATCGGCTTCCAGCGCCTGACCCTGCGCAGCGACTCGCCCTGCACCGTGTGCGGACGCGTCCTTCCGCGCGGCACCGAGGCCTGCCGCGGTGTGCGCGACGACGGCGGGCCCCGCGTGCTCGTGGGCCCGCACTGCAAGCTCGTCTGACTCGCGCCTTCGGCGCCTTCGCCGGAGCCTCTCACGAAGCCCCTCGCCGCGCGCACGTTGCGCTCGGACGGCGGAGCTCCGTCTCGCTCTCGACCACTCACCCCCTGGAGAAGAAGCCATGACCGACACGAACGAGACCCTCACGCCCAGCCCCTCCCCCCTCGCCACCGAGCCCACCACGGAGGTCGCCGAGGCCACGCCCGAGACCGAGCGCGTCGTCGCCGCGAACGAGGGCCCGCGCGAGGAGCGCGCCGACGATCCGCGCGTCGAGCACACGCTCGAGGCCGCCGGTCACATCGTGGAGGCCGCCGTGGACATCGGCCGCACTTGGGCCTCGTATGGTCTTCGCGTGGGCAAGCTCGCGCTCGAGACGCACGCGCATACGATGGGCAAGCTCGCGGGGGCGCTCGGCGAGCTCAACCGCGCCATCGAGACCCGCGAGAACGCGCGTCGCGAGCACGACGAGCCCGCGCCCTCCGCGAGCTGACGCGCTCGCGTCGCCCAAGTCCCTTTCCACCCGAGGAGATCGCCATGTCCCGATTCGATCGACAGCGCGCCGAAGAGGCCTTCGAGGCCGCCCGCGTGGAGCGCGCACGCATGATCACCCGTGCGCTCGCCACGGCCTTCGAGGCCGTCGCGCGCTTCTTCCGCGACATGAGCACCCGCGAGCTCGACGCCTCGAGCGGCGCGACGGCGACGGCCTGAGCGTCAGCCGCTGCTGGTGCGTGCGGCGAAGGGCGCGAGCTGCTCGCTCGAGCTGGCCTCGAAGCGAACGCGACCGGCGGTGCTCGCACCGACGATCCGGAAGCTGAGCGTCGAGCCCGACACGCCGAGCTCCTGGATCGCGCTCCACGGCGTCACCGTCGTCTGCGTGGCCGCGAAGAGTCGCGCCACGATGCCGACACCGATCGACGCGACGGGGATGCCGATCAGCAGGTAGAGCCAGAGCGGATCACCGATCGCGCGCTGCACGGTCGCCGCCACGAACCAGAGCGCGTTGAGCACGAAGAACACCAACGCTGCTCGCCAAGGCCGTGGTCGCTTGCCCTCGATCTTCAGTCCCTCACTCACGATCTCCACCGTACCGGAGCCCCGAAATCCGGTGTGGGGATGCTTCGGAGGAGTGGTGAACGTGCCCGCGACCGCCGCCGTGCCACGACCCTCCCACGGAGCGGGCGGACCCGCTGGGCGCACCCTCACAGCCCGCCCGCGTCACGGCGTGAGCGAGAAGATCCGCGCCGACTCGGCGCTCGCGAAGTGGTGGTTCGCGTCCACGCCCGAGAACGTCGTGGTCGTCACGTCGCCCGACACCTCGGTCATCACCATGCGCGTGAGCGCGTCGCCCTGACCCTCGAAGCGGATCTCTCGCACGAAGGTGTCGAGCGGTGCGCTCCGCGGACGGAGCACCAGCGTCCAGCCGCTCGCGCCGTTCTCGACCGAGAGCGTGTACGTGCGCTCGAGCGCCGCGCGATCGCCCACGAGGAGCTGGAGGAACGAGTCCACGAACGAGCGCACCACCGGCTGGCTCGCGAGGTCGATGCGCGTGGTCGTGTGACCATCGCTCATGCGCAGCTCGCCCTGATCGATGAGCACCACCTGCGCGCTCGGTCGGCTCGTGCGTCGCGCCATGCGAGGCGCGGCGCTGCCGCTGCCTCGCACGAAGTCGATCGTGCCCTCGGAGAGCACGGGGCTCGAGAGGAGCGCGATCCGCTTCTCCTCGCGGTAGGCGCAGTGCAGGCCCGGGATGCGCGCCATGCGCGCGAGGATCGAGTCCACCGTGGCCGGTGCGGGCGCGTGATCCTGAGCGTGGGCGCGCGCGGGCCCCGCCACCGACGAGACCGGGAGGATCGTGGTGGGGAGGCTGAGCAGGAGGGCGGTGGCGAGGCCCGCGACGCGTGTCACGGGCGGAACGACGAGGCGCGATCGCATTCGATTCAAGGGCCCCCGGCGATTCAGCGCCGACGCACGCTCACATCGCCCTCGTGGTCGAGCGGCACCACGTAGAGCTCGAGGCGATGGTCCACGAGGCGAAAGCCGTGCTGCTCGGCGATCTTGCGCTGGAGGGCCTCGATCTCGTCGCTCTGGAACTCGATGACCTTGCCCGACTGCACGTCGATCAGGTGATCGTGGTGCTCGTCCGGCATCTCTTCGTAGCGCGCGCGTCCGTCGCCGAAGTCGTGCCGCTCGAGGATCGACGCCTCCTCGAAGAGCCGCAGCGTGCGGTACACGGTGGCGAGGCCGATCTTCTTGTCGATCACCGATGCGCGCTCGTACACGGTCTCCACGTCGGGGTGATCGATGGAGTCCGAGAGCACGCGCGCGATGATCCGACGCTGCTCGGTCATCCGCAGCGCCTTGTCGAGGCAGCGCTTCTCGATGCGAGAGAGGGTCACGGCGCGCACGCTACCACACGAGCCGCAGCAGTGCGGCCGCGCACGGGCGACTGATCTGGATCTGTCCGCGCTGCGCAACGCGTTGCGCAACACGCCCCGTCCCCCTTTCAGGTACGGGCGTTCGCAGTCGCTGCGATGGGCTATGGTCGCGGGGTCACGACGTCGCTCGGGGCGCACCGCCGATGGTCGGCGAGGCTGAGAAGATTCTCGCGTGTCGACCGGAGCTCCGGGCTCGGCCACGAGAAGCACCCGGGAACCTGATCCGATTCGTATCGGCGTAGGAAACGCGACGTCCTCCGAGGAGTCTCCATGCCGATCCACACGCTTCCCCTGCGCGGCGCGCATCATCCGTCGTCCACTCGCGCGGGCACGAGCCCCGGGAGCTTCGCCAACCGCGCCGACGTCGGCGGCCCGCTCGCGTACAGCTCGCCCGACACGCCGGGCATGCCGGCACCGAGCGCCAAGACCGCGTGGGATTTCCTGCCCGACGGCTGGACGCGCGACGCGAGCACGGGCTTCGCGATCGCGCCTGCGGGCTTCGTGCCCGTCACGCAGCTCGAGCACGCGCGCCTCGGCACGATCACGCCGGAGATGCGCTACGTGGCCGAGAAGGTCGAGACGCACCTCACGGCCGAAGACGTGCGCGACGAGATCGCGGCCGGTCGCATGATCCTCCCTTCGAACGTGAAGCACCGCGCGATGAAGCTCGAGCCGATGGTGATCGGCCGCGCGAGCAAGACCAAGGTGAACGCGAACCTCGGCGCGAGCCCCGTCTCGAGCGGCACGCACGAGGAGGTGGAGAAGATGGAGTGGTCCGTGCGCTGGGGCGCCGACACCGTCATGGATCTCTCCACGGGCGGCGATCTCGACGCGTGCCGCGAGGCGATCATCGCCGCCTCGCGCGTGCCCATCGGCACGGTGCCGATCTACTCGATGATCCTCGGTCGCAAGATCGAGGACCTCACGATCGACGTGATCCTCGAGACGCTCGAGAAGCAGGCCGCGCAGGGCGTGGACTACTTCACGATCCACGCGGGCGTGCGCCGTGCGCACCTGCCGCTCGTGGAGAAGCGGCTCATCGGCATCGTCTCGCGCGGCGGCTCGCTGCTGGCGAAGTGGATGATCGTGCACGGCAAGGAGAGCCCGATGTACGAGCACTTCGACGCGATCTGCGACGTGATGCGCCGCTACGACGTGAGCTTCTCGCTGGGCGATGGTCTGCGCCCCGGCGGCCTCGCCGACGCGACGGACGCCGCGCAGCTCGCGGAGCTCGAGACGCTCGGCGAGCTCACCGAGCGCGCGTGGAAGAAGGGCTGTCAGGTGATGGTCGAGGGCCCCGGCCACGTCCCCTTCGATCAGATCGAGTGGAACATGAAGATGCAGCGCACGCTCTGTCACGGCGCGCCCTTCTACGTGCTCGGCCCGATCGTGACCGACGTGTTCCCCGGCTACGACCACATCACGTCGTGCATCGGCGCGACGGCCGCCGCCTACCACGGCGCGAGCATGCTCTGTTACGTGACGCCCAAGGAGCACGTGGGCCTTCCGAAGAAGGACGACGTGAAGCAGGGCTGCATCGCCTACAAGATCGCCGCGCACGCCGCCGACGTGGCCCTCGGAATCCCCAAGAGCCGCGACTGGGACGACGACCTCACGCGCGCCCGCGCCGCGCTCAACTGGGACAAGCACTTCGAGCTCGCCTTCGACGGCGAGTACGCGCGAGCCCTGCACGACGAGGATCTCGACGTCGACACGGACTTCTGCGCGATGTGCGGCCACGACTGGTGCAGCGTGCGCATCAGCAAGGAGATCGTGGCCTTCGCGAGCGGCAAGGCCGAGGGCTTCGAGCGCGACAAGGTGATGAAGAGCGCCGCGCTCACCGAAGAGCAGCGCCGCGTCCTCGAGCAGCGCGGCAACCTCGCGCCCACCGAGATCCACAAGCTCGCCACCAAGACGAAGAAGGCCGTCGACGCCGAGGTCGGCAAGGGCCTCTGCCACTCCGACTTCGTCGAGCCCGAGACCGCCCAGCGCATCCAGAAGGACCGCCTCGTCCAGCTCCGAGTGAAAGACGACGGCGCAAGCGCGGAGTGATCCTCTGCGGTGCCCTTCTGCGGTCGCGTCATGGCAGGACGACGGCCCGAGCGCGGAGTGATCCCATGCCCACCTCTCCCGCTCGTGGGAGAGGTGTGAAGCGCGAAGCGCCGACGAGCTCACCTCTCCCGCTCGCGGGAGAGGTCGAGGCGCGCAGCGCCGAGGGTGAGGGCCAGCGGTACGTTGCACAGCGCCTCACACGTCTGGATGGCCAGTCTCGTACGAGGCCATGGACAGGGTTGCCCGGCCGTCGTGCTTGCGACTCCCCTCGAGCCTGCCGGACGCATGCGCGGAGACGTGATCGATCTCCACGAAGGCGACTGTGCTCGAAGACGGTGCTCGGTGCCTCACGCGTCTCGGGGCATTGCCACGAGCGCTCGAGCGCCAATGCCCATTTGCGATCCGCCCCCACTCGCGGAATACGAGGTTGCTCGTGATGAGCAGGGAGCGACGCTCGTACCGCTCGGCCATGAGCGTGAGGACCTCGGCCTCGTCGGCGGACCGCTGCACGTAGCCGATGTCGTCGAGGAGGGACGAGACGCCGTCAGCTCGCAGGGCTGCGTCGCGCGAGCTCGCCGGCTTCTGCGAGCTCTCGGATGATCGCGACGGTGTCGACGTCGGCGGCCTCGTAGGCGGAGCGGCGCGCGGCCATCTCGGGCTCGCTCTCGGGGGCGCGCTCGTCCTCGTAGACGAAGCGCACGAAGAGCTGGCCTGGCAGGGGTTCCTCGATGCTCATGCGCAGGCTGGAGCGTGGGATCTCGCCTTGTGGCGGGATCTCGTAGAGGACCTCGCTCGCGAAGAAGCGCACCTGGTCGGTGATGCGGAGCTCGCCGAAGGTGAGCTCGCGAACGAGGCCGTCTGGGGTGCGCGTGAGGATCGGAGCGCCCTCGAGGCTCGGGAGAAAGAGCTCGGGATGCTCCGCGCGCACGACGAGGCCCCGCCAGAGCTCCTCGCGCTCGAGCACGCGCACCGCGGGCCGCGTGAGGTCGTTGATCTCGACGAGGTGCTCGAAGCGCATGCAGGTGCTCTATCCGAACCGCGCACGCGGTGCATGGACGCGCAGGCGCGGTGGGTCCGTCGTGTGAGAGCCGCCGCTTCCTTCGAACCTGCCGCGGCCGAGGTCAGGGGGTGAACGGCACCTGCACGGGCACGCTGGTGTCGGTGCCGGGCGCGACGCCGCAGCTGCCTTCGGTGTTGCGGCCCCAGCACCAGATCGTGCCGTCGTCGCGAAGCGCGCACGCATGCGCGTCGCCGAGCGCGAGCTCCGTGAGCCGATCGAGGGAGCGCACCTCCACGGGCGTCGAGCTGCCTGCGCGGCGACCATCACCGAGCTGACCTTCGTTGCCCGCGCCCCAGCAATACGCGTGGCCCTCGGCCAGCGCGCAGCTCGCGTAGCGGCCCACCGCGATGCGCGTGGCGCGCGCGGGGAGCGCGACGCGACGAGGCGTCGGTGCGTCGGTGAGCGTGCCGTCGCCGAGCTCGCCATAGCGGCCTTGGCCCCAGCAGTGCACGGCGCCCTCGCCGTCGATCGCGCAGGCGTGGCCCTCGCGCGAGACCGCGACGGCGCTCGCGCGGGTCAGCGTGGCTACGCGCACGGGCGTGCGTGTGAGCTCGGCGCTCGCACCATCGCCGAGCACGCCGTGCAGGCCGCGGCCGAAGCAGGAGAGCGCGCCGTCACGCGTGATCGCGCAGCCGGTCTGCCCTCCGTGCGACGCGCTCACCACGGGCGCGAGGCCCGTCACCTCGAGCCAGCGCTCGGTCGCCACCTCGCTCGAGCCCGCGCCGAGCTGGCCGAATTGGTTGTCGCCTCGACAGCGCAGCACACCGTCGGGGTGGATCGCGCAGAGCGTCTGCCCCGAGGCGCTCGGCACGAGCCGCACGGGCGCCACGCCCGAGAGCTCGAGCGCGTCGGTGCGCCAGTCCTCGGGCGAATTCACGACGGTGCCGAGGCCCTGCACGTCCCACGTCCCGCCCGAGATCAAGCGATCCCCCGCGATCCTCACGAGGGGCTGGCTGCCGTGCACGTAGAGCTCCTGCGCGTCGCGTGTACGAGCGAGCGGCGTGGGTGTGAGTCGCGGTCCGAGGATCGAGGTGCGTGGCGCGAGCAGCGTGAGGATCACGTCGTTGCCCCAGCAGAGCACGCGGCCATCGCTCATCGAAGCGCACGAGTGATCGCCTCCCACCGCGACGTGTGCCGCCGTGGTCGCGTGCGGCCCGCTGGAGCTCGGCGGTGGCGCCTCGCGAGGCGGTCCCGCGGGCTGGCTCGCCGAGGTGCGCCTTCGTCGCTGGGCCGCCGCGGGGCGGGCGAGGAGCGTGGCCCCGGCGAGGATCACGAGCAGGATCGCGGCGAGCTGGCCGAGCGTGCGAGGCATGCCGCCCATCGTGGCCCGGCCTCGCTCGCGTCGCGACAACGACGATCGGAAACGACCTGAAAAGTCACGAGCCCGAACGCCCGAATCGCCTTGTTTCGTGGGCGATTCGGGCTCCGCAGTCCGCTCACTCCTCGAAGGCGCTCGCCACCACGTGGAGGCCGTCGTTGGTGTTGCCGCTCATCACGTCGATGTCGGCCTCTTCGTCCTGGCCGCTCGTGATCGCGCGCACCGCGTCCTCGCCGAGCTCCTCGGCGAACACGTCCGTCGTCGTATTGCCCTCGATGTAGGCGCGCGGGCCGCGATGGATCTTCGACGCGGCGTCCTCCGCGAGTCGGCTCGCGAGGCGCGACTTCTCGAGCGCAGCCTTGGACGGCGCGGCAGGGGCCCTCGACGCAGGCTTCGCGGCAGCAGCAGGCTTCGAAGCGGCAGGCTTCGCAGCGGCGGGCTTGCCGGCAGCAGGCTTCGCGATGGCAGGCTTGCCGGCAGCAGGCTTCGCGATGGCAGGCTTGGCAGGGGCAGGCTTGGCAGGAGCAGGCTTGGCAGGAGCAGGCTTCGCAGCGACGGGCTTCGCAGCGACGGGCTTCGCAGCGACGGGCTTCGCGGCGACGGGCTTCGTAGCGACGGGCTTCGCAGCGACCGTCTTCGCGCCAGCCCTCTTCGACGCCGCCTTCTTGGGCGCGGCCTTCGACGTGGCCTTCTCGGGCGCGGCGTTCTTGGGCGCGGCCTTCGACGTGGCCTTCTTGGGCGCGGCCTTCTTGGGCGCGGCCTTCTTGGGCGCGGCCTTCTTGGGCGCGGCCTTCTTGGCGGCGGCCTTCTTGGGCGCGGCCTTCTTGGGCGCGGCCTTCTTGGGCGCGGCCTTCGTCGTGGACTTCTTGGACGTCGTCTTCGGGGCGGCCTTCTTCGGCATGGGCGCGAGCATACGTTGCCGCGGGCCCCGTGCATGCCGAGATCGCGATCCGCGTGTTCCCCCGCACGGGTCGTGGTCCCGAGCGGAGATCCGCGCGATTCCCCCGGAATCCGGGGACACGGGCTCAGGCGACGGACGCGGCGGCCTCGAGGCCGGCGCGGATCGAGCCGATCGTGTCGGTGTGCGCGGCGCGATGAGCCACGCGCAGGGCGTTGCGGATCGCGCGCTGCGTGGAGCGTCCGTGCGCCTTGATGCACAGCCGATCGAAGCCGAGGATCGGCACGCCGCCGTACTCCTGCCAGTCGGTCACCTGGCGGAGGCGCTGGATCGCTGGCGCGAGCAGCAAGAGGCCCGCCTTGTACTGGAGGCTCTTCTCGCCCGCCGAGCGCGCGAGGCGCATCACCGTCTCGCTGATGCCCTCGAGCATCTTGAGCACGATGTTGCCCGTGAAGCCGCTCGTCACCACCACGTCGGCCGTGCCACGCGGGATGTCCATGCCCTCGATGTTGCCGATGAAGTCGATCCCGGGGACGCGCTTGAGCACCCCGTGCGCCTTCACCACCGCCTCGGTGCCCTTGCTCTCCTCGCCGCCCACCGAGAGCAGCCCTACGCGCGGTCGCGCGTTGCGCGAGATGCACTTCGAGTAGGCCGAGCCCATCACCGCGAAGCCCACCAGATCCTCCGCGCTTGCCTCGAGCGTGAGGCCCGCGTCGAGGATGAGCGAGAACGGGTCGTCCTTCTCGCCGCGGCGACGCTCGGTGGGATACACGGCGCCGAGCGCGGTGCGCTGCACGCTCGGCAGACGCGCGAACATCCGTGCGCAGGAGAGCGTGACCGCGCCGGTGTTGCCCGCGGACACGAGCACGTCGCACTCGCCAGCCTTCACGAGCTCGGCCGCGACGAGGATCGACGCGCCCGGCTTCTGTGCGACGGCCTCCTTGGGCTTGTCGTCCTGTGCGATCACCTCGCCCGCGTGCACGATGCGGATCTTGTCGCGGTCGTGCGGGTGCTTCTCGAGCTCCTTGCGCACCACGTCGGCGTCGCCGACGACGAAGAGGCGCGGGCTCTCGGGGTGGCGGCTCACCTCGGCCGCGCCAGCGACCGTCGCCGGCGGGCCCAGGTCGGAGCCCATGGCGTCGAGCGCGACCGCGATCCGCCCTCGCGTCGCGGAGCTCATCAGGTCACCGCCCGACGCCGCTTCTTGCCGGGCGTGAAGCGCTCGCGGAGCTTGTCCACGCGATCGAGCACGGCGAGCGCGCGGCCGCCGTAGCTCTTGACGAGGCGCATCACCACGCCCTCGTCGTCTTGTCCCATCGGATCGAAGCCGGGCTCGGCCGCGCGCGGGCCGTAGAGCTTCTCCATCACGTCCATGACGCTCTGCTTCACCATGCCGCGGAAGGGGATCTTCGCGATCATCCCGTACATCGCGGCGTTGCCGCGCGCGTGGTGATCGGGGTGCGTCTCGAGGTAGGCGATCGCGCTGCGCAGGTCCTCGAGGTACTCGTCGATGCGCGCCTCGTGGTGGCTCGTGACGGTGCAGTGCACGCAGTTGGGGCTCTGCTGGCGATCGACGAGCCAGTCGCGATCCTCGAGGCGATCGGCGAGCGCGAAGACGTCGAGCTTGCTGTCGGCCTTGGTGGTGAACGACACGATGCACATGTCGGGCTTGGCCACGAGCGCGAGCTTGCCCGTGGCCTCGATGCCCTCGGCCAGGCGCTTGGCCGCCTTCATCGCGCGATCGACGTGATCGAGGTAGCCGTTCTCGCCCATCGCCATCATCGAGGCCCACGCGCCCGCGATCGCGCCGCCGGGGCGCGTGCCCGCGATCGTGGGCGAGGCGTAGATGCCGCCGGGCCAGTCCGTCGAGACGAAGAACTGGTGCTTGAGGTGGTCCATGTCCTTGTAGACGAGGACGCTCGCGCCCTTGGGCGCGTAGCCGAATTTGTGCACGTCGGCCGAGATGCTCGTGACGCCGGGCACGCGGAAGTCCCAGAGCGGCAGCGGATATCCGAGGCGCTCGACCCACGGCAGGAAGAAGCCGCCGATGCACGCGTCGACGTGACAGGGGATCTTGTGCTTGCGCGCGAGGGCGGCGATGCGGTCGATCGGATCGACCACGCCGTGCGGGTACTGCGGCGCCGAGCCCACGAGCAGCACGGTGTTCGCGTCGAGCAGCTGCGCCATGTCGTTCACGTCGACGCGCATCGAGGCGTCGAGCTTCGCGAAGCGCACCTCGCAGCCGAAGTAGTGGCCCGCCTTGTCGAACGCGACGTGCACCGTCTCGGGCACGACGATGTTGGGGCGGGTGAGCTTCTTGTTCTTGTGACGCGCGCGATCGCGCGCGGCCTTGACCGCGAGGAGGATCGACTCGGTGCCACCGCTCGTCATCGTGCCCACGGTCTCGGGCCCGCCGTGGAGCATGGAGGCCGTCATGCGCACGACCTCGGCCTCCATCCGGTGGAGGCTCTTGAAGGCCATCGGGTTGAGGCCGTTCTCCGAGAAGAAGAGGTTGTGCGCGCGCCGCACGAGCTCTCCGTGCTCGTCGCTCGCGTGATAGACGAGCGAGAAGACGCGACCGTCACGCCAGTCCGCGTCGCCCTCGCGCAGGTCCTTGAGGCGATCGAGGATCTCGTCGTGCGGCACGCCGCGTGCGGGGAGAGTGAGGCTCATCGGAGCGCGAGGATAGCGCGCCGACTCCGACGTGCGGGCTCACTCTCTCAGTGGCCTTGATCGTCGTGGATCTCGATGCTCGCGCGGTGGAAGCGCGCGAGCTCGGGCACGGCCTCACGCACGCGGCGCGCGCTCAGCGTGCCCTCGGCGACGAGCTCGATCGTGACGGCGCGGCGTCCGCTGCCGAGCTCCCACATGCACACGCTCACCTTGCGCACGCCCTCGAGCGCGGCGAGCTCGTTCTCGATCTTCGCGATCTCGGCCGAGGGCGCGCGCGCATCGAGCAGCGGGCGCGCGGTGTCGGTGAGGAGGCTCCGCGCCCAGACGACGATGAGCACCGCGGCCACGAGCGCCGTGGCGGCGTCGAGCCACACGATGCCGGCCCACGCGCCCACCACGAGCGCCGCGATCGCGAGCACGCTCGTGATCACGTCGGCGAGCACGTGGAGGTACACGCCGCGGAGGTTGTGATCGTGGCCCTCGCCGTGACCGTGGCCGTGCTCGGCATGAGCGTGCCCGCCGCCGCCGAGCACGAAGAGGGAGCCGAGGTTCACGAGGAGGCCGAGCACCGCCACGGGCAGCGCCGAGCTGAAGGCCACGGGCTCGGGGCTCAGCAGGCGCTCGATCGCCTCGATCGTCATGAACACCGCGACCACACCGAGCGCCACCGCGCTCGCGAAGCCCGAGAGCGCGTTCACCTTGCCCGTGCCGAACGCGAGCGACGCGTCGTCGGCGCGGGTGCGCGCGAACCAGTAGCCGAAGGCCGCGAGGCCCAGAGCGCCCGCGTGCGTGGCCATGTGCCAGCCGTCGGCCTGCAGGGCGAGCGAGCCGGTGAGCACGCCCACCGCGAGCTCGGCGATCATCGTGAGCACGGTGAGCACGAGCACGAGCTGCGTGCGCCGCTCGTTGCCGAGGCCCGCACTCGGCGCGCGGGGATCGTGATCGTGACCGGCGTGATCGTGACCGGCGTGATCGTGATCGCCGTGCCCGTGATCGCCGTGCCCGTGATCGCCGTGCCCGTGATCGCCGTGCCCGTGCCCGTGCCCGTGATCGTGGCCGTGCCCGTGATCGCCCATGCTCAGCGGGTCGCGCGCCCGCGGCGGCGGGCCGCGGGGCTCGGCGCGCTCATGTCGCTCTCGAGGCAGCCGTCGAGCTGACGCGGGCCCGACGCGGGGGCCGGGTCGATGATGTGGAACTCGACGCGACGGTTGGCCTGTCGACCATCGGCCGTGCCGTTGTCCTCCATCGGGTGGACCTCACCGCAGCCCCACGCCTCGAGGCGCGCCTGATCGACGCCGTGCTCCACGAGCCAGCGCGTGACGCTGGCGGCGCGGCGGCGCGAGAGATCGAGGTTCGCGCTGTCGCGGCCGCGATCGTCGGTGTGGCCCTCCACGCGGAGGCGCCGCAGCTGCGGGTTCACCTCGATCACCGCGCGAACCTCCTCGAGGATGGGGAAGCTGCGATCGAGGATCACGTCGCGGTTCGTCGCGAATTCCACGCGCTGGAGGATGAAGATCTGGCCGGTCTCGGTGTCGAGGCGCACCGAGCGGGGGCAGCCGTGATCCTCGGGGCGGCCGGGCGCGAGCGGGCACTCGTCGTCGGGGTCGAGCACCGTGTCGCGGTCGTTGTCGGGCTCGGGGCAGCCGTCCTGATCCTCGAAGCGATCGAAGTCCTCCGGATCGAGCGGGCACGGGTCGGCTTGATCGAGGATGCCGTCGCGATCGTTGTCGGGCTCGGGGCAGCCGTCGGTGTCCTCGAACTGATCGAAGTCCTCGGGGTTGTTCGGGCACGTGTCGCTCACGTCGAGGATGCCGTCCTGATCGTTGTCGGGATCGGGGCAGCCGTCTTCGTCCTCGAACTGGTCGCGATCCTCGGGCTCGGTCGGGCAGCGATCTTCGGGGTCGAGGATGCCGTCGCCGTCGGTGTCGCCGGGCTGCGCCACGGGCGTGACCTCGGGCGCCACGGGGCACTGCGAGTCCGAGAAGCCGATCGAGAGAACGCCCCGGAAATCAGGCGTTCCGTAGCCTCGCGAGAGACCGGTGCCGCCCGCGAGGCCGAGCACGAGGCCGCAGGTCGGCTGGCCGCGCACGCCGAGCAGCGCCTCGAAGGGGCTGAGCTCGCGGCTGCCGAAGGCCTCGAAGGTGCCAGCGCCGAAGCCCTCGAGGTGCGCGGTGACCGAGCGTCCCTCGGCGTCGCTCCAGAGCGGCGCGGTGAGCCCGAGACCGTAGGTGAGCTCGTGGCTGACCGAGAGGCCCGAGTCGACGAGGCGCGCCTGATCGGCGGCGCGCAGGCGCGCCTCGAGGTCGAGCGTCACGCGCCAGCCGCCGCCGAAGCGGAGCTCGCCGACGAGCTCGGGGTGCACGACGAGGCCCTGCTCACCGCTGTAGCGCTGCGTGGCGTTGGACCAGAGCGCGGTGGGCAGGCCGAAGGTGAGCTGGAGCGCGAGGGCGAAGAGGTCGTTTCTCTCGCCGAGGAGGCGCACGCGCCCGCCGAGGCTCAGATCGCCCAGGCCCGTGCCGTCGGCGGCCGCGAACCCCGCGGGCACCTGCCCCGCGTCCACGCCGCTCATCACGAGGTTCACGGGCAGGCCCACGTAGAGCACCACGCGATCGAAGAGGCCGAGCGAGGCGCCCACGTGCGCGGCGAGCTGGTGCTCGATGATGGCGAAGCGCTCGCTCTCGGCGTGGCCGCGATCGTCTTCGTAGACGAGAGGGTTGAGCGCGTAGTCGAGCGTGAGCTGCGCGCCGACGCGGAGGTGCCCCCGATCGTCGGGGCGACTCAGCGCGAAGCCGTCTTCCGCGGTCTCGGCCGGATGGAATTGCTCGACGGTGACGCTCGCGTCCTGGGCGAGCGCAGGCGCGGACACGAGGCTCGCGAGGGCGAGCGTGACGGAGGCGAAGATACGACGGCGCGACATAGGGGGGCCGAACGTAGCTCACTCGGCCGACAACGCCCGAACCCACGGATCGCCCATGAAACAGGGCGAATCGTCAGCGAAGGCCGTGGCGGCGCAGGAGCTCCCAGAGGTGCGAGCGATCCATGTCCGCGTCGCGCGCGGCCTGGCTCACGTTGCCGTTGGCGCGCTCGAGCAGGCGCGGCAGGTAGGCCTTCTCGAACTCGTGCAGCACGAGCTGGCGCGCCTCCTTGTAGGGCTGCTCGAGGGCGGGGCCGAGCGAGAGCACGGGCCCGAACGAGGGCTGCGAGCTCGGCGCGGGCGGAGGCGTGCTCGTCGAGAGGTCGCTCGAGAGCACCGGCGGCTCGCCCATCGCGAGCGTCGCGTCGACCACGTTGCGCAGCTCGCGCACGTTGCCGGGCCAGTCGTGGCGCGTGAGCGGCTCGAGGAACGAGGGATCGAGCAGGCGCGCCAGATCCTGCGCGCTCGCGTGGCTCTCCTTGGCGAAGAGCTCGACGAGCGCGGGCAGATCGTCGAGGCGCTCGCGGAGCGAGGGCACGCCGAGGCGCACCACCGCGAGGCGATAGTAGAGATCGAGGCGGAAGCGCTGCGCGTTCACCTCGGCGCGGAGATCGCGGTGCGTGGCGCTCACGATGCGCACGTCCACCTGCACCTCGTCGCGGCCGCCGAGGCGACGGAAGCGCTTGCGTTCCAGGGCGCCGAGCAGCATCGGCTGGAGCGACTCGGGCAGCTCGCCGATCTCGTCGAGGAAGAGCGTGCCGCCGTGCGCGCGCTCGAAGGCGCCCACGTGACGTCGATCGGCGCCGGTGAACGCGCCCTTCTCGTGGCCGAAGAGCTCGGAGCCGATGAGCGTGGGCGAGAGCGAGGCGCAGTCGACCGTCTCGAAGGGCCCCGTACGGCGCGGGCCTCGCTCGTGGAGCGCGCGCGCGAGCAGCTCCTTGCCCGTGCCCGAGGCGCCCACGAAGAGCACCGAGACCTCGCTCGCCGCGGCCTTCACGAGCTGCGCGAGGAGGCGGCGCATCGTGGCGCTGCGTGCCGAGAAGCGCTCGAGGCCGGGCTCGCTGTCGCTGTCGACGATCTCGACCTCGACGCTGCCGCCCTTCTCGAGGCGCAGGCGCGACTGGCCGATCGCCACGCTCGAGCCGAACGGCACGATGCAGCGCTCGACGCGCGCGCCCTCGAAGAAGGTGCCGTTCGTCGAGCCACCGTCGACGATCGACACGCCGCCCGGCACGCACGTGAGCGTGAGGTGGAAGCGCGAGACCATCGGATCGGTGAGGACGAGATCGTTGCCCTCCGCGGTGCCGACCGAGACGTGATCTCCAGCCGCTGACACACCCCGCGCGACATCGGGCCCGTCGACGACGGCGACGCGCATGACCTCGACGGGCACCGAGGTCGGCGTCTGGCGTGGAAGCGTGGGAGAGGTGTCCATGGGGGGTCGGCAGCGTACCCGAGATCGCTGGAATTCGAGCGAAGACCGTGGCCTCGGCGCGAGGGAGTAGAGTCGGCCGATGCTTGCGGAAGCCACGAGATCGTCGTCGGGCGCGCCACAGACGGTGCGTCGGCCGTTCTTCTTCAAGATCGCGCTCGTGATCGCGGCGGCGGTCTCGCTCGCGCTCGCGATCCTGGGCTGGGTCGTCATCGACGTGAACGAGCAGACGCTCGACGATCTCGCGCGGAGCCGCCAGCACCTCGCGGTCGAGGACGTCACGCGCTCGGTCGATGCCACGTTGCGCGCGAACGAGGACCTCCTCGAGACGATCGGCCGTGTGATCGTGCACACGCCCGCGGCGCAGGCCGACGCGATCCCGACGCTCGTGACCAGCCTCGTCTCGGGGGCGAGCGGGGTCGATGCGGTCGGGGTGTACGGGGCCGACGGGGTGCGCATCGACGTGGCGCGCGAGGCCGGCGCGATCGTCTCTCTGCCCGAGTCGCTCGACGAAGAGAGCCGCGACCTCGCGAGCGCACAGGGCAGCCTCAGCTCGGTCGAGGAGGACGGCCACGTGCTCTCCGTGGTGCCGCTCCGGAGCTCGAGCGGTGTGACGGGCTTCGTCGCCGCGCGCACGAGCCTCGCGCCGGTCGCCGCCGACATCGCTCACCTCGCAGGGCGACACTTCCCGACGGTCGAGGCGCCGATCCTCCTCGTGGACGGGCGCGGCCGTGCGCTGCTCGGCGCGGGCACCGAGCCTCGGGCCGTGCCTCACGCCTACGACGCGGGCCTCGAGGCGAGCCGTCTCGGCAGCTACGCCGAGATCGTCGGCGACGGATCGGAGGAGCGCCTCGTGACCATCGAGCGCATGGATCTGCGGCCATTCCGCATCGTCGTGGGCGAACCGACGGCGGTGGTCTTCGCGTCGGTCGCCACGCTCCGTCGCTGGATCATGACGTCGGTGGTGCTCGGCGTGCTCGCGTCGTTCGCCATCGCGTGGGTGCTCGGCCGCCGGCTCGCGGCGCCCGTGTCGGCCCTGATGAAGCAGGCCGACCACCTCGCGCACCGACGCTTCGGCGAGCGTGTGGCGATCGACAGCGGTGACGAGCTCGAGCTGCTCGGCCGTGCGATGAGCGACGCGGCCCACGAGCTCGGCGCGAGCGAGGCCCGCATCCAGAAGGAGATCGCGATCCGCACCGATCTCGGTCGGTATCTCCCCGCCGAGATCGTCGATCGCGTGGTCGATCGCGAGCAGGACATGGCGCTGGGCGGGCAGAAGCGCGCGATCACCGTGCTCTTCGCCGACGTGGTCGCCTTCACGCCGCTCACCGAGAAGCTCGCGGCCGAGGACACGGTGAAGCTCCTCAACGAGCTCTTCACGCTGCTCACCGAGATCGTGTTCCGTCACGGCGGCACGATCGACAAATTCATGGGCGACTCGGTGATGGCCCTCTTCGGTGCGCCCGCCGAGCAGGCCGATCACGCCGCGCGCGCCCTCGCGTGCGCCGAGGACATGCTGCGCTTCCTCGACACGGGCAACGCGGGCTGGGCGAGCCGCTACGGCGTGAAGATCGAGCTCGCGGTCGGCATCTCGAGCGGCGAGTGCGTCGTCGGCAACATCGGCTCCGAGCGGCGCATGGAGTACACGGCCATCGGCGATGTGGTGAACACGGCCGCGCGCCTCGAGGCGATCGCGCGCCCGAACCAGATCCTCGTGACCGCGGCCACGGCCACCGCCGCGGGCGAGGACTTCGAGCTCGTCGATCGCGGCGAGCGCGAGCTGCCAGGCAAGCGTGCGCCGGTGCGCGTGTACGAGGTGAGCGTGTGAGCGCGGCCGCGCGCATCCTGCTCCTCGGCTGGCACGACGCGACGGCGCGACACCTCCGCGCAGTGGCCCGCCTCCACGAGCCGCTCGGGCACGTGGTGCATCCCGTGCTGAGCGACTCGGGGCGCGCGCTCGCGCGGCGCGGCGGCTTCGCGCGCGAGGGCCTCGTCCAGGCTCGCGCGCTCGCCGCGGCGCACGCCGCCGATCCGCGCGCGCTCGTCGTGCACTCCTTCTCGAACGCGGGCTTCTGGACGCTCGCGGCGATGCTCGAGGCGCTCGAGCGCGAGCACCCCGCCGTGCTCCTCGCGCATCGCGGCACGATCCTCGACAGCGCCCCCGGCTTTCCCGAGCATTTCGGGGCGCGCTTCACGGCTCGCACTGCGCCCATGGCGTTCCTGCCAGGCCTGCTCGCGCGCCTCGGGCGCACGCCGCGCACCAAGCACCCGCTCCTGTCGCCGCTGCTCGGCGGCCTCTTCGGCCTCTGGCACCTGAGCGCGCCGCGGCAGATCGCGTTCATGCGTCGCGCGCTCCGCGTGGTGCGCGACGCGCACGTGCCCCACGAGGGTCCGCCTCGGCCGCTCCTCGCGATCTGGGGCGACGCCGACGAGCTCGTCGAGGCGCGCTACGTCGAGCAATTCCTCGCTCGCGCCGAGGAGGCCGGGGTGCCCGTGGAGCGTCTGCACCTGCCGGGCTCGCAGCACGTGCGTCACCTCGTGGCGCACCGCGCCGCCTACGAGGGTGCGGTGCGCGCGTTCGTCGCGCGCGTCACGGCGTGAGGATCGCGACGTTGTCGAGCATCAGCCAGACGGCCACGATCATGAGCAGCGCTGCGGTCACGAAGAGGACGGTGAGCCCGCCGCCGCGCGCCTCACCGGCCGAGAAGCGATCGCGGAAGTAGCGCCCCTTGCTCCGCCGCCGGATCCGGTCCTGCACCTTGGGCACGAGCGAGGGCGCCTGCTCTCCGTCGCGCACGTCGGGCTCGACGCCGGCCACGTGCGGCACCGCGGCGGCCACGCCCTTCACGATCGAGCGGTAGGCCTCGTACTCCTCGCGCAGCTCTGCGTCGCTGGCGAGGGCCTGCTCGAACGCGCCGAGCTCGCTCTCGGAGAGCTGCCCATCGATCGCGTCGGTGAAGCGATCGCGCGCGTCGTCGGCGCTCATGGGGCTCTGGGCTGTGGCGGGCTGGCTCATCGCTCGGTCTTCTTTCCGCCGATCGTGCCCGGCTCGCTCGCGGCGCGCACGGTCTTGGCGAGCGAGAGGCGCGCGCGATGGAGGCGCGACTTCACGGTGCCCTCCGGGAGACCGGTGATGGCCTGGATCTCTTCGTAGCTGAGGTTCTCGACGTCGCGGAGGATCACGAGCTCGCGCTGCTCCTCGTCGAGCTCACCGATGGCGCGCCGCATGATCGCCTCCATCTGGTGCGCCTCGGCCTGCTGATCGGGCCGCGCCACGTGCGCGCTCGCGCTCATCGACGCGCTCTCGACGCGGTCGTGCTCGCTCAGATCGTCGAGCTCGGTCTTCTTTCCGCGGGCGCGGCGATCGAGGTACTTGATGCGGTTCTTGCAGTGATTGGTGGCGATTCGATAGAGCCACGTGGAGAGCTTGCTGTCGCCGCGGAAGCTGTCGATCGACTTGAAGACGGTGAGGAAGACGTCCTGCGCGACGTCCTCGGCCTCGCCGCGATCGCCGAGCATGCGGAGCACGAGCTGGAAGATCCGCTTCTCGTAGAGGCGGATGAGCTCGGTGAACGCGGCCTCGTCGCGCCGCTTCAGCCTCTCGACCAGCTCTTCTTCGTAGCCTTCGGGCATCGGCACGTGGAACCCGGACGCCCAGATCGCTTCATCGAGCTCGACCGAGAGCCCGCGCCGCGGTGTCTTGCTGACGACGTCCACCGCCCGGAGACAACGTCGCTCCGCGCGGGTTCCGCGGACCCTACCACTCTCTCGTGATCGGAACGCAGCACACCAGGTCGCGCGAGGAGAGCGAGCGCGGGGCGGCCGGTCTCGTCGCGCGCGGAGAGCGAGCGCGGGGCGGCCGGTCTCGTCGCGCGCGGAGAGCGCGGTAGATCCGTGTCGTCGCGCGAGGACAGCAAGCACAGGCCGCGCGCCAGGCGCGCCGGCCCCCGCGGCGACCTCCCCCAGCAAGCGCGGTGGATCCGTCTCGTCGCGCGAGGACAGCAAGCACAGGCCGCGCGCCAGGCGCGCCGGCCCCCGCGGCGACCTCCCCCAGCACGGGGCGCCCTGCGGCGGGGGAGCGCAGCTCCCCCTGGAGCAGCGAGGCAGTGAGGAGCGCAGCGACGAACGAACGAGCGGGGGGTCACAGGGGGGCCCAGGGGCCCCCCTTCCCGCGCCGCAGGCGCGGTGTGTCAGTGGATGAAGTAGCGGAACGAGAGTGTCAGCCAGGTGTCGTCGTCTCCGACGATCTGCTGGCGCCACGCGAGGTCGATGCCGAACTCGGGCCGCACGTAGCCGACGCCCGCCGAGACGTAGTGGATGCCGCGTCCCGAGTCGTAGAAGTAGCCAGCGCGGATGGGCACCTCGCCGGTGAACACCTCGGCCGCGCCGCCGATCAGCATCTCGGGGCGCAGGTTGCCGCTCGCGTCGTGGAACGTGGAGAGATCGGCGAAGCCGTCGACCGCGAGCGTCAGCACGTTCTCGAAGGTGTACGAGACGCTGCCGCCGACGAGGCGCGCGACGTAGGGCGTGCCGTACTCGATGAGGTTCTGGCCGATCGCCGCGATGTGCAGGCCCGTGACCGGCGTGAGGCGCAGCGAGACGTCGACGTTGACGCCCTCGGCGTACGGGCCGCGCGTGTCGCCCTCTTGCTGACCCTCGCGCTGGAACGAGTGGTAGCGGCCGCTCACGCCGATCGAGAAGGCCTCGGAGAACGCGTAGGCCAGGCCCACGCGGCCGTCCATGCCGGAGTGGCCGTTCTGCCCGTTGCCCAGGATGTACCGGTACTGAACACCCAGCGCGACCGGTGAGCTGAACGAGTCGGCCACGCCTGCTCCGAACGTGAAATTCGTGAGCTGCGGCATGTACCCGACGACGGATTCGATGTGATAGAGGCGCCCGAGCGCGAGGTTCGCGGGGTTGGACGCGAGGGCCGAGGTGGCCACGGCCGAGGCGCGTGCGCCCAGGCCCATCGCCATGCCGCGGGTCGTCTCGTAGTCGTCGGCCGGCGGCAGGGTGGTCGACTCCTGGGCGTGGGCCGTCGCGGCGGGCAGGGCGAGCGCGAGCGCGAGGAGCATCGGCGCGATGCGGGCGAGCAGGGACGTCATGGGACCTCGTCGGGGGTGGCTGGCGCTCCTCGTGTCGCGCCGGACGGTCGAGAACGGCCCGAGGATTCCCACAGGTGGATCCCGCGTCCAAAAAAGCCGCGCAAAGAGCGGCTCAACGCCCCGAGATCACCGGGGGATCACGCGCGATCCCTCGCCGAGAGAGGGCGCCGAGGCCGGATCACGCGTGATCTCGGGCACTTGGCGGAGGCTCGCGAAAGACGAGCGGAGAGGGGGCTCCGAAGCGGTCTCTCGCCCCCAGAGAATGCCCGGTGTTTTCGCTGGGTTACGAACTAGGTGACGATCCCCCGTAGACGCCCCCCGATCGCTTTGCTAGCGTCCGGTCCCTTCGCGGTCGGAGCCGAGCTTCGCACCGAGTTGTCGCCCCGCCTGACATCGTGAGAGAGCCGCTCTGACGAGGCTCGGTCCAGCCGATGGACCGTTGGCGGGCCGACAGGATCACTCAGCTCGGACTCGATCGTGCTCCCTCTCGGGAGCTGGTGTGCCACAGCCTGTGGACAGGCTGGGGTGTATTCTGTCAACCCTTCGTTCTGATTGGGTTTTTCGGCATGCACATGGTGTGGGAAGCAGCCCTGGAAGAGCTTCGCGGACGGCTGTCCGAGCACACGTTCGTGGCGTGGCTCGCGCCTCTTCGCTTCGTGGCGTTCGAGGCGCCCGTCCTGCGCGTGCGCATTCCCCACCGCTTCTTCGCCGACTGGATCTCGCCCCGCTACCTGCCCGACCTGCTCGAGACGATGGCGCGCCTGTCCGGAGAGCCTTGCACCGAGATCGACTGGGTGATCGATCCGCTCGAGGCCACCGCGCCGCGCGCGAGCAGCAGCGAGCCCCCGGCCGGCGCCGCCTCGAGCCAGGAGCCCGTCTCGGCGCAGCTCGAGCTCGACGCCCCCGAGCCCGCGGAGGTTCGCTGGCAGCGGCAGGACGCGCTCGCGGCGCGCCGCGCCTCGGCCCGTCCGCAGCCGCGTCGCCCCGATCGACGCACGGGTGAGCTTCCGTTCGGCAGCGACGCTCCGGTCGCCGATCGCGCGACGCCTGCGCCCCGCGTCAGCCCGCCGCCGGCGGTCGCGCGCGAGGACGAGAGCGGCGACTACGCGCTCAACCCGCGCTACCGCTTCGACTCGTTCATCGTCGGCCCCTCGAACCAGCTCGCCCACGCCGCCTCGATCGCGGCCTCGAGCTCGCCGGGCAAGCGCTACAACCCCCTCTTCATCTACTCGAAGGTGGGCCTGGGCAAGACGCACCTCGTCAACGCGGTGGGTCACCGCGTACGCGAGGATCGCCCGAGCGCGCGGGTGCTCTTCCTCTCGGCCGAGCGCTTCACCAACGAGTTCATCTCGGCCCTGCAGCACCGGCGCATCGACGAGTTCCGTGCTCGCTACCGCACGGGCTGCGACGTGCTCGTCATCGACGACATCCAGTTCCTCGCGGGTCGCGAGCAGACGCAGGAAGAGTTCTTCCACACGTTCAACGCGCTCTACCACGCGGACAAGCAGATCGTCGTCACGAGCGACGTCTACCCGCAGCAGATCAAGGAGATGCAGGATCGCCTCATCTCGCGCTTCCAGTGGGGCCTCGTCGCCGACATCCAGGCACCGGAGCTCGACACGCGGATCGCGATCCTCCGCAAGAAGGCCGAGACGGAGTCGATCCACCTCGACGACGCGGTCGCCCTGTTCGTCGCCCAGCGCGTGCAGAGCAACGTGCGCGAGCTCGAGGGGACGCTCCTGCGCCTCGCGGTGCGCGCGGACGTGGAGGGCAAGTCGATCGACCTCGACCTCGCGCGCGCGATGCTCGGAGAGCCCACGCACGCGGTGACCGATCGTCAGACGAGCGTCGAGGACATCCAGCGCGCGACCTGCGAGTTCTTCGGCCTCGGCATGAAGGAGCTGCTCGGCGATCGCCGCCACCGCGGCGTGAGCCTGCCGCGCATGATCGCGATGTTCATCGCGCGCGAGAAGCTGCGCTTGAGCTACCCCGACATCGGTCGCCGCTTCGGCGGCAAGGACCACACGACGGTCATCAGCGCGCACCGCAAGATCGGCGCGCTCGTGCTCACCGACGAGCAGGTCCAGCGCGCGGTCGACCGCATCCAGAAGAAGCTCGGGCTCTGAGTTGGCTGGAGGGGGCGTGCGCCCCCTCCCCCGCGCGGCGGGGCCCCCACCCGCTCCACTCGCTGACGCTCGTGCTGCGCGCGGGGCCCCAGCCCCGCTTTGCACGCCTCGCGCTACGCTCGGCGGGATCTCGATTCCGCCCCGCTCCACTCGCTGACGCTCGTGCTGCGCGCGGGGCCCCAGCCCCGCTTTGCACGCCTCGCGGTACGCTCGGCGGGATCTCGATTCCGCCCCGCTCCACTCGCTGACGCTCGTGCTGCGCGTGGGGCCCCAGCCCCCGGCGATCGCACACGCGCGCAGCGAACGGAGTGAGCAAGCACGGGAGAACCCGTGCACGCCTCGCGCTACGCTCGGCGGGTCTCGATTCTCTCTCGGCGGGCCTCCCCCCGCTCCACTCACGAGTGTCAGGGCTCGATCGTGGGCTGTCGGGGCAGGGCGCGCGCGCGTCGGCTCGCGAGGGCGAGGGCTGCGAGGTCGAGCTCGCGCTGGAGCGTGCTCGCGTGGATGGCGATCGAGAGCGAGCTGCCCGTGTAGATGCCCCAGAGCATGCCGATCACGCGGCCCGAGGCGTCCACGACGGGACCGCCGGAGCTGCCGAGCTCGCCCTCGCCATCGAGCACCACACAGTTGTGACCCTCGCCGCACGCCTCGTCGGAGTCGTGTGTGTCGGAGACCACGCCGGCCACGACGCCCTCGGTCGTGATGAAGTAGAGGCCGCCGGGGTTGCCGCCGAGCACGACGCGCTCTCCGCGCACGAGCGAGGCGACGGCCGCGACCTCGAGGGCCGCCACGTCGTGGCGCTCGCCGGCGTCGTCGAGCGTCGTGAGCTCCTGCTCGGGCACGACGATGGCGAGATCGATGCGCGGGGAGACGTAGCGGACGTGGCCGAGCGCGCTCTCACCGCGATAGGCCGAGAGCCGCACCGTGCGCACGCCCGCGACGACGTGCGCGTTGGTCACGACGACGCGCTGACCGGCCAGCTCGGCGACCCAGCCCGAGCCGATGCCGCCGTCCTCGCGCAGGATCCGCACGAGCGAGCGCACGCAGCGATCGTGGGCGTTTCGGAGATCGCCGGGCGCGGCGCCGTCGCGCTCGCGCAGCGTCGGCCCCCCCGCCTCGGCGCGTGGGTCCTCGCCGCGGCCCTCACCGGAGGGATGCGCCGGCGCGAGGGGCGTGGCGGTGCGCGCAGAAGAGGCCGGTCCGCTGGGCGTCGCGTGCGCACGTCGTCGCTGGGCGCTCGCGGGTGCGGCCGACACGCACGTCGCGAGGACGACGAGGGCAAGAGCGAGCGAGCCGACGCGTGAGTCGAGCATGCCGAGAGGGTGAGACCCGCGAGCCATCCACCCCTTGGACGCACCAGATCACGATTTTCGCTCCGGAGGACGCAACCCGACGCAGGTGCCCGCGATGAGGGTCGCCATGCAGGCGATCGTTCTCTCGTTCCGTGGGGAGCCCCTCCGCGTGTTCCCCGTGAAGCAGCGTCCTCTCGAGGTGGGCAGCGGTCCGGGCTGTGACGTGGTCGTGCACGACGCGCAGGTGCCGAGCCGCGCGTGGCTCGTGCGCGAGGGGCCCGACGGGGTGCTCGTGGCCGACGACCTCACGGAGGGCCGCCCGTCCGTGAGGCTCGTGGCGGACGTGGAGCTGCCGCTCGGTGAGCGCCACGGTCTCTCTCGCGCACCGGCGCTCGTCGCGCCGCGCTCGAGGGAGATCGAGCTCGCGACCGAGCCGATCTTCCTCGGCCTCGACGAGCACGAGGCGCTCTCGCTCGTCATCGGGCGCGGCGCCGAGGCCCGACGAATGCGCCTCGAGGGAAGGCCGATCACGATCGGCGCCTCGTCGGAGTGCGACGTGGTGTTGCCCGATCGCGCCGTGAGCGCCGTGCACTGTCGGGTGGAGCCCGATCGGCTCTGCGCGTGGGTGCGCGATCTCGGCAGCCGCAACGGCACGTGGATCGACGGCGTGCGAACGGCGCTCGGTCGGGTGGCCGCGGGCTCGCGCCTGACCCTGGGGCGCACGGAGCTGCGGGTGCTCGAGCAGGGCCGCCGCGGCGACGCGCGACGCGAGGGGCTCGTGGCCTCGTCGTGGCAGATGATCGAGATCCTCGGCAAGGTCGAGCGTCTGGCGCGCGCGACCTGTCCGGTGCTCGTGTGGGGCCCGAGCGGCGCTGGCAAGGAGGGCATCGCGCGTGCGCTCCACACGCGCGGGCCGCGCGGACCTCAGCCCTTCGTGGCGATCAACGCGGCCGCCATCCCGCGCGATCTCGTCGAGAGCGAGCTCTTCGGTCACGAGAAGGGCTCGTTCACGGGCGCCGAGGCGCAGCGGCGGGGCGTCTTCGAGCAGGCCGATCGCGGCACGCTCTTCCTCGACGAGATCGGTGAGCTGTCGCTCTCGATCCAGGCGCGCCTGCTGCGCGTGCTCGACAGCTGGCGCGTGCGACGCGTGGGCGGCGAGACGGAGAAGGAGGTCGACGTGCGCCTCGTCTGCGCGACGCACCGCGATCTGCGCGCCCTCGTGGCGCGGGGCCTGTTCCGTGCCGATCTCTACTACCGCCTCGTGCAGGCGCGCATCGACGTGCCGCCGCTCGCGGAGCGGCCCGACGACGTGAGGGCGCTGGCGGCGCACTTCCTCGAGCAAGCGCGCGACAACCTCGGCGCTCGCTCGCTGAGCCAGGACGCGCTCGAGTGTCTGCTCGCGTACGGCTGGCCAGGCAACGCACGCGAGCTGCGGAGCGTCGTGCTCGCGGCGGCCACGCTCTCGGGCGGGGTGGTGCAGATCGGCGACGTGCGCGCGGCGATCGAGGCCATCGCAGGGCAGGGCGCCGCGACCGATCTGTCGCCGCTCGGGGCCCGCAGGCTGGTCGAGCAGCACGGCTCCGTGTCGGCGGCCGCGCGCGCAATCGGGGTGGCTCGCTCGACGCTGCGCGATCGGCTCGCGCTCGGGGGACCCGTTCCCGACGGACGGGTCCGCCGTCTGCGAGCCGGCACGAGCCCCTGACGCCTCCTCACGAGACGACACGCCCTCCTTTCCCGTCGATCTCGCGCATGCGTCGACGCCCTGCGCGATCTCGCCGGAGACGCGTCGGGTCACGTCGTGAGCGATGCACGCGAGCACGCGCCGCGTGAGAGCGCCCCTCGTCGGCCTCGCCCAGCACGACGCCCGACAGGTGCGCGTCGACCACGATCGGTCGTGAGCACGGCAGGGTCGCGGCTGTTGTCCGGAAGAGAAGGGCATCCCTCACGCATCGCCGGCTCGCGTGCGTGCTCACGACGATCCGCGGCGTCTCCGCCAAGACTGCCTCCTTCCTCGGCGCGTCGAGCGCGAGAGGCGCAAGAACGCCCTCCTTTCCCGTCGATCTCGCGCATGCGTCGACGCCCTGCTCGATCTCGCCGGAGACGCGTCGGGTCACGTCGTGAGCGATGCACGCGAGCACGCGCCGCGTGAGAGCGCCCCTCGTCGGCCGAGCCCAGCACGACGCCCGACAGGTGCGCGTCGAGCGCGATCGGTCGTGAGCGCGGCAGGGTCGCGGCTCATGTGCCGAGCCGAGCACGACGACCGACAGGTGCGCGTCGAGCGCGATCGGTCGTGAGCACGGCAGGGTCGCGGCTGTTGTCCGGAAGAGAAGGGCATCCCTCACGCATCGGCGGCTCGCGTGCGTGCTCACGACGATCCGCGGCGTCTCCGCCAAGACTGCTTCCTTCCTCGGCGCGTCGAGCGCGAGAGGCGCAAGAACGCCCTCCTTTCCGGGCGATCTCGCGCATGCGTCGACGCCCTGCTCGATCTTGCCGGAGACGCGTCGGGTCACGTCGTGAGCGATGCACGCGAGCACGCGCCGCGTGAGAGCGCCCCTCGTCGGCCGCGCCAGCACGACGCCCGACAGGTGCGCGTCGAGCGCGATCGGTCGTGAGCGCGGCGGGGTCGCGGCTCATGTGCCGAGCCGAGCACGACGCCCGACAGGTGCGCGTCGACCACGATCGGTCGTGAGCACGGCAGGGTCGCGGCTGTTGTGCCGAGCCGAGCACGACGCCCGACAGGTGCGCGTCGAGCGCGATCGGTCGTGAGCACGGCAGGGTCGCGGCTGTTGTCCGGAAGAGAAGGGCATCCCTCACGCATCGGCGGCTCGCGTGCGTGCTCACGACGATCCGCGGCGTCTCC
>JAIBCE010000177.1 GCA_019694315.1 Sandaracinaceae bacterium
GTGGCGATAGCCTGGCCTTCGGGTTGGGCATCGTTCAGGGCCGTCAGGGGGAGAGTCTCCGAGCCTTTGACCAGGTCATCCGGGTTCTTGAGCACACTGCCGGTCCATTTGACCGCGGCGATAAGTTCGGGCGCCCGGACACGTCCGTCCTTGTCCGTATCGATCAGGTCGAGGGTGGTCCGATCGAACTCCAGGCCGGACGTGGGGCAGGCCAGCGCGACCCATAACTTCAGGTCAAGCTGGTCCAGGGACATGAGGTCAGCGTGGAGGGGGGGCGCGATCGGCTGGTGCCGGGTGAGCTCATGACGGTGGATGGCACCCGCGGGCTCGTGGTTCGCGGTGTCGCGCCGACCCGCTGGGTGGCCGACGACGACGCGCCCTTGCGCCTCGCCGCATGGGCTCGCGAGCTCGGCGGGCCTGCAATCCTCGTGGACGACGACGGTGGCGGTGACGGCCCGGCGGCCGCTCGGGCGCTGAACGCCGATGGCGTGTGGAACGGGCGCACCGCGATCGATTTGTCAGGGTCGGAGCGGCAGGATTGGGGGGCGCCGCCCCGCTGGGACGGTGCTTCGGGGCTGCCGAAGGGGCCGGCGGTGGTGGTCGCCCCCCTGCTCGTGGCGGCCGCCCGCGTGGCGGCGACCCGGGCGTGAACGCCAAGCGAGCGCCGATCACCTGAGTCAGAGGCCAGACCCTTTGCGTCACACCCACGTCTTGACCCGCGGCCCCTCCAGAGGGGACCATTTCCGCCCGAATGGACCATCGACCCGATCCTGGGGATGAAGCGTATGGTCCTTGCACGTCCCAGAGGGCGCTCGTGGGGCCACGAGCCCCGATCGTCTCGCGCTGTGAGGGAGTTCCCCGATGAGTGAAGCCCATCTACGTCTGGTGGAGGATCGGCCCCCCTCGATCCCGCCTCCCGACCCGCTGGTCGGACGCACGCTCGACGGTCGCTATCGCATCGAGTCGGTGCTCGGCGAGGGCGGCATGGGACTGGTCTACCGGGCCCGCCACGCGGTGCTCAACAAGCCGCTCGCGATCAAGGTGCTCCGGCCCGAGGTCTCTCGCGACAACGAGGTGATGAGCCGCTTCCAGCAGGAAGCGCAGAGCGCCTCCGCGATCGGCAATCATCACATCATCGACATCAGCGACTTCGGCGCGCTGCCCGACGGATCCACCTACTTCGTCATGGAGTTCCTCGACGGCGTCTCGCTGACGAAGGCGATCGAGGAGCAGCGGCCCATGCCGCCGCCGCGTGTGGTACGCGTCGCCAAGCAGCTGTGCGATGCCCTCGGCGCGGCCCACGAGCGCTCGATCGTCCACCGCGATCTCAAGCCCGACAACATCTACCTGATCAAGCGCGGCTCCGACACGGACTTCGTGAAGGTCCTCGACTTCGGCATCGCGAAGGTCGGCGGTAGCTCGAGCAAGCTCACGAAGGCGGGGCAGGTCTTCGGCACGCCTCACTACATGTCGCCCGAGCAGTGCGCGGGCTCGAACGTGGACGCGCGCACCGACATCTACGCGCTCGGTGTGATCCTCTACGAGATGAGCTCGGGCCGCGTGCCGTTCGATGCCGACAACCTGATGGGCATCCTCACCAAGCACATGTACGAGCAGCCGATCCCGCCGCGGGAGCTGCCGCCGCCCGTCGACGTGCCTCCCGGCCTCGAGGCCGTGATCATGAAGTGCCTCGCCAAGTCGGCGGACGCTCGCTACCAGTCGATGAGCGAGATGCACGCCGACCTCGAGCGTCTCGAGGCGGGGCTCACGCCGCAGGCGGTGGTCGACGCCGTCGATCGCGCCTCGGGCGGCCGCATGGACCCGACGGGACGCAGCGCCGTGGCGCGCGACTCTGCGATGCGGATCGGCACGGGCGACGCACCCGAGGCGCCGCGTCGGTCGCCCGCCCTTCTGGCGGTGGGCGCGCTCGCGCTCATGGGGATCATGGGAGGCGGCGGCTACATCGCGTATGCCTCGATGCAGCCTCCAGTCACCTCGGTGCCGCCGCCGACGACCTCGATTGGCACGCAGGGCACGGGAACACAGGGGACGGGCACGCAGGGAACCGGCACGCAGGGGACGCAGGGCACCGGCACCGGCACGCAGACGCAGGGCACCGGCACGCAGGGCACACAGGCCGTTGGCGCGCAGGGCACCGGCACGGAGCCGCCGGGAACCAGCGAGGGGACCACGTCGGCCGGGACCGTGCAGCCCGCATCGGTGCCCGTGCACCTCGAGACCGATCCTCCAGGCGCCGAGGTCGTGGTGGGCGGACTGGTGCTCGGCGTGACGCCGCTCGATGTGCCGCGGCCTGCGGCGGGCGTGGTCACGCCGGTCACGCTGCGGTTGCGGGGCTATCGCGAGGAGAGCCTCGGCGTCACCGAGTTCTCCGTCTCTCCGATGCAGCGCACGCTGACGCGCGCAGGCGGAGGCGCGGGCACCACGGGACGACGGCCGGATGGCACGACGGCCATGGAGAGCGGCATGGAGGCCGAGAGCATGGAGGCCACCATGGCCGAGACCGTCACGATGATGGGCGCGAGCGGCTCGGACGGTCTCGTCGACCCGTGGCAATGAGCGCCATCGGCGTTGCCGGTGGATCACCTTCGAAGTAGGGTCCCGGCCGCTCATGCGATTCCTCGACGCGATCGTGCGCGCAGGCGCGCTCGGTTCCCTCTGCGCGGTCGTCGGCTGTCAGGTCGACAACGCAGGCGTGGCCCCGACCCCTGGCGCGCTCAACTTCCCGGTCGCGGTCGCTGTCACGCCCGAGAGCGGGGGGCGACAGTTCCTGCTCGTCGCGAGCTCGAATTTCGACCTCCGCTACAACGCGGGCGCGCTGCACTCGTTCGACCTCGCGGGGATGCGAGCCGCGATCGCGTCGTGCGCCGAGCCGCCGTGCACGTTCGAGGATCTCTCGAGCTACATGGTGAGCGAGGTCCTGATCGGCTCGTACACGTCGGGCATGGCGATGTCGCCGCGGGGCGACCGCGTGTACCTGGCGGTGCGCAGCGAGGTCGATCTCAGCTGGATCGACTTCGATCCTGCGAGCGGCGCGCTCTCGTGCGAGGGAGCCGGCCAGCCCGAGTCGTGCGGGGATCGCCGTCGCACCACGGACGTGGCGACCACGTGCGGCCGCACGCTCACGCTGTCGGGCGACCCCGTGGGCCTCGTCGCAGGCAGCGTCGGGGAGCTCACGGGGGAGAGCTCGCCGCTCGACTACGTCGTGATGGTCCACCGGAACGGGCGCGCGAGCCTCTTCCTCGATCGCATGGTCGGCGCCTCACCCGAGCCCTGGCTCGTGCACACGACCGACGGCCTTCCGCTCGACATCGTCAACGTCTCGTACGAGCCGACCTCACACCTCGTGTGGACGCACACGGCGTCCATCATCGGCACGCGGCAGACGCGGAACATCGGCTTCGCGGGCGTCGCGTACGACTCGGCCTCGCCCGAGTGCTCTTCCGTGTTCTCGGCGGGCGTGCTCCCGCTGCTCGGCATCGACGATGGCTTCGACACGCGTGACTCGGCGTTCGCGCCGGATGGCTCGCGCGCGTACGTGCTCGCTCGTCGTCCCGAGGCGATCCTCACGATCGATCTCGAGAGCCAGCCGCTCTTTCCCGGACAGGCGGCGATCGATCGCGTGAGCGCGGTTGGGTACGCGCCCTCGCGGCTCGACCGTCTCGAGATGTCGGGGCGCTCGTACCTCGCCGCCACCTGCTTCGACGATCGCAAGGTGTGGTTCGTCGATGCCGAGACCGGCGCGACCGCCGGCGCGGTCCCCGGCTTCCAGGGGCCTTACGAGCTGGCGGTGGACCAGGCAGGCTCGCTCGTCTGGGTCGTGGACTTCCGCGACTCGGTGCTCCGCGCGATCGACACCGCGCCGCTCGCCGACGGACGCGAGCCTCGCCTCGTCGCGACGTTCGGCCGCGTGCGTCCGGTGCAGGTGCTCCGATGACACGGGGAGCTCGCGCGGCCCGCACCCTGACGGCGACCTCGGCCCTGCTCGCGCTGGGCGCGTGCTCGCAGACACCCATCGTCGCCACGGTCCGCACCTTCAACCGACCGGTGCAGGCGGTGCTCGTGTGTCTCGAGACCGGCAGCGGCAACCCGCGCACGATCTCGGACTGCACGCTCGACAGCTCGGGCGTCACGCCCACGGGCCTCGCGATGCACGCGCTCGTGCTGCAGGAGGCGCGTGGCGAGGTGGCCTCGGTCGATCTCGTGGCGCGCAAGGTCATGGACGCCGACCCGGCGATCCCCGGCTACTCCTTCGTCGCCGTGAACCCGCTCCCCACGGCCATCGTGGTGCCCGAGACCACGCCGAGCTGCGCGTTCGTGACGAGCGCTGCCGAGGACACGATCGAGGCCATCGATCTGCATCAGTTCCGCTCCGAGGGGCTCGCGGCGGCGGTCGAGCACGACCCGATCGAGCTCGCCGGCGCCGCCACCGCGATGGTGCTCGATCCCTCCGAGGCGGCGCTCTGGGTCGCGATGCCCGAGCGTTCGTCGGTCGCACGGATCCCGATCGAGGGCTGCGCCTTCGGCGCGCTCGAGGAGATCGCGCTCGAGGCAACCGTGCCCGACGGCATCGTGGGCGCGCCCGAGGACGATCGCGCGACCTCGCGCTACTGCCCGGCGACGTTCACGCCTGCGCCGCTGCCGACCATCATGCCCCGCGAGGTCGAGCCGCTCGACGTGGTGGCGCGGCCCGCCGTGCTGGCGGTGGGGCGTGAGCTCCTCGTGGGTGATCGCGCGCTTCCGCTGATCCACCGCGTCGACTTCGCTGCGCGCGTGCCGCTCGCCCCGATCGCCGCCGGCGCGACCATCCGCTCCCTCGCCGTCACGCCCGAGGTGCCGAACAGCTTCGACGCCACGTCGCCGGATCGCTCCCGGTACGTGTATGCCGTCGACGACGCCGACGGAACCGTGCTCGCCGTCGAGTACTCCGATCCCGCCAGCCCTGCATTCGGGGCGGTGCTCCCCGTGGGCGCAGCCTCGTCGGTGCGCCCCGATCGCATGCCGTTCCTCACGGGCGCGCGCACGCTCGAGGTGATCCAGCCTCGCTACGACGAGCTCACGCCGTTCGACAACCTCTGCGACCCGGCGAACATCCCCGATGACATCGCCGCGCCCGCGTACTCGACGCTCCGCGGGGTGTTCCTCGCGATCGGCATGACCGACTCGACCGTGCGCTTCGTCGACGTGTTCGACAGCGATGCGCCGTGCCGCGGCCGCGTGGAGGGTGCGACCGAGGACTGCACGAGCACGAGCGAGACCTTCGTGTACGAGCGGCGACACCACCCGCGCGTGGGTGAGCGCCGCACGACGGTGGGGGTGACCGCGAACGACGTGAGCTTCCTGGTGAACGGCGCCACGGTGCGCCTCTCGGAGAGCTCCGAGGAGCTCACGAGCATCACGTGTCCGTCGTCGCTCGATCCGATCTTCGGCACCGTGGCCGACGGCACGGTGCGGGTCTGTGGACACTCGGATCCGTACGAGGCCGTGACCGAGATCTGGTCGGCGGCCTGGCAGGGCGCGATCTCCGGGACCGCATCTTCCACAGGCAATTTCTCGCGGCTCGACGACGGCTCGATCGCGCTCGATGCGCGCGTGGACTTCTGCGCCGCGGGTGTCCTCGGCGCCGCGCAGGTCGCGAGCGCCCCGGCGCCGGAGTCGGGCTTCGGCGGCGACGTGATCGCGATCACCAACACGCTCACCTCGACGATGGCCGAGGTGGATCGCTGCAAGGCGGTGGTCGGCATCGAGGGGAGCTCCCAGTCGCCGCGTCCGGTGCTCGTGCCGATCGCGTCGTCGTCGACGCGTCCGGATGGTCTGCTCGAGCCCTACCGAGGGCGGCTGATCTTCGACGCGAGCGCACCAGTGCTCGATCGGGCGACAGCCGGGCTCACGCTCGAGGACGTGCTCACCTGCTTCGGCGACCAGCTCGTTCGCTTCGACGTGCGCGTGCGCGACTCGTTCTCCGTCATCGGATCGCGCTCGGGCCAGCGACACCGCGTGATCCGCGCCGACGACGGCACCTGCGAGGTCGACGAGACGCTCTCGGTGAGCCGTCAGTCGCGCGCGCAAGCAGGGGCGCTCTTCGCGAACGATCTCGTCGCGTTCCAGATCGCAGCTCGCCCCTCGACCGACAGCACCGAGCTGCGGGTGACCATCGGGACCGTGCCGGCCACGCTGAACCTCGACGTGGGCGCCGTGGCCAGCTCGACGAGCCGCGGCCTCGCGTTGCCCTCGGACATCGTGTGGAGCTCGGTCTACGAGCGCATGTACATCGTCGACGTGGAGCGTCGCGGCCTCATCGAGCTGACGATGCAGCCGCTCGTCTACACGCAGTCTCGCTTCGAATGACGCGTGCGGGCGGCGATGGCGAGAAGCGCTCGCCGGCGATGCAGCAGTTCTTTCGCGCGAAGGAGCAGTACCCCGACGCGCTGCTCTTCTTCCGGATGGGAGACTTCTACGAGCTCTTCCACGACGACGCGATCGTCGCGGCCAAGGCGCTCGATCTCGCGCTGACCTCGCGGCAGAAGACCGCGGACGGCCAGGACATCCCGATGGCGGGCGTGCCGCACCACGCGGCGGCCGGCTACCTCGCGCGCCTCGTCGACAAGGGCTTCCGCGTCGCGATCTGCGAGCAGATGGTCGATCCGGCGACGGTGAAGGGCCTCGTGCCGCGCGAGGTGGTGCGCGTGGTGACGCCGGGCCTGGCGCTCGACCCGGACACGGTGGCCGAGCGCGCGGACAACTGGCTCGCGGTCGTGGTGCGCGACGCCGAGGGGGTGGTGGTCGCCGCGATCGAGCTCAGCCGCTCGGCGGCGCGGGTGACCGAGCTCCGGGACGACGTGGAGCTCATCGCCGAGCTCACGCGCGTCGAGGCGCGCGAGATCCTGATCGATGGGATCTCCGAGGCCACGCAGGCGGCCATTCGCGTGTCGTTTCCACGCGCACGCGTGGCGCCCGCACCGAGCGGGCGGCTCGAGGCCATCGAGGACGCCGTGCCGTCCGAGCGACTCTCGGAGCTCGCGCCGCGCGGTCGGGACGCGCTGGCTCGGGCGATCGGCTACGCGCAGGCGGCGCACCCGCAGGCGCGCGTGCACATCGAGACGGTCGATCGCACCGAGCCCTCGACGACGCTCACGCTCGACGAGCCGGCGATCCGCAACCTCGAGCTCCTCCGCTCGCTCGGCGGCGAGCGCGAGGGCTCGCTCGTGTCGTGTCTCGACGAGACGCGGTCCGCGATGGGGGCGCGCCTGCTCCGGCGACGCATCGTGCGCCCACTCGCCGACGTCGCCGCGATCCGGCGGCGCCTCGACGACGTGCAGCAGCTCGTCGAGGACGCGACGCTGCGCGGCGAGGTCCGCCAGGCGCTCGATCGCGTGGCGGATCTCGAGCGTCTCGTGACGCGCGCCGAGCTCGGGCTCGCGAGCCCTCGTGAGGTCGGGGCCGTGCGACGGACGCTGGGGGCCGCCGCGGCGCTCGCCAGCGCGCTGAACGAGGCCGCTTCGCACCAGGGCGTGGGGGCCTCGGTGGAGGTCCGTGGGGCCTCGATCCGGCCTCCCGCGGATCTCGCCCACGAGCTCTTCGTGGAGCTCGAGCGAGTGCTCGAGGACGAGCTGCCACAGGTGGCCTCGCAGGGCGGGATCGTCCGCGCGGGCGCCGACGTGCGGGTGGACGAGGTGCGCGCGCTCGCGAGCAGGAGTCGCGACGTGCTCCTCGCGCTCGAGGAGAAAGAGAGGACGGCGAGCGGCATCCCGTCGCTCAAGATCGGCTACACGCGGGTGTTCGGCTACTACGTCGAGGTCACGCGCGCGAACCTGAAGAACGTCCCCAAGCACTTCCGGCGCAAGCAGACCGTCGCCAACGGTGAGCGCTACACGACCGAGGAGCTCGACGAGCTCGAGCATGCGATCGTGGGCGCCGAGGATCGCCTCAAGGCGCTCGAGATCGAGATCTTCGAGCGAACGCGCGAGCGGGTGGGACGCGCCGCGCCTGCGCTGCGTCGCATCGCAGCGTGGCTCGCGGAGCTCGACGTCACGAGCTGTCTCGCGGAGGTCGCGTCGAGCCGCGGCTACGTCCGCCCCGACGTCGACGACGGAACCGTGCTCGAGCTCGAGGCGAGCCGACACCCCGTGGTCGAGCGCGCGCTGCCGCCCGGGGACTTCGTGCCCAACGACGTGCGCCTCGACGCGCAGGGCGAGCGCATGTGGGTGATCACGGGCCCGAACATGGCGGGCAAGTCCACCGTCATGCGGCAGGCCGCGCTCGTCGTGATCCTCGCGCAGCTCGGGTCCTACGTGCCCGCGCATCGCGCGCGTGTCGGCGTGGTCGATCGCATCTACACGCGCGTCGGCGCGAGCGACAACCTCGCCCGTGGTCAGAGCACGTTCATGGTGGAGATGGCCGAGACGGCGGCGCTCGTGCGCGGCGCGACGACGCGGTCGCTCGTGATCCTCGACGAGGTCGGGCGCGGCACCTCCACCTACGACGGCCTGGCGATCGCGCGGGCCGTGGCCGAGCACCTGGTCGATCGGGTGCGCTGTCGGGCGCTCTTCGCGACGCACTACCACGAGCTGTGCGCGCTCGAAGAGGCGCGCCGGGGCGCAGTGCGGAACTACAACGCGGCCGCGCGCGAGCACCAGGGCGAGGTCGTGTTCCTCCATCGCCTCGTCGCGGGCGGCGCCAACCGCAGCTATGGCGTGGCGGTGGCGCGTCTGGCCGGCCTGCCCGACGAGGTGGTGGCGCGCGCCCGGACCCTGCTCGCGGCGCTCGAGGCGCGTTCGGACGCGAGCCAGGCCGAGCCCACGCGCCAGCTCGGTCTGTTCGCGGCGCCCGACCCCGCGCCGGATCCGCGTGCCGAGGCACGGGCCCAGGTGCTCGCCGAGCTCGAGGCGCTCTCGCTCGAGCGGACGACGCCGCTCGAGGCCTTCTCGAAGCTGCTCGCGTGGGCGGAGGCGATCCGTCGGGGCTGACGCGTCGGAGCCGGGGCGCGGTGATACAGTGCGCGCCTATGAGCGAGCCGCGTGAACGCTTCGATCGCCTCCGGGCCGCGCTGAGCGCGTCGGACCGTGAGCTCGCCACGGCTCTCGAGGCGCGCGCGCGCGCCGTCCGTGAGATCGCGGCGCTCCGCGCCGAGGCGCCGGGCGCGTACTTCCAGATCCCCACCACCGACGATGTCTTGGCGGAGGTGCGCGCGCTGCGTCGCGAGCAGGGCGCGCTCGCGCTGCCCGACGAGGCGATCGAGCCGATCTTCCGCGAGATCTTGGGCGCGTGCGCGACGCTCGTGGCGCCGCTCCGCATCGCGATCCCCGGGCCCGACCGCAGCCTGGCGCTGGTCGTCGCGCGCGAGATGTTCGGCTCGCTCGCGCAGATCGTCGCCGTCACCACCGTCGTGGACGCGCTGCTGGCGGTGGAGCGACAAGAGGCGACCGCCGCCGTCCTGCCGCTCGAGACGACGAGCGACGGGGCGATCTCGGCCTCGCTCTTCGCGCTGGCGCATGGCAACGCACGCATCGTGGCCGAGCGCACCGTGTCGAACGCGTACCACCTCTACTCGCGCACCGGAAACCTCGGCGACATCGAGAAGATCTACGCGAGTCCCACGGCGCTCGCGGCCTGCGCGCGCACCCTCGAGCGCGAGCTCCCGAACGCAGCCGTCATGGAGGTGCGCTCGGCGTCGGTGGCCGCACAGCTCGCGGTGGGTGATCACGGCAGCGCCGCGATCGGCACGAGCTCCGAGGAGGCCGAGGGCCTGCGGGTCGCGCGCGCGCACATCGAGGAGGACGCGACGCTCCAGACCCGGTTCGTGGTGGCGGGGCGCGACGCGCCGCGTCGCACGGGGGCGGATCGCACCTTCCTCGCGCTGCTCCTGTCGGAGGCCCCGGGCTCGCTCTACGCGGCGCTCGCGCCCTTCGCGGAGCGCGGCATCAACCTCACGCGCCTCGAGTCGCGGCAGGCGCCGGGCGCGTCGTTCGAGCAGATGTTCTTCGTGGAGCTCGATGGCCACGCGAGCGATCGCGCGGTGCTGACGGCGCTCGACGAGGTGCGCATGAAGAGCCGCCACCTCAAGGTGCTCGGCAGCTATCCGCGGCCGCCGCGCGCGTGAGCGCACCGAACGGAGATTCGTCCGCACCACGCTCCGCGAGACGCTCGGTCCGCGTTCGCGTGCATCGCGCGATCGCGCGCGGTAGGCGTTGGCGATGAAGCGCTTCCGTGTGCGGCCGAGCGGTCCTCTGCGCGGCGCCGTGTCGGTGCCCGGCGACAAGTCGATCGGGCATCGTGCGCTGCTCTTCGCGGGGCTGGCGGAGGGTCGATCGCGCCTACGTAACCTCTCGGGGGGGCTCGACAACCGTGCGACGCGGGCCGCGCTCGAGGCGATGGGCGTGCGCTTCGCGGAACGAGAGGACGTGCTCGAGGTGGAGGGCGTGGGCCTCGATGGCCTGCGGATGCCGCGCGCGTCGCTCGACTGCGGGAACTCCGGCACGACGATGCGGCTGCTTGCGGGGGTCGTGTCGGCGCAGCGCTTCGGTGTGCGCCTCGTGGGCGACGAGAGCCTCTCGTCGAGGCCGATGCGCCGCATCGTGGAGCCGCTCCGCGCGCGCGGCGCGCACATCGCGGGTGTGCGCGGCAAGAAGGCCGACGAGCACTACGCGCCGCTCTCGATCGCGCCCCTCGTCGAGGGCGAGCGGCTCACGGGCCTGCGCTATGAGTCGCCCGTCGCGAGCGCGCAGGTCAAGAGCTGTCTCCTCTTGTCGGGGCTCTGGGCCGACGGTGTGACGAGCGTGTACGAGCCGATGCTCTCGCGCGATCACACCGAGCGGATGATGATGGCGCTCGGCGTGCCGCTCTCGACGGCGGGCACGATCTCGGTGCTCGATCCGGATGGCTGGGAGCGACGCTGGGACGGCTTCGAGCAGACCGTGCCGGGCGATCTCTCGAGCGCGGCGTTCTTCCTCGTGGCCGCTGCCCTCGTGCGCGGCAGCGAGGTGGAGGTGAGCAGCGTGGGCACGAACCCCACGCGCACCGGCATCCTCGACGCGCTCCGGCAGGCGCGCGCCCGCGTGGAGATCGTGCCGCGGGGCGAGGTCAACCAGGAGCCGCTGGCGCGCTTGATCGCGACCCATGGGCCCGTCGCGCCTCAGCGACTCGGCGGCGAGATGGTGACGCGCATGATCGACGAGGTCCCGATCGCCTGCGCGCTCGCGGCGCGCGCGCCGGGGCGCACGGACATCCGCGACGCGGAGGAGCTCCGCGCCAAGGAGAGCGATCGACTCAGCGCGATGGCGGAGCTGCTCCGCGCGTTCGGCGTGGATGTCGTCGAGCTGAAGGACGGGCTGACGATCCATGGCGGCCTGGCGCTGCGCGCTGCACGAGCGAACGCGCGCGGCGATCACCGCATCGCGATGACCGCCGTCGTGCTCGGTCTCGTCGCCGAGGGCGAGACGATCGTCGACGACGTCGCGTGCGTGGACACGAGCTTCCCCGGCTTCGCGGCGAGCCTGCGCAGCCTCGGGGCCGACATCGTCGAAGAGGAGGTCGAGGCGTGAGGGCGCGAGGCGTGATCGTGGCGATCGATGGGCCGGCGGGCGCGGGCAAGAGCACGCTCTCGCGGCGCGTCGCCGACAAGCTCGGCTATACGCTCGTCGACACCGGGGCGCTCTATCGCGCGGTGGCGCTCTGGGCGCGTCGTCGTGGGATCGCGTGGGACGACGGCGCAGCGCTCGGCGCGATGACCGCGACGCTGGGCTTCGCGTTCGTCGACGGCGCGCTCGAGGTCGATGGCGAGCGACCCGGCGATGCTCTGCGCACCTCGGAGACGAGCACCGGGGCCTCGCGCGTTTCGGCGCACCCCGAGGTGCGGGCCGCGCTGCTCGGCGTCCAGCGCGATCTCGGGCGCGACGGCGGCGTCGTGCTCGAGGGCCGCGACATCGGCACCGTCGTCTACCCCGACGCCGAGGTGAAGGTCTTCCTCGTGGCGACCGACGAAGAGCGGGCGCGCCGACGGCTGGCGGAGCTGCTCGCGCGCGGCGAGGCGTCCACGTTCGAGGGGGTGCTCGAGGAGATCCGGGCACGCGACAAGCGCGACGAGGAGCGGGCCGTGGCGCCCCTGCGGATGGCGAAAGGGGCCGTCCGTCTCGACACGACGGGCCGGAGCCTGGACTCGCTCGTCGAGGAATTGGCGGCGATCGTGGCTCGCGCGGCCACGCATTGACACGACGGAACCCCGCTGCTAGCCCTGCCGCCCTTCGTGGGCGCCCTTCGTGGGCGCCCTTCGTCGGCGCCCTTCGTCGGCGACAGTCGTGCCGTCCGGGATGACCCCGGACAAACGCTCTGCCTCGATTGATTCCGCGGCAGACGCGTGAGCGGTCGGACCACAGCCCAACCTCCACCGAATCAGAAAGGCCCACCCATCGTAATGACCACGTCCCAGACCCAGACCTCCGCCCGGAAGCCGGGAGGATTCGCAGAGCTCTTCGAGCAATCCGTCGCCAAGGCGGACACGCTGAAAGAGGGAGACATCGTCTCCGGGACCGTCATCGCGGTGGGCAAGGATCACGTCGTCGTCGACATCGGATACAAGTCCGAGGGCGTGATCCGCGTCGACGAGTTCGCCGAGCCCACGGGCCTGGCGGTCAAGGTCGGCGATCAGGTGGATGTGCTCGTCGAGTCCAAGGAGACCGACGACGGCCTCGTGCTCCTCTCCAAGGAGAAGGCCGACAAGCTCAAGGTGTGGGACGAGATCAGCGCCGCGTGCGAGCGCGACGAGCTCATCCAGGGAACGATCACCTCGCGCGTGAAGGGCGGCCTCTCGGTCAGCATCCGCGGCGGCGTGAAGGCGTTCCTGCCGGGCAGCCAGGTGGACCTCCGCCCGGTCCGCAACCTCGACAAGCTCCTCGGCCAGACCTTCGACTTCAAGGTCATCAAGTTCAACAAGAAGCGCGGCAACATCGTTCTCAGCCGCCGCGTGCTCCTCGAGAAGGAGCGCGACGAGCTCAAGGCAAGGACGCTCCAGAACCTCGAAGAGGGCATGGTCGTCACGGGCGTCATCAAGAACATCACCGAGTACGGTGCGTTCGTGGACCTCGGGGGCATCGATGGCCTGCTCCACATCACCGACATGAGCTGGGGCCGCGTGAATCACCCGTCCGAGGTGTTCAACGTCGGCGACGAGGTGACCGTCAAGGTCCTCAAGTACAACGCGGAGACGGAGCGCGTCTCGCTCGGCCTCAAGCAGACCGTGGACGATCCGTGGAACACCGCCGCGGAGCGCTACCCGGTGGAGATGAAGGTCTCCGGCAAGGTCGTGTCGATCACCGACTACGGCGCCTTCGTCGAGCTCGAGCCCGGCATCGAGGGCCTCATCCACGTCTCCGAGATGTCGTGGAAGAAGCCCAAGCACCCGTCGAAGCTCCTCGAGGTCGGCCAGGAGGTCGAGTGCGTCATCCTCGACGTCGACGCCGTCAACAAGCGCATCTCGCTCGGCCTCAAGCAGCTCGAGCCGGATCCGTGGACGCTCTTCATCCAGAAGTACAACCCGGGTGACATCATCCGCGGCAAGGTCCGCAGCGTCACCGACTACGGCGTGTTCGTCGGCATCGAGGACGGCGTGGACGGCATGGTCCACAAGTCGGACCTCAGCTGGACGCAGCGCATCAACAACCCGGCCGACGTCTACCGCAAGGGCGACGAGGTCGAGGCGATCATCCTGTCGGTCAACCACGACGACAAGAAGGTCTCGCTCGGCATCAAGCAGCTCTACGAAGATCCGTGGACGCGCATCCCGCTCGACTACCCGCAGGGCACGATGCTCGAGGTGCGTGTCATCTCGATCACCGACTTCGGCGTGTTCGTGGAGCTCGAGCGCGGCGTCGAGGGGCTCGTTCCGATGAGCGAGCTCAGCTACGACCGCATCGACGACGCCCGCAAGATCGTCCAGGAAGGCCAGATCGTGAAGGCCGAGATCCTCGACGTGAACCCCGGCGACCGCCGCATCACGCTCTCGCTGAAGAAGATGGAGATCGCCAGCGGCGGCGAGGTCCTCAAGTACGGCGAGGAGCGCTCCATCGAGATGGCGACGCAGAAGCCGCAGCAGTCTTCGGCGAATCGCCCCGGCGCCAAGCTCGGCGACGTGCTCAAGGAGAAGCTGGGCGACAAGCTCAGCGGCGGTAACTGACCTTGCTGGCGGGGGCGTGCGCCCCCGCTCCGCACACGACGAAGGCCGCGCCCGCGAGGGTTGCGGCCTTCGCCGTTTCGAGGCCGTGGTCAGTGCTCGGTGGGGGAAGACGGGCGGTAGTCGGGAAAGCGGGTTGCGAGCTCCTCGCGGTGACGGCGCGCCTCCTCGAGTCGTCCTTGGCGCTGCTCGAGGATCGCGAGGTTGTGGAGCAGGCGTGGGTCCTCGGGGTAGCGCGCGACGAGCTGCTCGTAGAGGGCGATGGCCTCGTCCTCGCGGCTCGAGGCGGCGAGGAGCCGGGCCAGGCCGTTGCCGGCGCGCGCGCTTCGATCGGTGCGGAGCTGATCGCGGGCGAGGGTCACACGGTACACGTCCTCGGCCTCGGCGTAGCGCTGCCGGAGGAAGAGCTCGTCGGCCAGGAGCAGCGGGGCGCGCGCGTCGGTCTCGGTGCGCTCGGTGGCCTCCGTGTAGAGCGCGACGGGGTCGGTGAAGAGCAGGCCCCGACCGGCGCTCAGCACACCCAGCGCCGCGCCACACGCGCCGAGGACGACGCGACGCCACGCGGGCTTCGTGCTCGCGAGGGCGGACTCGAGACCGAGCCCGAGGGCGGCGCACGGAGCCCACACGGCGGTCAGCAGGTAGCGATCGGCCATGCGGTTCTGGAGCGGAGCGAGCAACTGCGAGACGGGCCCGAGCGACGCGAGGAACCAGAGGAGCAAGGCCGCGGGCCAGCGCTGGCCTCGGCGCCAGGCCCACACGCTCGCGCCGACGAGCCCGACCCACACGGAGAGTGCGCCGATCGCCGCCAGATCGAGGCCGTGCGGGCCCACCTCGTAGACGACGCTCTCGCGCGACGCGAGGCACGACAGCCCCACGTAGCGCAGCAGGAGCACCGCCACCGAGGCGACGCGCTCGATCACGCCCCCGCCGAGCGGCTCCGCGAACATGCCGACGACGCCTCCGATCCATGCGTGGAGCGCGGCCCACGCGGCGCACACGACGGTGCTCGCGAGCAAGAGCGGGCGATCCTGCGGGCGACCGCGGAGGAGGTCCGCGACGGCCAGGAGCGCGGGCGCCACCACGGCCACGCCCTTGGCCCCACACGCGAGGAAGACGCACACGAGCACCCCGCCGCGACGCAGCGGGCTGCGCTCGCCGTGGAGCGCGAGCGCGCCCGCGAGGAACGCCAGCGCCAACACATCCTTGAGCCCTGCGATCCACGCGACGGACTCGGCGTGCACCGGGTGGAGCGCGAAGAGCCACGTCGCGTGCACGAAGCCGTCGCGCCCGAGGGTGCGAGCCCAGCGCAGGAGGAGGGCGCAGGCGCCCGCGTAGAAGCCGAGGCAGAGCACGCGGAAGCCGAGCGCATCGAGGCCGAGCCAGCCGCGGGCGAGCCACGTCACCAGGTCGCGCACGGGTAGGTACTCGGCGCCGAGCACCAGCCTCGTGTCGCGATCGAGGCCCGCCACGATCGCCCAGAGCACGTCGGGATCGGCGCGGTTGAGGAGGGGGTTGTCGCGGACGAGCCAGTCGTCGTCGTAAGCGATCCAGTCGCCCGCGAGCGACGGCGCGTAGACCGCCACGAGGACCACGACGATCAGCCAGGGCGAAGATAGCCAGCGCGCACGCGCGTCCTCGGCCTGGTGCATCACACGCATCGTACGACACGTCGTGCGCGCGCCGTCGACGTTGACGCTGTGCCTGCGCTCGGGCGACGTTGACGGCGTGGAACCGAGCCCGCGCACGTCGGCGCCCTCGCCGCCGAGCGACCGGATCGTGCGGACGCTCGGCGTGCTCGCCGTCATCGCGGTAGGTCTGCACGTGCTCGGGCGTGCGTGGCTCGCGTCGGAGCATCGGTTCTTCGCGACCGAAGACGACGGCTACCGCGCGTACTACGGGCACCTCGTGGCCGAGGGCACGGGCTCGGTGATCGGCCGCTTCTGGCTCCCCGGGCAATTCTTCGTGCTCGGCGCGCTCGGCAGGCTCGGGCTCGACGCGGCGCAGGCACCGATGGTGCTCGGCGCGATCACGTTCGTCATGACGATCGTCGCGGTGCACTCGCTCGCGCGCGATCTCGCGCCGCAGGGCTGGGGCGATGCGGCGGGGCGCGGCGCGATCGTCGTCGCTTCGATCTCGCCCCTCGTGCTCGTGCTCTCGCACTCCGCGCTCGCCGAGCCGCTCGCGAACGCGCTCGTGGCCTTCGCGGCGGCGGCGCTCGTGCGACGGCACCGCGTGGGACCGCGGCGCCTCGTGTGGAGCGGCGCCATGATGATGCTGCTGGCGACCTGGGTGCGCT
>JAIBCE010000178.1 GCA_019694315.1 Sandaracinaceae bacterium
GCGCCGAGCACGGCGGCCACGATCGCGAGGACCATCGCCGCGATGCCGAGGTGCGCGGTGCTCGGCGTGGTGGGCTGCTCCGCGGCCCTGTTCGCGGGCGCGATGGGAGTGACGGAGGTCGAGGGCGGCGCGGCGCTCGCGACGACGGCGCTGGCCGCGGTGGCGCTGGCCGCGGTGGGGCCGGGCGCGCCGGCAGCGTTGGCGTGAGGGGCGCGGGGCGGCGGCTTGAGCACCGTGCGCTCCTCGGCCACGTCGGGGTCGAAGTCGAGCGGCATGTGCTTGGGCTGGTCCTTGCCGGGCTTGGGCTGGTCTTTGCCGGGCTTGGGCTGGTCCTTGCCGGGCTCGGGCGAGGGGCGGGGCGCGGCGCCCGGCTCGGGGCGAGCCGCGGGCGCTGCAGTGGCCTCCGCGGCCGCACGCGCTGCGATCTCCTTGGCGGCGAGCTCGCGCGCGCGTCGCTCAGCGATCACCTGCTCGCCGAAGTGATCGGTGAGGAACGACGCGAAGCGCAGCTGCGAGGGCACGATGCGATGGCGTGCGAGGTAGGCGTCGAGCGCCTCGAGCATCGCCTGCGCGGTGGGGAAGCGCTCGTCGCGCGCCGGCGCGAGCGCGCGATCGAGCAGCGCCTGGAGCTCGTCGTGCCCCGCGAGGCCTCGCTGCGGAAGGCGCGGGATCTCGGCCCGCTTGGCGAGCTCGAGCATCTCGAGCTCGCTTCCCTTGTAGAGCCGGCGCCCGGCGCACATCTCCCAGAGCAGGATGCCCGCGGCGAACACGTCGGCGCGCGCATCGAGCGCCTCGCCTCGCGCGTGCTCGGGGGCCATGTAGGCGCTCTTTCCGACCACGCGCGCCTCGCCGAGCTCCGCGCTCGCCTCCTGGCTCTCGGTCGCGCCCTCGTCGTCGCCCACGCCCATCTCGCCCGCGCGCCCGTAGGCCTTGGCGATGCCGAAGTCGCAGAGCTTCACCTCGCCCTCGAACGAGAGCAGCACGTTCGAGGGAGACACGTCGCGGTGCACGATGCCGAGGGGTGTTCCGTCGACGCGCGTCGCGCGATGCGCGAAGTCGAGCCCCGCCAGCGTCTCGCGCACGATGTGGAACACGAACTCGGGCGGCAGCGGGATCTTGTGCTTGGCGAGGTTGCGAAGGAGCTGCTGGAGATCGAAGCCCTCCACGTACTCCATCGCCATGAAGAGCACGCCGTCGCCGCGGCCGAGGTCCACGACCTGCGCGATGTTCGCGTGGCGCAGGCCCGCGCAGAGCTTCGCCTCGTCGACGAATTGCGTGGAGAACGCGGGGTCGCGCGAGAGGGCCTCGTGGATCTGCTTCACCACCACGAGGCGCTCGGCGCCGAGCTCGCTCTCCATGCGCGCGAGGTAGATCGTGGCCATGCCGCCCTTGCCGATGCGGTCGAAGAGCTGGTAGCGCCCGAAGCGTCGCGGCAGGAGGTCCTCGGCGTCCGTGCTCTTGCCGACGGCTGCGGCGACGCGGGCAGGCTCTGCGTTCATGGAGGGGTCGGATCTGTCACGCGCGCCGGGCGCTGCAAGGGCATCCGCGAGCCCCGAGACCCAGAGGGCGTGCCAGAGGGCGTGCCTGCGTCGGGCGGCGGCCGCCGCGACCCGGAGACGAGCCATGGTAGCGTCGCGGGATGCGCTGGCGCCGCTCCCTCCGTCGACGAGCCCCATGCCCTCCTCACGCCTGCTGGCCCCGGCCTCGTCGCTCGCCTGCGCTCGAGCTCGCGAGCGTGGCGCTCGTGATCGTGGGCCTCGGTGCGTCCGGCTGCGGCGGCGGCTCCGACACGCCCGACGCGCGGATCACCCGCGACACCGGCCCTGCGTCCACGGCGCACGTGGTGGCGGCGTGGCGCGTGCGCTGCGACGAGCTGGGCGACTGCATGGCAGCGGGCTCGATGGGCAACCCCGCGCGGATGCTCGACGTGACGAACGGCGAGGGTGGGGCGCTCGTGGAGTGTGAGGCACCGCTCGTCGGCAGCGATCGGCAGCTCTCCGTGCGCCTCGAGCAGCCCACGCAGTTCGGCATCGCGATCGGCGGCGTCGTCACGAGCCCCACGGGCGGACGCGTGAGCGGCAACGCCTGCTCGGTGGACGTGCTCGAGTCGAACGAGATGCTCTCGCTCCGCGGTCCCTGCGGTCCCAACCCGCCGACCGTGGACACGCCGTGCCAGGTGCAGCGCGTGATCATCGACGAGACCACGCGCGCGGTCTCGCTCGAGCTCCGCTGCACGAGCCTCGACACCGTCGACGGAACGGGCCTCGTCCGCGAGGTGACCGATCCCGACACGGCGGCGGGCTTCGTCGAGATCGCCTTCACCGACTGCCGGCTGTGAGCCGATCGAGGCACGCGTGAGCGCCAGCGCTGCCCAGCTCGACGTCGCCAACGTCGCTGCGTACCTGCCGCGCATGGCGCGCGATCAGCGCGATGTGCGGGCGATCCTCGCGCCCGAGAGCTCCGTCGCGAACACGTTCCGCGGCGCGGCCACGCTCGAGTACGAGGCGCTCTCGTACGGCGAGCTCGACGCGATGGCGGCCGAGCTCGCGGCCGGGCTCGGCGAGGTGGGCCTCTCGCGCGGCGATCGCGTGGTCTTGATGGTGCCGCCGTCGCTCCCGTTCTTCGCGCTCGTCTTCGGTCTCTTCCAGGCGGGCGTCGTGCCCGTGGTGCTCGATCCGGGCATGGGCGTCGAGCGCCTCGGCAAGTGTCTGGCGCGGTCCGAGCCGCAGGGCTTCATCGGCATCCCCCGCGCGCACCTCGCGCGTCGCGCGCTCGGCTGGGGCACGGGCTCTCTGCGCACCAACGTCGTGGTCGGCTCCTTCCCGCGCCTCCTCGGCAGCGGCGGCGGCGCAGCGGGCGTCTCGCTCGACGAGCTTCGCCTCCGCGGCGTCCGTCGCGGTCGACAGCCGCTCGCGCCGGTGTCGGAGCACGACGTCGCGGCGATCCTCTTCACGAGCGGCTCGACCGGCGTGCCCAAGGGCGCGGTGTACACGCACGGCAATTTCCTCGCGCAGACCGAGGCGATCCGCGCGATGTACGGCATCGCGCCCGGCGAGATCGACCTCCCCACGTTCCCGCTCTTCGCGCTCTTCGATCCTGCGCTCGGTATGACCACGGTCGTACCGAAGATGGACTTCACCAAGCCCGGCTCGGTCGACGGCGCGCAGATCCTCGAGCCGATCCGCCGCTTCGGCGTGACCAACATGTTCGGCTCGCCAGCGCTGCTCGATCGCGTCGCGAGCACGGAGGCCCATCGCCTCGGTGGCGCGCCGGTGCTGCCCACGCTGCGACGCGTGATCACGGCCGGCGCGCCGGTGAGCGCGCGGATCCTCGAGTCGTTCCAGCGCTACCTCGCGCCCGAGGCGCGCATCCACACGCCGTACGGCGCGACCGAGTCGCTGCCGATCGCGTCGATCGATCACCGCACGGTGCTCGACCAGACGCGCGCGCGCACCGAGGCCGGCGAGGGCATCTGCGTGGGGCACCCCGTGCCGAGCGCCACCGTGCGCATCGTACGGATCACGGACGAGCCGCGCGCCACGTTCTCCGAGGCCGATCTCTGCTCGCCGGGCGAGGTCGGCGAGATCTGCGTGTCGGGTCCGCAGGTGACGCGCGAGTACTTTCGCGACGAGGACAACACACGCCTCCACAAGATGGTCGACGAGCGCGGTGCGCTCTTCCACCGCGTCGGCGACGTGGGCTGGCGCGACGACGACGGACGGATCTGGTTCTGCGGGCGCAAGTCGCAGCGCGTGGAGATCGAGGGCCGCGCCCACTTCACCGAGCAGGTCGAGGGCCCGTTCAACGCGCTGCCGTCCGTGCGTCGCGCTGCGTTCGTGGGGCCGGTCGTGGGCGGCCGCGTCGTGCCGACGATCTGCGTGGAGCCGATGCCGGTGAAGCTCCCTCACGTGCCGGGCGCGTTCGTTCCCGCACGGCTCCGCGAGCACGCTCGCGCGCGCGTCGTCGAGCGCGTGCTCGTGGTGGACCGCTTCCCGGTCGATCCGCGGCACAACGCGAAGATCCACCGCGAGGAACTGCGCGCGCACTGCGAGAGCGCGCTCGCGCGCGGCGAGGGCGCGAGCTGGGACGAGGTCGCCGCGCAGAACGCGGTGGGGTACCGGTGAGAGAGCACGAACCCATGGCGGGAGTGATGGCCGCGGAGGACGCCGGATGAGCGACGTGCGTCTGCTCGTGACTGGTGCGTCGGGCTTCGTCGGCGGCGCGCTCGTGGAGGCCCTCGTCGCGCGAGGGCATCGCGTGCGCACGCTCCAGCGGACCAAGGGCGCGCGGCTCGAGCGGCTCGAGCGCGAGGGTCACGTGGAGAACGTGCTCGGCTCTCTCGACGAGCGCGAGGCCGTCGCGCGCGCGATGGACGGCATCGACAGCGTCTTCCACGTCGCGGCCAAGGCGGGTGTGTGGGGCCCCTACGACGACTACTTCCGCGCGAACGTGCTCGGCACGCGCCACGTGATCGCGCTCGCGAAGGAGCACGGCGCGAGGCGCCTCGTCTACACGAGCTCGCCGAGCATCGTGCACGCCGGCGGTGATCAGGAGGGCATCGACGAGTCGACGCCGATCCCCTCGCACCACAGCACGCACTATCCGGCCACCAAGGCCATCGCGGAGCGCGAGGCGCTCGCCGCGCACGGCGCGATCACGGCGCGAGGTCACGCGCTCAGCACGGTGTCGCTGCGGCCGCACCTCGTCTGGGGCCCGGGCGACACGAACCTCGCGCCGCGCATGATCGAGCGCGCCAAGAGCGGTCGCCTCGTGCTCGTCGGCGGGGGCCACAAGAGGATCGACGCGACCTTCATCGAGAGCGCGGTGCACGCGCACCTCCTCGCGTGGGAGCGCCTGACGCCCGACGCTGCGTGCGGCGGCAAGGCGTACTTCATCGCGCAGGGCGAGCCCACGCCTTCGCGCGAGCTCATCCTCGGCATCGTGCGCGCGCACGGCCTCGAGGTGCGCCCGCGGAGCATCCCGCTGCCGGTGGCGATGGCGATGGGCTCTCTCGTGGAGCTCGCGTGGCGCGCCGCGCGTCGCACCGACGAGCCCCCGCTCACGCGCTTCCTCGCCGAGCAGCTCGGCACCGCGCACTGGTACAGCCTCGCCGCCGCCGAGCGCGACCTCGGCTACCGCGCCCCGGTGACCACCGCCGAGGGCCTCGCGAAGCTCGCCGCCCACGTGAAGGCCGGCTGACGATGGAGGACGGTCGCCATCGCGGCGAGCGGCCTGTGCTCCCCTGGCAGACGCGTCGGAGCGCATCGACTTGGTGGGAGTCGATGGTGCGCGTGGTCGTCAGCCCCGCGGAAGCGGCGCGTGCGATCCAGCCCACCGGTCCGCTCGCGCCCGCGTTTGCATTCGCCGCCGTGGCGTTCGCGCTTCACGCAGCGGGCTCGACGTCGCTGCTGCTCCTCGTCGCCTGGCGCCACGCGGCCGAGACCGCCTCACGCTTCGGTCCCGACAACCCTGTGGCGTCAGCGATGCTCGCCGTGCACGTGGGCGCGAGGCCCTTCACCGCCCAGGCGGCATGATCACCGGAATCACCTCGCGACCGTTGCGACGGTAGACACGGAAGTCCCTGTCGACGGTGATGACGGGATGGTGCGGGTGCAGCTCGCTCATCCGCACGAGGCACAAGTCGGCGAGATCGGGGCGACGGTCACCGTACTTGCGAGCGAGTCGATGGAGCCGGTCCGTGTGCTCTCCCGCGTCGAACGCCGTGCGCACGAGCCCGTCGGTCACCATCGCCAGTACGACCTGAACCGACTCGAGCTGGAACGACGCCTCTGCGAGGACTGCCTCGCACGTGAGAAGCGGCTCGGTCACGCCGGCCGCGACCTCGGTCGCCCAGTCGTGGTGGCGATCGCGTCGCGCCGCGAAGGCGACGAGGAAACCGGTGTCCGCGATGCCCTTCACTTCTTGGAGAACCCTCTTCGCTGGGAGGCGCCGGCGTCGCCCTCGACAGCGCCAGCGAGGCGCATGAAGCGCTTCTCGGCGGGGGCTCGGCGGGCGAGATCGATCTGTTCTCGCACGATCGCCGCGATTGACCGCCCCGTTCGCTCGGCGGTCTGCTCGAGCCACTCGGCCTGCTCGCGATCGATCCGAACCGTCAGTGTCTCACGCATTTGCCAAAACTGTATGCGGTGCGCCGCGGCGAGTCCAGACGCGGGGACGACTCGATCCACGAAGCGAACGGCGCTGCCCGCCGTGACCGCCGAGGGCCTCGCCGAGCTCGCCGCCCACGTGAAGGCGCTCCGGGCGGAGTGAGCCGGCCACGTCGCCTGCCCGCGCAGCGCTGGCGAGCGCCGTCCACTGACCGTCGTCACACCCCGGCACAGCCCCAGGACCATCGCCGCCAGCATCTGCTGCACGCAAGCGAGTGCACTGGCAACTCGGTTTCTGCGCGGTGCAGGCGGGGCGCTGCCCCTGCCCCCAGACCCCGTACTGCGATTCGATCCCGAGAAAGAAGGATTCTTTCTCGGCCTCCCAGCGCGGGCGAAGCCCGCAGCCCAAAGTTCCGAATCTTCGCGCCGCGCGAAGATTCTCGGAAGTAGTAGATCAGTGGACGGAAACGAGAAGAGCACGACCGGAGTCGTGCTCTTCGGGGGCTCGTCGCGGGCCGTCTTCAGCGCTTGTCGATCGACACGAAGTCGCGGCGCGTCTGGCCGAGGTACACCTGGCGCGGGCGCGCGATCTTCTGCTCGGGATCGTTGAGGAGCTCCTCCCACTGCGCGAGCCAGCCGGGCGTGCGGCCGATCGCGAAGAGCACCGTCATCATGTCGAGCGGGATGCCCATCGCCTCGTAGATGAGGCCCGAGTAGAAGTCGACGTTCGGGTAGAGCTTGCGCTTGACGAAGTACTCGTCCTCGAGCGCGATCTTCTCGAGCTCGACCGCGATGTCGATGAGCGGGTTCTTGCCGATCGCGTCGAACACCTCGTCCGCGAGGCGCTTGATGACCTTCGCGCGCGGGTCGTAGTTCTTGTAGACGCGGTGGCCGAAGCCCATGAGCTTGCCCTCACCGGCCTTCACGCTCTTCACGAAGTCCGGGATGCGCTCCTTGCTCCCGATCTTGCGGAGCATGTAGATCACCTCTTCGTTCGCGCCGCCGTGGAGCGGGCCGTAGAGGGCGGCCGCCGCGGCCGCGAGCGCGCTGTACGGATCGGCCTTGGAGCTGCCGACCACGCGCATCGTCGACGTCGAGCAGTTCTGCTCGTGATCCGCGTGCAGCGTGAAGAGCACGTCGAGCGCCTTCTCCACCGCCGGGTTCGGCTTGTACTTGGGCTCGGTCATCTTGAACATCATGTTCAGGAAGTTGCCGGCGTAGCTGAGGTCGTTGTCCGGGTAGACGATGGGCAGGCCGCGGCGGTGGCGGTACGCGTACGCGGCGAGCGTCGGGATCTTCGCCACGAGGCGCGTCATCTGGATGCGGCGGTTCGTCGCGTCGGCGACGTTCTTGGCCTCCGGATAGAACGTCGAGAGCGCGCCGACGGTCGACACGAGGATGCCCATCGGGTGCGCGTCGTAGCGGAAGCCGTCGATGAACTCCCGCATGTTCTCGTGAACCATGGTGTGCATCGTCACCTGGTTCCTGAAGCCCTCGAGCTGCTTGGCGTTCGGGAGCTCGCCGTTCTGGAGGAGCCACACCACCTCGAGGAAGCTCGCCTTCTCCGCGAGCTGCTCGATCGGGTACCCGCGGTACTCGAGGATGCCCTTGTCGCCGTCGATGAACGTGATCCTCGACGACGTCGACGCCGTGTTCTGGAACGCGGGGTCGTAGGTCATGAGACCGAAGTCTTCGTCACTCACCTTGATCTTCCGGAGCTCCATCGCGGGGATGGTCCCGTTGGCGATCGAGACCTCGTAGGTCTTTCCCGTCCGGTTGTCGGTGATGGTGAGCGTGTCCTTCGCCATGGCGTCTCCTCGATGGGTTGAGGCTCGAATCCGAGAGGCGCATCCAACGGGCAGCAGCAGATCGGCTCACCGAATGCCGCACCGCGTCGAACGGTCGGCGGATTCTGGTGAGCGCTCGGCGTTCTGTAAAGGCCGATCTTGGCTCAGCCCAGGGGCAGACGCGCACGCACGGCGGCGACCAGCTCGGCGGGGGTGAAGGGTTTCGCGAGGAAACCATCGGCCCCGGCGGTCTGGACCTCTCCGTCGGCCGTGTTCTGGCCGCTCACGACGACCACTCGTCCCGCGTAGCCCGAGGCCTTGAGCGTCCTCACGAGATCGAGGCCCGACTCGGATCCGAGGTGGAGATCGACGAGCACGAGGTCGGGCGTGGCCCGCGCCAGCTCGCCGTTGGCCTCGTCGACGCTGGTGGCGGCAGAGACCTCGAAGCCCGCACGGGTCAGCGTCACACGCTCGATCCGGAGGACCAGGGCGTCGTCGTCCACGATGAGCACGCGCGGCACTCCGAAGAGGTAGCACGCGCTCGCGCGAAGACGCGAAATGACGACGCGCAGGACCCTGCTACAACCGCCCCGCCGACGCCCGTCGGGCGGCGGGCGAGGAACGATGCGCGTGTACGCGGATGGTTCGGCCGAGATGGTCCTCAGGCCGGGATTTCTGGACATCTATCCGCGCGGCGGCGCGCCGCGGCGGATCGCGTGGGAGGAGCCCCCGAAGAAGGGCGGGCTCGGCCTGCCTCGTCGACGCGTGCTGGCGCCGGCGGCGAGCGCTGCGCACGCGTGGATCGGCGAGGGCCGTGGCGTGCGCGTGGTGTCGCTCGCGAAGGACGACGTGCGCGACACCGCGCCGCTCGGCGTGCGCGTGCTCGACGCGCTCTCGCTGCGCGACGTGCGCGTGCTCGCGCGCGTGCACCTCGAGGGTGACGACGGCGCGGGCCTGCGGGTGGTCGACGGTACGGCGCCCGACCTCGCGAAGGCACCGGCGCTCGCGCTGCCCGAGCCGAAGAAGATCGAGTGGCCCGCCGGCGCGATCTGGAAGGCCGGCAAGGAGCTCTGGCCGGAGAAGGAGAAGGGCGCCGACAAGGCCAAGCTCTTCAAGTCGATCGCGCCTGGCTACCCACAGAAGGACGGCGCGCGCTTCTTCGACTCGGTCGTGCTCACCAAGAGCCCGCACGGCATCGCGGGCGCGTCGGTGCAGAACGGCGTCGTCTTCGCCGTGAGCGAGGACGGTCATCGCATCGAGGCCGCGTTCCGCGTGCCGTCGCAGCCCGAGGCCGAGATCCACCCCGTGCGCACCGCCGAGGGCGTGCTCGTGGTGCTCGTGATCGCGGGCCGCGAGTCGGCGGTGCTCCACGTCTCGCTCGAGGGCAACGTGCTCGCGCACCGCGCGAAGGTGGGCAAGTCGCTCGCCTACACGATGAGCCCGCCGATGTTGTTCGGCTCCTCGGTGTTCGTGTTCGATCGCAGCGGCGACTCGGTGCTGCTCGAGCTCGCCCTCGCGGACCTCGACATCAAGGGCAAGCACGGCCTGCCGGGGCTCGGCGCGGGCCAGGCCTCCATCGCGTACTCGGGCGAGTCCGTGCTCGTGTCCGACGGCGAGGCAGCGCTGCGCGTGACGCTCGTGGGCGGCGCGCCCAACGTGGAGCTGCTCGAGGCGGTCGGCGGCAAGGCCAAGAAGAAGAGCGACGACGACCTCGGCATCGAGGACGAGGACTCGGGCGACGACGACGACGAGGAGGACGAGCCGACGCCCGTCATCTCGTCGTCGCGGCCGCGCGCGACGGGCACGCCCTCGCTGACCCTCGCCGAGGCCGCGTCGCCGAGCGTGTGGGCGCTGCCCGCAGGCGGCTCGCTGAACGTGACGGTGGGCTTCGCCAACCTGGGCGGCGCGAGCAAGGGCATCTTCGTCGAGGTCGGCGGGCAGGCCGTGCTCTCGGGGCTCGCGGGCGCCGAGGCCGTGCGCATCGGCGCGAGCAGCACGAAGTTCGAGAAGAAGGGCGCGAGCTACCGCGCCGAGATCCCGTCGGTGGATCTGCACGCGGGCCTCTTGCCCGATCCCGACGAGAAGCGCGGCAAGCAGCCGCTCTACGAGGGCATCCACCGCGCGAACGTGACGCTGCACGGCATCAAGGCCGGCGCAGGCCTGCTCACGGTGCGCATCGGTCCGCTCAAGGCCGAGCCCGGCCGCGGCTCCATCGTGCAAGGCAAGACGCTGGCAGTGCGCTGATTGGCTCAGGCGTCGCGCCTGCGGCGCGCCGAGAGGGGCTGCTCGCCCCTCTCCCACCTTCGCTGCGCGAAGGCGGGCCCCACTCCCTCGGGGATTCGCTCGTCGCTGCGCTCCTCACTCACCCGGGCGGAGCGGGGTGCTGGGGGAGGTCTCGCGGCGTGGCCTCGCCTGGCTCGGCCCCGCATGCTCAGCGGCGTCTCGGGGCCTGGTGATGCGTGTCGCGACGTCTCGCGGCGTGCTCAGCGGCGTCTCGGGACTCTCGTCGGCGTAAGGCGCTCGCGATCGTCGTGCTCGGACTCTCTCAGCTCGTCGCGCGCCTCCCCCAGCCCCATCCGACGGCGGGGCGTGTCGAGCAGGGCCGCGCGCGTCACCGACGTCTCTCCGAACTTCTCGCGCAGCGCCGCTTGCGCGGCCTCCAGCTTGTTGCCGCGGCCGAGTCGCGCGTCGGGAAACAGCGTGACCACCTCGCCGAGCGGGCCGAGCTTGCTCATCGCCACGCCCGTGAGACGCACACCCTTCTTCCCCAGATCGAAACGAGCGAGGAGCTCGCGCGCTGCCCGGAAGATCGCGTCCGTGTCCGACACGGGCTCCGCGAGCTGCATCGCGCGCGTCTTCACCACGAAGTCCGCGTACTTGATCTTCACGCTGATCGCGCGCGCGGACAGCCCCTCGCCGAAGAGGCGCTGCGCTACGCGCACGCTCTGACCGAGGAGCGCGCGCTCGAGATCCTCGCGACGCACGAGGTCGCGCTCGAACGTCTCCTCGGCGCCGATCGACTGCGCGTCGCGCTCGGGCTCCACCTCGCGCGTGTCCTCACCCCGCGCGAGCCGGCCCATCGATGGCCCGTGGTTGCCGAACGCGCGCTCGAGCTGCGCGTCGGTGGCGCGGGCGAGATCGCCCAGGGTGTGAAACCCCGCCGCGTGCGCGTGCGGAGCGCTCTTCTGCCCCATGCCCCACATGCGCTCGATCGGTAGCGGCGCGAGGAAGCCAGCCACGTCGTCCGCAGGCACCACCACGAGGCCGTCGGGCTTGCGGAGATCGCTCGCGATCTTCGCGACGAACTTCGACGAGGCCACGCCCGCGGAGGCCGTGAGCTGCACCTCGGCGCGGATCTCGTCCTTGATGCGACGCGCGATGGTCTCGCCGTCGCCGAAGAGCGAGCGACTCGCCGTGACGTCGAGGAACGCCTCGTCGAGCGACAGGCCCTCCACGAGCGGCGTGTAGCGACGGAAGATCGCGAACACCGCGCGGCTCGCGCCGACGTACTTTCGGAACGAAGGCGCGACGACGATCGCCTGCGGACAGCGACGCAGGGCTTCGGCCATCGACATCGCCGATCGCACGCCGAACGGCCGCGCTTCGTACGAGGCCGCGGTCACCACGCCGCGGAGCGACGGTCCACCCACGATCACGGGCTTTCCGCGCAGCGCCGGATCGTCGCGCTGCTCCACCGACGCGTAGAACGCGTCCATGTCCACGTGGAGGATCTGCCGCGCGCTCACAGGCCCAACCATAGTACCGACGCGCCCCGCGTTCTCCGGCAAGAGCTCGCCTGCACTCGCGAGCCCGCGACCCAGTGAACGTCTGATCGGATTCCTGAGCGTCCGGCAGTACTAGCCGCGGCGGAAGAACGCTCGCTTGCCCTGCGTCGCCACGTCGGCGCCGAGCCGCAGCACGTCGAGGCCGGCCTTCAGCATCGCGGGCCCGGCGAGCTTGCTGCCGCGCTTGTCGTGCCACTCGCGCAGCGGCACCTCGACGAAGTCATCCTTCGTGAGCGGCGGCGTGCACGCGGTGAGGCGGCCGATGAGCTCCACGTCGAAGGCCCAGCGCGAGCGGAACGGCGTGGCCAGCGCCGCGCGGAGCTGCGGCGTGTCGCGGAAGAGCTTGGCCCCGCACTGCGTGTCGTAGACGGCGAGGTCGAGCACGGTGGACGCGGCCGTCGCGAACACGCGGCCGAGGTAGTGGCGCGCAGGGTTGCGCTCCACCACCGCGCCGAGACGCGCGATGCGCGCGCCGAGCACCACGGCCGCGCGGCTCGCCTCGAGCTCGTCGAGCAGGTGCACGAGCTCCGCCGGCGGCGTCGCGAAGTCGGCGTCGAGGTAGCCCACCACCGGGCTGCCGAGCGAGAGCGCCTCGAGCATCCCGCGCCGCACGGCCTCGCCCTTGCCACCGTTCCTCTCGAGGTCGAGCACGCGCACGCGCGACGGATGAAGGCGCGAGACGTCGGCCAGCAGCGTGGCCGTCGCGTCCGTCGAGCCGTCGTTCACGAAGAGCACATCGACGCGGCGATCCTCGAGCAGGCGCGCCACCTCGCTCACGTCGAGCCGCGAGGCCTCGTTGTAGCAAGGGACGGTGAGCCACATGGCGGCGCGAGCATGGCACAGGCGCGCTCGCTCGCTGGCCTCCTTTTCAGACCTCAATTCGCGTCCGGATCGAGCTTCTCGAACTGCCCGCGGAGGACCTCGAGCAGGCCCGCGACCTCCTGCCCGACCTCGACCTCGGGCTTGGTCGCGAGGAATCGCTCGAGGTACTGCGCGGCCGCCGCGCCCTCACCGCGCGCGAAGTGCGCGAGCCCAGCGAGGTGGAGGCCCTCGGCGTCGTCCTTGTTCTTGAGGAGGATCTGCTTGGCAACGCGCAGCGAGTCGTCGTGCCTGCCGAGCATGCGCAGACAGTGCCCGACGCCCGCGAGCGCGCCGAGATAGCCAGGCTTGATCTGCACGGCGCCGAGGTACGCCTTCATCGCGCGATCGAAGCGGCCCGCCTCGAAGTGCGCGGCGCCGAGGAAGTAGTGCGCGTACTCGTTGGCAGGCTCGCGCGTGACCACGCGCTCGAGCTCGGCCACGGCGCCCGCGACGTCGCCCTCGCGCAGGAGCTCCGCGCCCTCCTGCGCGGCCTCCCAGCGATCACCGTTCTGCGGATCGTCGTCGGTCGCCGGCGCGGCGCGCTCGTCCTCGTCCTCGTCGTGCATGGCGGCGAGCATGGCCGCGCGGCCGCGCGAGGCAAGCGACGCCCCCTCGATACGGGGGATTCGAGACGGGCGCTCGTTCAATACGGCGCAGCGGCGTACGTGGGAACCGCCTCGGCGGTGAAGCTCCCACCGCCCGACACGGTGCCCGAGACGTGGCGCAGATCGCTCGCCTGCAGGGTGCCCTCGAACGTGCGTGCGCGCGCGTCGAACAGGAATCGAAGCGTGGCGCCTTCCTGCTCCCACGTGTCGTTGCCGGGCGTGGTGTCGCTCGGATCGTCGCTCGTGAGCGTGCCGTTGGCCGCGAGCTCCACCACGAACGAGCGGCCGGCCGTCGACACCGTCCAGCGCGAGCCCGCCGCGGAGTAGCAGCCCGGCTCCTCGCCTTCGTGCGCGAGCAGCTCGTTGCCGAGGCAACGGCCGCCCGGGTGCACGCGATCGGCGCGCCAGTCCCAGCGATCGCCGCGCACGTTCGCCGCGTCGCCCACGACCACGCTGCCGTTCGTGAAGTGCCCGCGGTACTCGACGAAGCGGTTCGCGAGGAAGATGCGGAGCTCGTCGTCCTCGACCAGCCACTCGTCGGTGCCCGGGCCCGCCGCCGGATGATCGGTGGCGCGCACGCGCCCGCCCGCCATGAGCTCGACCTCGAACTCGTACTGCCCGCCGGGCGCGTTCGACACGACGTGCCAGTGCGAGCCCACCGGATCGAAGCAGACGTTGGGGGCGAAGCGCACCTCGGCCGTGTTCTCGCAGGGCACGTACGGGTGCACCGGCGTCGTGGTCTCGGTCTGCACGGTGCTGCCGCCACAGCCCGCGACGCCGAAGAGGGCGATCGCGATGCTCGCCGCGTGTCGACCGAAGCTCGCGTGTCGGGACCAGGGGCGGAGGGGCAGGGCGCGCATGGGCGCTCGACTCTACACCGACGCGAGCGGCAGCGCTCGCTTGGCCGTCGCGGGCGACTCGCTGACGAAGGGCACGGGATACTCGCCGCTGAAGCAGGCGTCGCAGAAGCCGTTGCGCTCGCCTCCGCCGGGGACGTTCCCGCCGAGCACCGCCCGATGCAGGCCCTCGATGGAGAGATAGCCGAGCGAGTCGCTGGTGATGTACTTCGCGATCTCGGACGGGCTGTGGCTCGACGCGATGAGCTCGCCGCGCGAGGGCGTGTCGATGCCGTAGAAGCAGGGCCAGCGCGTGGGGGGCGAGCTGATGCGGAGGTGCACCTCCTTGGCGCCCGCGTCGCGCAGCATCTTCACGATCTTGCGGCTCGTGGTGCCGCGCACGATCGAGTCGTCGATCACGGCGACGCGCTTGCCCTCGAGCACCTTGCGTACGGGCGAGAGCTTGAGCTTCACGCCGAAGTGACGGATCGACTGCGCGGGCTCGATGAAGGTGCGGCCCACGTAGTGGCTGCGGATGAGGCCCATGTCGTAGGGCACCCCGAGGCGCGCCGCGAAGCCCATGGCGGACGCGACGCCGCTGTCGGGCACCGCGATCGCCACGTCCACCTCGCAGGGCTGCTCCTCCGCGAGGATCGTCCCGAGCCGCTTGCGGGCCTCGTACACGCTCACCCCGCCGAGCATCGAGTCGGGGCGCGCGAAGTAGACGTGCTCGAAGATGCACGAGCGCTGGGGCTTGGGCTCGAAGGGGCGGCTGCTCGTCACGCCCGCGCGGTTCACGACGACCATCTCGCCGGGCTCGAGATCGCGGAGGTACTCGGCGCCGATCAGCTCGAAGGCGGGCGGCTCGCTCGCGAAGACGTGCGCATCCTTGAGGATGCCCATGCAGAGCGGACGGAAGCCGTAGGGGTCGCGCACCGCGACGAGCTCGTCGGTGGTGAGGAAGAGCATCGAGAAGGCGCCCTGCATCTGCGCGAGCGCCTCGACGATGCGCTCCACGTTCGTCTTGGCGCGGCTGCGGGCCACGAGGTGCACGACGACCTCGGTGTCGCTCGAGCTCTGGAAGATGGAGCCCTGCGCCTCGAGGCGTGCCTTGGCGTCGTCGAAGTTCGTGAAGTTGCCGTTGTGCGCGACCGCGATGGAGCCGGCGGCGAAGTCGACCGCGATCGGCTGCGCGTTCTTGAGGCCCGCGCCGCCCGCGGTGCTGTAGCGGACGTGGCCGATCGCGCGGTCGCCCGGCAGGTTCGTGAGGGTCGTCTCGCTGAAGCAGTCCTGCACGAGGCCGAGCGCGCGGTGCGCGAAGAGGCGCCCGCCGTCGCTCGAGACGATGCCCGCGCTCTCTTGTCCGCGGTGCTGCAGCGCGTGCAGGCCGAGGTACGCCAGGTTCGAGGCCTCGCGGGCGCCCCAGATGCCGAACACACCGCACTGGTCGTGGAAGTGATCGTCGAGCTGCCCGTCGTCGAACTCTTCGATCATCGCGGCCTCCGTGCGTTGCGGCGCGGCTTGTAGCGCCCCGGTTTTTCCGCGTCCAGAGGGGCCCGCGCGTTCGCGGATCTTCGCGGCACCGACGGTCGTCAGCCCCAGCCGAAGGCCCGCTCGATCATCCAGGTGGAGGCGAGCAGGCCGATCACGATCGAGCCGCCCTTCACCACGTAGGTGCGGTAGCCGGGCTTGCGCGCGAGCCACGTCAGCGGGCCGATGGCGATGAGCACCGCCGCGATCTGCGCGAGCTCGATGCCCACGTTGAAGGACAGGAGCGAGAGCACGCGCGCCCGCGTCGGCAGGCCCAGCTCCGCGAGCACACCGGAGAAGCCGAAGCCATGCACGAGCCCGAAGACGAGCGCGATCCAGGGCATCTGCGCGCGTGCGTCGGGCCGCACGTAGTTGAGGACCGCCACGAGCACGATGGAGGCGGCGATCACCGTCTCGACCAGGCGCGATGGCAGCACGACCCAGCCCAGGGCCGCCGCGAGCAGCGTCACGCTGTGGCCGATCGTGAAGGCCGTGACCACCCAGCCCACGTCGCGCACCGCGCGGCGCTGGCCCTCCTTCACCGCGCGCTCGCCCGAGGTGAGGAGGAGCGAGAGGAGAAAGAGGAGGTGGTCGTAGCCGGTCGCGAGGTGGCGGACGCCCTCCCACGCGAAGGTCCCGAGCAAGCTCGGCAGCGACGCCGGCGCCCCGAGCTCGAGGCGCTGCAGGCCGCGTCGCAGGACGGCGGTCTCGGTGCCCTCGCCGAAGCGCATGCGCACGAACGCCTCGTGCTGCGCGTCGTTCGCGAAGATCGTGTCGTCCGCGAGCCAGAGCCGGCGCGCGTGCGCGCAGCGCATCGCGCGCTCGATGCCGAGGCGCGGGGCGTCGGCGTCGTCGAGCCGCTCGGTGGTGGCGTCGGTCGCGCGCGACAGGCGCGCGCCGTCGGCGTTCTCGAGCCGGATCCCGCGCGCGAGCCAGTCGCGGACGTCGCGATCGCGCGCGA